>JBGAIY010000452.1:0-6047 GCA_044225205.1 Myxococcaceae bacterium | reverse complement strand
GTGGGAAGACGGCTTCGGCTTTGTCGGGTTCACCGTGGCCACCACCCAAGGCAACAGCGGCGGTTACGGAGCCATGCATGCGCTGTGTCAGGCCGAGTACCCCGGTTCGCATTTCTGCCACGCCTCCGAGTTCATTCTGTCGAACGTGACGTCGGTGGCTCCGGCGTCAGGTGCGTGGGTTGACTCGAGCGTCACCATGACCGGTTCGTTCACGGTGCAAGGTTCAGCCGGAGCGGGCCGCAACGCCAACGGTGGCGACAACTGCTACGGGTGGACGTCGAATACCTCGAGCACGAGCTACTACGGCGGCTACCGGGTCACGCCCGCGGGCTACGTGTCGGGCAGCTCGTGGTGCAACCAACCGCGGCCCTTGTCGTGCTGCAACGGTGCGTCTCGAACCGCGGTGGCGGGCATCACCAGTTGGGTTACCGACGGCAACCCCGGCGGCCGCGCGGCCATGCACAGCCACTGCGCCGCCGAATTTCCCGGTTCGCACTTTTGCCACGCCGCCGAATTCGTGCGCGCGCAGTCGACCATTTCGGTGCCCGGCAGCGGAGCGTGGGTCGACCACAGCGTCGACGTGAACGGCGCGAACACGGTACTCGGCATACCCAGCGCAGCGCGTGGAGCGAACGGTGGAGACGACTGCTACGGGTGGTCGTCGAACACCTCGAGCACCAGCTACTACGGGGGCTACCGCGTCACGCCGGCCGGGTACGTCTCGGGCAGTTCGTGGTGCAACCAAACCCGCCCGTTGATGTGCTGCTTCTGATCAGCCCTTGGCGAACTGCGCGTACACGCGCTCGAACTGGTCGTCGGGCACCGCGTATTGCCCGGCCAAGCCGTGGAGCTGGTCTTTGGTGAGCGGGCCGTCGATGGTCGCGTCTCGCATGGCTTGCAACACTTGGGTGTCGAACCACTTCGAGACGCCCCGGTCGTTCGAGACCTCCGTCGTTCCCGAGTCGGTGCTCGCGCGAACACGGTTGAGCTGGTCGTTCGAGACGCCGTTTCTCCACGCCAGCACATTGACTTCGGCGTCGGTGATGTTGGGGTTCTCTCGGCGAACCGTGGCAATGGCGTCGCGCACCTGGGCGTCAGAAAACTTCGCGCCCGATGCTTTCGCGACGCGTTCGTCGTGCGGCATTTGTTCGAGTGCCACGCCCAGGTAGTAATTCGTTTGCCCCTTTGGCGAATCGAGGCTGTAGAGCAGGCCTTGCTTGACGTCGTCGGCGCTCATTTTGCTCAAGCCGCCCGAGTTCTGCCGGTACACGCCACGGTCGGCGATGAACTGCCACACCGCTTCGGGCACGCGCGCCACATCGGCCTTGTTGTAGACCCGAATCACGGGCACGCCGTTGCGCATGCCACCGCGAAGGTCTTCGGGTATCGCCGCCAGCACCGACGCGTCGAGTGCCTGAGGCGCGCGAGAATTGGCGAGTGGTATCAGCTGACTCGAGTTGTCGGTTGGGCGCTCGCCAATGCCGCCGCCGCCGCCGCCCAGCTCAGGGCCCGACGCCGCCCGGCGTTGAAATGAGTCGGCCTGGCTGTGGCCGTCGGCCCGTCGGTGCGTGTGCTCGCGGTGAGCGTTCAACCGTTCGGCGATTCGTGCACCATGCGACGGGTGCGCTGTTGGAAATTTGATGCTCATGGGTTCTCCGAACGAAGAAATGGAATGCTTGAATTCTTATCGCCCGGGAAACCCCTTGAGTTTCCTTGAAATTTGAGCCCTTTGAGTTCAACGCACTGACGCTGTTCAGCGGCGGTGGCGCCTGTTGACCCACATGCATTTCGGCTGATCAGCGCAACAAAAAGGCGAACAGGTGATGAGCCTGTTCGCCTCCACGCCGCCCTCTCGTGATCTCGCTCCCCCTCGTGTGACTGCGCCCCTCAACGCGTCACAGGAGTCCGTTCACGCAGCCTCCGAAAAGTCTTTTGCTTCGCTCGCCGCTCGTTTGTCGGCGTACATTTCTTCGTCGGCTCGGCTGAGCAACCGCAGCTCGTCGTCGCCTTCTTCGAAGCTGGCGAGCCCCAACGACAGTGGCACGCGGCCGAGGCCCACCTTCACCAGGCTCCCGACGTGCGCCCGAATGCGTTCGACGACCCTTTGGGCCGGCAGCGCTTCGGTGTCGGGCAACAACACCGCGAATTCGTCTCCTCCGATGCGGCAGACCAGGTCGCTGCCCCGGGTGAGCGATTCGAGCAACCGGCCCACCGCCACCAGCGCCGCGTCTCCCGCCGCGTGACCCAGCGTGTCGTTCACCACTTTGAAGTCGTTCACGTCGATGCAAATGACCGACAGGCCGGTCTTGCGCCCGCGGTGCAAGCGGCACAGCTCTTCGCCCAAGCGCTCGCTGAAGAAGCGACGGTTGCGAAGGCCGGTCAGCGCGTCACGGTACGCCAAGCCAGAGAGCCGCTCGTTTTCACGACGGAGCTGCTCGAGCTCTTGCCGCAACTTTCGCAATTCTTGCTGAGCGACGACTTCGACGATTCCCATTGCGTTTCCCCTGAGGGCTCATTGAGCAATGGGCGGGCCAGCCGTTTGACAGACCGTCAGTGACGGGTTCGTGACCGATCATCGAGGGTTTGGCGGTGGGTGCGTCAGACCTTTGGCGGGTCGTCGCTGGGTAATTTTTTCGAGAAGTCACCAGCTACCCGGCGTTGCGGTGTGCCTGGCTGAAGGGCCGCTGTATTCGTTCAGTGGTGGTGGCCAGAAGCCGCGAAGTGGAAGACGTTGTCGCGCAGGGTGCGCTCGATACGCCCCTGTTGCTCGAGGACCTCGAGGTTGCCCAATACTTCTGAAAGCATCAGGTGCAGACGCCGGTCGTCACGGCGGGCGAAGAGCGTGTCGAGCAAGGTGTACGCCGACGCCTCACCTTCGCGCAGGCGAGCCACCAGCTTTTCTTGGCGCCGCTCGTAAAACGCGAAGAGCCCGTCGAGCAATTCACGGTGGTGACGAAACGCCGGCCCATGGCCCGGCAGCACCGCGTGGAGGTCGAGCGCGTGCACTGTGCGAGCGCCCTCGAGGTACCGCACGAGCGCCAAGAATTTCGTCTCGCCCTCACCTTGCGACAAGTCGAGCAGCGGGTTGGGAGAGACCCTCGCCAAGACGTGGTCGTCGGCGAACAGCAGGCGCTGCGCCGGCGCGTGGAGGCAGATGAGCCCTGGGGTGTGCCCTGGGCAGTGCAGCACGTCGAGGTCGAGCCGTTTGAAATGCAGGCGCTCGCCCGGTTCGATGGGGTGAACCCGGTGGCGGTCGACCTGGCGCGCGTACCGGGCCGCGCCTTTGGTGCCGTCGATCATCGTGCGCAGCAGCGCCGGGGGCACTCCGAGCTTCAGGTAGTACGCCTGGTGGCGCTCGAGTTCGATGAACCAGCGCCCATCGCCACACACTTTTTCGAGGTCGAACCGGTGTACGAAAATGTGCGGGTTGAGCGTGCTCAGCTCGGCGAAGTGCTGGGCGTTGCCGTAGTGGTCGACGTGGCCGTGGCTGATGATGATGCGCGAGACTCGGCGCAAGTCGATGCCGCGCGTCGAAGCTTGGGCGTGAAGGGCCGACAGGGCGTCACTCGTCGACACGCCGGTGTCGAACAACGACCAGGTCGAGTCTTCGTTCTCGAGCGCGTAGACGTTGGCCGGCCCACCCGCTTCGATGAACGGCACGGGTACCTCGAGCCGGTGCACCCCGAGCGCGGCGAGAAACGACTCGTCAATGGGTTCGGCGGGCTCGACGGGCGTCGCGGGCGGCACCTGGTCGTTTTACTCGTCGTCGTCGCCCACGTCGCTGGCGTCGGAGGCGTTCTCTTCTTCTTCGTCGGGTTCGGGTGGCTTTTTCTTCACCAGGGCATTCACGAACTGGTCGAACGAAGCAGACAAGCGAACGAACTTGCCCTCTTCGTCGTACTGCAGCACCGCGCACTGCGGGGTCGACGTGTCGAGCACGAGCGCGCCTTCTCCGTCGAAGCACGCGATCGGTACCTTGTGTTCGAGGTTCTGGCGGTTCTCGACGCCGTCGACGGTGTCGAACACGTCCATCGCTCCGTCGGGGTTGCCCACCTGTTTGACGTGACGCTCGAACTGCGGGTCTTCTTCGGCATTCATTCGCGCGTCGAGCAGCGCCGCCAGCGTCATGGGCTCACCCGCAAACGTCGGTTTGTACACCAAGAATCGCACTTTCATGGTCGCTCGGCCGGCCTTGGCCAGCGGCGCGTACCAACCGTTGAACTTCTTCGGCCCGTCGCTCGCCAGAAACGCCAAATAGGGGCCGGTAACGCGATCAGGTGGTTTTTCATGGGGCTGTACCGTATTCGCTCGCGCGTTTCGTTGGCGAGCCCGTTTGAATGCGCCGACGAGGTAGGCATCGCCCTCCAGCCCATTTTGAGGCAAGGTCGGCGCGCGTTTGACCCGCCCGTAGAGGAGCAACCCGCATGAGCATCAAGCCCGACAAGTGGATTCGCCGAATGGCCATCGAGCACAAGATGATTGAGCCTTTCGAGCCGCACCTCGTGCGCGAGTACCAGGGCCGAAAAGCCGTGTCGTTCGGTACGTCGAGCTACGGCTACGACGTGCGCTGTGCCGACGAGTTCAAGGTGTTCACCAACATCAATTCGACCATCGTCGACCCGAAGTCGTTCGACCCGCGCAGCTTCGTCGACATCAAAGGGCCCGAATGCATCATTCCTCCCAACTCGTTCGCGCTCGCGCGCACCGTTGAGTTCTTTCGAGTGCCACGCGACACGCTCGTCGTTTGCCTGGGCAAGTCGACCTACGCGCGCTGCGGCATCATCGTGAACGTGACGCCCCTCGAACCCGAGTGGGAAGGGCACGTCACGCTCGAATTTTCGAACACCACCCCGCTGCCGGCCCGCATCTACGCCAACGAAGGGGTCGCCCAGATGCTGTTCTTTCAGTCTGACGAGCTGTGTGAAACGAGCTACCGAGACCGTGGTGGCAAGTACATGGGCCAGCTGGGCGTGACGTTGCCGAAAGCGTAACGCCGTGGCGTCGCGACGCCGGCGGCCGGCCCGCAGGCCCGTGGGAGCACCGGGCGAAGCGCTGCCCGACGTGCGCGACGGCCTCAATCGGCTCGAGCGCGTCGTACTCGCCACCCTCGCGCAATTGCAGCGCGAGCGCGGGCCCGGCCGTTCGGTGCCGGTCATCGAGTTGTGGGGCCGCGTCGTCGAGCAGGTCGACGTGTCTCAAGCCGAATTGTTGGCACTGCTCGGCCGGTTGGGCGCGGCGAAAAGGTGAGCACCGCGCCGGGCACTCGAGAGCGCAGTCGCCCCGAAATGTTTAGGCTGCGTTTCTCGAATGGGTGCCACCAAGCAGCGCAGCGTCGCCGATGTGCTCAAAGGTCTTCAGCTGCGCCGAAACCAGAAGTTGCCACCCGAATTGCGTGAGCAGGTGCTTGATCATTTGGCGAGAGAAACCAAGTTGACGTTCGCGACCGCCTTCGTGCGCGAAGCCATGCGGGCCGCTCCCGACGAGGAGGCTGAACGCGCCGACCACTGGGCCCAAACCATTGTCGCGTTGAGCAAAGCGGGGCGGCAGTATTCCATCGGAGACACGGCGTTTCGGGCGACGCTGAAGCTGTTTCAGACGCCCTGGCTGTTGGCCGCGTGCCAAGCGGGAGCCGTCGCTCAGGCTGCTCCGCTCGTGGTCGACGCCGCGTTGGCGCACGACGGCAGCGAGGCCTCGTACGACGCCCTGTTGGCCGAGCTGGCCCGAGCGAAGCTCGACCAAGACGACTGGTCGCTGCGCTACAAGCTCAAGCGGCTCGGCAAATACGCCCAGAAGACCCCAGCGTGGGCCGCGCTCGAACAGGCCGTCGAGGCCGAGCTCGAGGCCCGTGCGGGCCGCAAAGCCCAGCACTCAACGGCGCGCGAATTGGGGCTGCACGTACCGCTGTTGAAGATGTGGTTCGAGCTGCCGGGCCTCGTGAAGCCCGAGGGCCGGGTGACGTGGTACCTCAACATCGACGACCGGCGTCAGCGCGCGGTTCAATCGCAGGTCTTTCCGTTTCGCGACGTGAAAGACGCGCCGTCGGTGAG
>JBGAIY010000451.1:0-6124 GCA_044225205.1 Myxococcaceae bacterium | reverse complement strand
CCCCCACGACTTCGAGGCCGGCGGGCAGCTCGATCTGTTCGATCAACTCGCGGGGGGTGGCCGCGCTGCGGTGCCGAACCATGTCGAACGAGCTCTCGACGATGCCGGTCAGCGGGTCTCCCAAGAACGCGGGGCTCGCGCGGTTCGAGACCTTGGCCTGAACCGACGCCACCGCGGGAGCCGCGAGGCACCCGAACGCGAGCGCCGCGACGAAGCCCGCCGACCACCCCCGCCACGACACGAGCGAACCGTCGCGCAGCCGCCGCCGCAACGAAAAGACCAAAGTCACCAGCACCAAGGCCCCACCGACGACGAACGGCACCCAAATGTGCGGCAACTGAATGTACTGCACCGAACCGGCGACGAACGACGCGTTGCTGCCTTCGGCCAAGTCGAACATCGTGGGGAAAGCGCCCCGTTCGGCTTTCACTTCTTGCGCGGTGATCGCCAGCAAATACAGCCCAAAGCCCACCGGCACCGTGAGCAGCGGGGCGCCGAGGTGCTGCCAAAACGCCGAGCGCCGAAACGGGGGTATCGCCAACGACACGGCCGTCAGCACCAGCACGAAGAAGACGAACACGCCGATGGCGGCCGACAAGTCGAGCGTGGCTCCGGTGACCAGGCGCAGCCCCTTGTCGAGGAGGCCGCCGTGGCCGCGCATGGCGACCTGCAGCCGCGAGGGCACCGTGGCGATCGCCAACATGAAGACGACCGTCAGGCCTGACTGCAGGCCCCGGCGTACGGCGGGAGAGAGACGAGAAAACACCCAACTCCTCCCTACCACTTCTTGAAGCACTTGGTATGCCGCCACTACGCGATGAAGTCTGTTCTCGGGTTGGGGCTGTTGTTGTTGTCGACGAGTGCCTTGGCGGCTGCCGACGCCGGCGCGTCGTGCGTCGAAGTCGAGCAGCGTTTGGCGGCGAGCCAACGCATGCTCTCGACCTGTACCGACAATGCTCGCTCGCTTTCAAGTGCTCGAGAACGTTGCGAAAACGAGCTGGGCGACGCGAAAGAGCGCAGCCTCGCGTCGAGCGCGAAGCTCGACGCTTGTGTCGCGGCCAAAGAGCAACAGTGCGAAGAGGCGGCCGCCTTCGCGAAGGGCCTGCTCGAGGGCAGCGTGCGCGGCGTCAACGGCTGCGTGAGTGGTGACGTTCAGGCCTCGCTGCAGCGGCTCCTGGCCGTCTGGGCGGGGGTGGCGAAAGGCGTGGCCCAGCTCGACGACTACGCGACCGGCGTCTCCGACGTGTTGCCCCGAGTCGTGGGCACGTCAGAACTCGAGCGCCGGTTCGCCCACCTGGTGCGCGGCGGCGCCCCGTTGTGGAACCGCCGGTTGTTGATTGAGGCCTTCAAGCTGACCGCGCCGAACACCTGGCAGCGCATTCGGGGCCGGGAGCGCCGCCATTGCCCGAGGCCTTCATGGTCGAAGCGCACGGAGAGCACCCGGAGCCTCCGGGGCCGGCGGGGCCACCGCTGTCGGCGGCGCTGAAAATGACGTTGGCGTTCTTGGAGTTCTCCGACTGCGACGAACGCGTCGCTCCGCGGGAGTGCGTGCGGGCGCGGCAGCTGGTCGAGTTGCTCGACACGACCGGGCCATTGATCATTCGCCGGCGCATCGAAGAAATGTGGGCGACGCCGTGTGGCACGCTGGGGTCCGACACGGTGCGGGCGTGGCTCCAAGACTTCCCCGTGAGTCGTAAAGAAAAGGGCCAGGCGTCGTTGGCCGAGTTGTCGGCCGCGGCCCGCAGCAAACTGTTTCTCTGCTACTTGGCCGACGCCGAAGGCAGCGCGTCGTACCGGGCGTGGGCCGCGGCGCACTTGCCGGCGCCGACCGCGCTCGATGCGCGCACCTTGCCGCTCGTCGACTCGTTCGCCAACTTCGTCAAAGAGGGCGACGCGGTCGACCGGTGCGGGCGCGCGGCCAAGGCGCTGCAGCACCTCGAAGTGAAGCGTTGTTCAATCGACCAGCCCGAAGCGCTGCGGGTCATTTCGCAGTGGGGCTCGAACCCCGCGGCCCCCGACGCTCCGGCCGAGCTCGAAGTGTGCCAGCGGGTGACGTCGCTGTTGTGGTCTGGGGCGACCATCACCATTGGTGACGCGTTCAGCCACCCGCCGACCCTGGTCGAAATGGTGCGGGTCGACGCGAGCGAGAGTGACACGGCGGTCGCGAAGCTGCGCGACGCGTGCGATGCGCGCCAGGGCACCGGCCCCGGGTTCGAACAGTCGCTCGTCGCGCTGGGCGCCGTGGCCAAGGGCATGGGCGAGACGGTCACCGCGTCGCCGTGGCGGCTCGATTCGACCGCCACCCGCCCTCAAGAATTGGCGAAATTGCGACAGGCCGAGTCGTACCCTGCATGGGCCGCCCACGTGCTCAACCAGACGTCGGGGTGCGAAGTGCTGGGTCTCTCGCCCGCGCGGTGCCAGGCGTGCAGCGAAGCCGAGCCGGGTTCGAACTACGACTGCGACGCGCTGGCGACGCTGCAAGAGGGCTGGCTGCGGCACCGCCGCTTGTCGGTGGCGGGCGGGGTGGCGCTCGGCGCGTTGACGTTGGCGGTGTTGTGGCTGTTGCGGCTGCGGCGGGCGCGCAAGGTCTTCGCCGGCCCCATGAAGACGGTGCGCGAACACCTGCAGGGGCTCAACTTGGTGGTGACGCGCAGCTCGTGGCGCCTGCTCTTTCCCTCCCGCAATGACACCTTGGTGCTGGAGTTGCCCAAGACCCCCGCGTGGGAAAGGTGGGGCGCGGGCGCGTGCGCGGTGCTGGCGCCTGGGGCGAACGCGCTGCGCGAAGCCGACGTGAACCACGCGGCGGGGGTGGCGCTGCGCGAAGACGCGCGGGTGGTGTTCTTGCTGCACGCCGACACGGCGATACCCGACGTCGGGGCCGTGCGCGCCACGCTCGACTGGGCCGCCCGCGGAGGCACCCGCGCCGTGCAGGTGCTGCCGCTCGCCATTTCACGACTCGCGTGGGCGACCCGCGACGAAGACCTGCTCGACCTGGTCGAAGCGACGACCTTGCGCGGCAACCCGTTCGAAGTGCGCGGCCCGGTGCGCAGCTCGAGCCAATTTTGGAACCGCGAACGCTTGGTCGCGGGCTTGCTGACCGAGTCGCGCGCGGGCAACTGGGTCGTGGTGACTGGGCTGCGGCGGTTCGGCAAGTCGTCGCTCGCGCTCGAAGTGGCGCGGCGCACGTCGGGCCCGTCGGCCTACGTCGACTTGGCGGGCTTTCACCACGAGGTGCTGTACGGCGAGACGCCGGCGGTCGCGGTCGACGCCATTTTGCGCACGCTGGTGATGCGGTTGGCCGAGTCGGCGACCTCGTTGTACCCCGCGGCGACGCTGCCCCCGGTGCCGCAAGGCGCCATCGACGCCCCGGCCCTGGGCGAGTGGGTCAGCGCGTTGACCCGGGCCTGTGGCACCTCGAGCGGCACGCCGCCACCGCCCATGTTGCTCGTGCTCGACGAAGTAGAACAGCTGCTGACGACCGCGCCCGACAAGCTCGAGCGGGCGCTCGAAGTGCTGGCGACGTTGACCGGGCGTTTGCGCAGCGCGGTCGCCGAGCCCACGTCTCCCCATTCGGGCACGACCGTCGGCGTGGTGTTGTGCGCGGCGGTGCACCCGTTGTTGTGGGCCCCGTTGACCACGCTGGGCGGCCAGTCGTTGATGGGCGCCTTCTCGTCGATTTGCGTGCCGGCCCTCGAAGACGACGCGGCCCATGCCATGATGCGCGGGTTGGGCGCCCGCCAAGGCATTCGCTTCGAAGACGACGCGCTCGACGCGCTGGTGAAGGCTTCGCACGGAGTTCCCCTGTTGTTGCGCAGGCTTGGCACGTCGGTGCTCGAGCTGTACGACAGCGACCGGGCCCGGCAGGGGGCGCTCGGCGCGGTGCGGGTGGGCATTCAAGGGGCGATGGAGGCCATTGCCCGTGAAGAGCGCGGGGGCTCACCGTTGCGGGTGTGGGTGGAGTCAGAAATTGCCCAGGCCGAGACGTCGGCCGGCGTGTTGTTGCGGGCACTCGCCCGGGCCGACCGGGTGCCCGTTTCGCAGCTGCGCCAATTGGGCGAGACTCAGGTCATGGAGCGATTCACCGCGACTGGCCTCAACGCCCATTTGGGCCCGGCCGAGCTCAAACGGCGGGCGCAAGAAGCGGCGAGCGTCATGGTGCGCTTGCTCGCCGAGACGAAGCTGCTCACCGCCCACGGCGACATGACCTCACCCGAAGCGTACTCGCTGCCCGACGGCGTGCTGCGCCGCATTTTGTCGGGAGCCGCCAAGTCATGAGCTCGCTGCGACGCTTCGGCGGCAAGTTCGCGGGGGCCGCGCCCATGGTCGGCGCGGTGGTGAGTTTGTTGTGGCTCAGCACCGAGCCCAACGTCAGCACCACGTCGACCGCGCTGGCCATGGCCACCCACCCCATTGGCGCCATTGCCTTGATTCAAGCGGTGTACACCGCGCTCCTCAGCCTGCTGTGGATGCGCTACCAGCCCTTCAAGGCGCCCGAAGGAGCCGAGTGGCCGAAGGTGACGGTGGTGATACCGGCGTTCAACGAAGGGCCGATGGTGGGGCGCAGCATTCGGTCGGTCGCGGCCTGCGCCTACCCGAAAGACAAGTTGGAGGTCATCGTCGTCGACGACGGTTCGCGCGACGACACCTTCTTTCACATGCAGCACCTGCGTCGCGAGTTCCCCGAGTTGGTGCGGCTGGTTCGGTTCATCGGCAACCGGGGCAAGCGGTCGGCGCTCGTCGCCGGGTTTCGGGCCGCCACCGGTGACATTGTCGTCACCATCGATTCTGACAGTGAAATCAACCCGAACACCGTTCACGAAATGGTGGCGCCCTTCTTGGCCGACCCGAAGGTCGGCGGGGTGGCGGGCCGGGTCGCGGTGCTCAACCGAGACACGGTGATCAGCCGCATGCTCGAAGTGCAGTTCGCCCTCGCGTTCGACTTCGGCCGCGCCGCCCAGTCGGTGTACCGGGCGGTCGCGTGTTGCCCGGGGGCGCTGTCGTCGTTTCGGCGGAGCGCCATTTTGCCCTACCTCGAAGAATGGGAAAATCAGCGCTTCTTGGGCCGCCCCGTCAACCACGGTGAAGACCAGGCGCTGACGAACATCGTGCTGCGGCAGGGCTTCGACACGGTGTACCAGCGCTCGGCGATCGTACACACCCTCGTGCCGACCTCGTACCACCAGCTCTCCCGCATGTTCTTGCGGTGGGACCGCAGCTACATCGTCGAAGGGTTCTCGTTCGCCCGCTTCATGTTCACCAAGTACCGCGAAAAGAACCGGGTGCTGCCGATCGTCACGTTCTTCGTGTCGAACTTGCGCTTCGTGCTGGTGGCGGTGGCACTCATGGAGCTGCCCCGACTCTTTGACACCAGCGTCGGCTCGCTGACTCGGGCGCTCGTCGCGCTCGCCCTCGGCGCGGTGTTTTCGGCCGCCTATTACCTTCGCTTCGAGCGCAGCTTTCGGTGGATGTACGGGGTGCTGTACGCGGCCTTCGCCCTCGTCTTTCTGCAGTGGATTTTGCCGTGGGCACTGGTCACCGTACGCGACGAGCGGTGGGGCACTCGGTAGCCCTTGGTGTGAACCCCAGTGGTCGGTTGTCACTTCAAATTGTCAGGGTGAATTGTCTGGTCAATGGTGCGTTGCGCGTGCTGCCGGCACAGCGCCGCCGAGGCACCCGTGTGCGGCGGTGTCGGCCTCGGGCTTGCATCGTTGTTGCCCATGCACGACCGACTTCGTCCAAATTGTGGCGCTGGGCATTTGAGGGGCATGCACTCACTGTCTGCCGAAAGATGCCGCGGTCTGTGGAGCCAGTCATGATCGCTCGGGTGAAGGCGGCCCCGCTGCACTTGGAAGTGGCCAAGCTCGCGCCCGTGCGCCGCAGCAGCCCCTTTCAGGGAGTGGACTCGCTCGCCGCCGACCTGCCGTATGTCGTGCTCGACGAGAAGGGTCGCATCGAAGTTCGCCCTTCGCTCGAGCAGGCGATCGCCACCAAAGCGCCGCTCCCTGGGGTTCGCCGCCTGTTGAATTTCGTCACCACCGAAGCGAGTGTGCCCGGCTTCAAGTGGAGTTCGGCTCCGATGCTGCCGTGGCCCAACTCGCGCCACAATCAGCAGTTGGTGTCGGCC
>JBGAIY010000004.1:0-54841 GCA_044225205.1 Myxococcaceae bacterium | reverse complement strand
GTGCTCGGAGCGAACGACGCGTACCTGCGTTCACGCGCGTTGTCGGGGCTGTCGTCGGCGAAGGCCAAGACCGCGGCCGACGCGGTGGCGGCGCGGCTCGGCGACGAATCGGTGGTGGTGCGCGAATTCGCGGCCATGCTGCTCACGTCGTGGGGCGATGCCCGCGGGCCTTTGGCGCTCGTGAAGTTGGCGAATGCGCCTGAAACGAAGACGCTCGTTCGGCCGCACCTGGCGCTCGCCCAACGGGCGGCGGCCGCCAAGCGCTTCGACGAGGCCCGCCGTGAAGTCGAGGCCGTGTTGGCGCTGATGCCCTACTCGCCCAGCGCGCTCTTGCTCGAGGCCGATTTGGCGATGCAGCGAAAAGACGTGGCCGCCGCGAAGGCCGCCGTCGAAGAATGCCTGCGGTTCGACCCCGGCAACGTGGGCGCGGCCCGCCGCCGCGAGGCGCTCGAGCAAGCCCCGTGAGGCCGACGGGGCTCCACTGGGCAATGGGCAGTCGTGGGCCGGCGACCCTTGACGGCGCGCTCAGCGGCCGAGTTCGCCGACGAACCCGCTGAATGCGACGCCTGACCCGAGGGCTACTGGCCGGGCTGTTCGTGCTTGAGCATCTTCGTGAGCGACGCCTCATCGGCGGGGAAGCCGGCGCGCTTGGCCCATTCGATGGCGGCGCGCTGGGCGGCAATGGCGTCGTCCCATTGGTTCAAGCGGGCCAGCGCCAGCGCGTCGATCTCGAGCGTCGGGCCCAGCATTCGGGAGTCACGCGCATGCTGTTGCACCAGGGCGTGCGCAGCCGCGGGTCGCTCATGGCGCACCAGAGCGAGCGCCAACATGTCGAGCACTCTCCAATCGAGCGGGGCCTCGGCCTGTCGACGCTGGGCCTCGGCCTGCACGGCCGGGTCGTCACTCAGCGCGCCTTTCAGTACCCACGCGGCGACGCTGTTTGGAACTGCTTGGAGCCACTCGCCGACGAAGGCCTGGAGATCGCGCGAGTCACTCTGGGTGACCATGAAACGCCGAGTCGTCTCCGAAGTCGGGTCGAGCGAGAGCACGTCGTTGGCTGCGGCAAGTGCTCCAGGAACGTCTTTGGCAATGGCCAACAACCGGAGCCTCAGCAAACCCCATGACACCTCGCTCAGCGGCACGACTGTCGGCTCCAGCATGGCCTCGACGCGACGGCGGGTCGGGTAAAACCGCCCCTCTTTGAGGTAGGCCGCGAGGTCTTGATCAATGCGCTCCATGCGCAGGCTCGCCTGCAGGTGCACCACCGCCTCGTCGTAACGACCGTCGCGACACTCGAAAGAAACGCCTCGAACACGGTGGGTTGGGCGTTGGCCAAGTAGTGCACGAACAGCCACGCCGTTGGGTAGAAGCGCGCGTCGAGCCAGTCGTCGCCGCGAATCAATTGCGCGACCGGCATGAGCCGACCCTGTTTCTCCGCGAGCCTCAACGCGGGGAGATGTTCAGGGTGTATTTCACCGAGCACCACCTGGGTGGGGTCGGCGTCGCGCACGATGGGTTCGAAATAGCCGGCGAGCCCCTCACCGAACCACAGCGACTGCACTGGGTACGCCTGCCGTGAAATCACGTGCGTCAGCTCATGCCGGGCGATGGAACTGGTCTTTTTGCTCGAATGCTGGTCGGGCGTGAGCCACTGCGAAACATCTCCGTGCAGCAAGAGCGTCGGGTTTTCGGGTTGCTCGCTCGGTGTCGAAACAAGGGCTTCACCGTGCGTGAAGCTGTAGAGCGAATCGAATTCGCTGTTGCTGCCGAACACCACGACTTCGACTTGCTTGCCGAGCCCGTGCGCCCCGAGCGCCGCGCGAACGATGGTGATGTCGTCTTCGAGGGCTCGAAAGGCTTCGGCGGCCTTCACGTCGTCTAGGCTCGTGGTGAGCCGCAAGTGCGCGTTCTCGAGGCGCCGCCAATGGGCTCGGTCGGCACGGCGCAGCCCCGCTGGGGTGAAGTGGGCACACCCGCTCACGCTCACCAACAGCCACAGACCGAACGCCGCCGCACCGATTCGAGACCGATTCACGCTGTGCATGACGCCACTCATACCGCCAGCGACGTGCCGCCGGCCAGGGACGCGGAGCGCCGAGGGCTGGGCGAGCGCGCCCGGGTCACTGACCGGCCGGTGTGACGAAGCCACGGTTCAAGGCGTGGGCGGCGACCAACGCGTCGACGACTTTCGCGTCGTGCCCCGGCACGATGTGGAGCTTCGGTTCGGCCAGCTGCAGGCGGCGCAGCTCGAGCAGTTGCGACATCACGCCATTGCGGTCTTCGCCGATCATCAAACCGACCAAGCGGGCCCGCTGGCGGAGCTGTTCGATGTTGACCGCGTGCCACGCCACGTCACCGACGAAGAGGTATTCTTGGCCGTCGGCCTGCTTGACGAACACCATTTGGCTGCCGGGCGTGTGACCCGCCGCCTTGATGACCACCACGCCAGGCGCCACCACCGCGAGCCGGTCATACGCCAGCGGCTGGTACGACTTGAGCGCGTCGAACGGAAACGGCGCGGGCTTGATGTGCTCGGCCACCGCGCCCACTTGTTCGGCGCTGAGCACGGTTTTTTCAAGCAACGCCGCGGCGTCGGGTTGCGCGCCGAGGCCCCCCAAGTGGTCGAAGTGTTCGTGCGTCACGACCATGCGGTCGGCGTCGTGCATCGCCGCCGACACGCGCGCGAACGCCGCTTCGTCGAAGCGCTCGCCGCCGCCCTCTTTGGTCGTCGAGGCGCTCATGGCCGTGTCGACGAGCACGCGCTTCGACGCGTAGACGAGCTGGTACGAATACACCGTCATTTCGACCGAACCGAAGCCGGTGCCCACCGCCACCCCAGTGCTCGGTGCGACGAACGAAGCGACCCGTTCGACCCGAATGTCAGACGGCAATTCGTCGGCGCCGGCGTCGGCCAAGCGCCGCACCTCGGCCAAGTCGACGCTGTAGTGGGGCCCGGGCGACGCATTGTCGAGCAACAGAAACCACCCCGCCCCGACCGCGACCACCAGCACCACCACCACCACGCGCAAAACTCGTTTCATGCCCCCGGCGCGTAGCACCGTTCAAGGCCCCTGGCGCGGGGTCAGCGCCGAAAAAACGCACGAATTTCATCGCGTTTGGCGAGCGCGTCGTGGCGCCCCAACGCGATGAGCGTCTCGGCCCACGAGCCGTCGAACAGCAGGTACGACGCGAGGTCGGCTTCCCACGTGGCGCGCACGTTCGCGGCTTTGGCGTAGAGCCATTCGTAGAAGCGGCCCAAGTTCCACCCCGTGAGGTGGCGGCGCAAATGGTCGCCCGCGAGCACGCCAATGTCGGCCGACGGCTCGAAGGTCAGCGTCTCGACGTTGCGGTACGCGAGCCCGCGCGAATCGACCAGCACCGAATTCACCTTGGCCCGGGCCTCGGGCTCGAGCGTGACGTCGAGCACCGCCATCAACCGGTTGAGCCGCTCGAGAATTTGCAGGTCGTACGACACCGCGTCGAGCAAGAGCGCGTTGAAGATTTTGCCCAACAAGAAAATGGGGCTCGGGTACTGCTCGGCGAACGCGCCCGGCTCGTCGATGCTGGGGGCTTCGGGCGGGTCGTGCCGCAGGGTAATGACGACCAGCTTCTGCGCCCCGGCGCGAATGGCCGGAGCAATGGGCGTGTTGAAGCGCAGGCTGCCGTCGACGAAGTACGAGCGCCCCACCCGCCGCGCGGGGAACAGCGCGGGTATCGCGGCCGACGCGAGCACGTGTTCGACGCCAATGGGTTCGATTTTCGCGACCCGCCGGGGGTGCCGCATGGGGCGAAATTCTGCCCCCGGCGCCAGCTCGGCGAACATGGCGGTGACGCCGGTGCCAATGTGCAACGCGGCGACCAAGAAGGCGTGCGCGCGGCCCTTCGCCAAGTTGTCGTGCAAGCGCGGCCAGTCGATCGACCGTTCGACCATTTCTTCGAGCGCCCGCGGGTCGAGAATCGACCGGCCGAACCGGTCGGCCAAGTCGCCGCTCTTCGGTTGGCGCAAGAAGCGAAAGGGGCTCGTCCACCCTCCGAGGCCGAGCAAGTCGACCCGCAGGTGGTGGGCCAGGCGCAGGTCACGCCACATTTGCTCGAGCCGGGCGATGTCGTGGTCGCCGCGGTGCGCGTTGCTCACCACCCACGCGCCGTTGATGGCGCCCACCGAAGTGCCCGCCACGACCCGAAACGGCGCGGGCTCGTCGGCCCGCATCTGGAGCGCCTCCATGATGCCCGACAGCACGCCGACTTCGTACGCGCCGCGGGCGCCCCCGCCCGACAACACGAGACCGACGTTTTCGGGGCCCGGCGAATGCGCGGTCGACGACACCATGTTCCCTCGTTCAGGCCGAATTCGGCTTTGCCGCAAAGCATCGCCCGTGCGGGCCGCACGTCAACATCGCACGCACCTTCAGACGCGCGCTCTTCGTTGACAAGCTGTCACGCCACGCCTCGAGCCGCCGTCGGTTGAGTCGAACGTGGCACGCGCCGAGCGAGCCAACTGCGCGAAAAGCCTGCTGGCACTCGCCTTGCTGAAGCGACCTGCATGGCGCTTCGCTGGCGTTTTCATTGGGTGGTACCCACGGTCTTCGTGCTGTTGGTGGCGACTCCGCGCCTGACCCACGCCGAAACGAAAGCGTCGTGCGAAGACATTCGCCGCACGGCGCGCTTCACCGCGCACTTCGAGCGGGTCGAGCTGACGAAGCTGGCCCAGACCATTTCTGACGCGACCTGCCGCTCGTTCATCGTCGGCGAAAACGTCAAGGGCACGATTTCGCTCGTGGGGCCCGACAACGAGCAGGCTCCGCTGAGCGCCGACCAGTTCTACGCCGCGTTTTTGGCGGCGCTCGACGCGAACGGTTTCACCGTCGTGAAGCAGGGTCGCTTCTTTCGCATCATCGACAAGAAAGCCGCGCGGCAGCACCCGGTGCCGGTGGCGCTCGACGGTACCGAATACCCGGCGCCCGACGAAGTCGTCACCCGGGTGCTGAAGGTGAGAAACGCCGAACTCGAGCCGGTGCGGCTGGTGCTGGCGCAACTGGTGGGCCCCAACGCCGACCTCATCGCCGCGCCTCCCGACGTGCTGATTGTCACCGACCTGGTCAGCAACCTCGTGCGGCTCGAAAAGCTGCTGGTCGTGCTCGACGTGCCGAAAGCGAGTGAGCTGACCCGGTTCATTGCCGTGCGGCACGCCGACGCGAGCGACGTGGCCGACAAGGTGACGCGCGTGCTGGCCCCGAAGAACGCCAAGCCCGGCACCGACGTGGTGACCGTTGTCGTCGACGAGCGAGCGAATCGGTTGCTGGTCGTGGCGAACCCGACGCTGCTCGACCGGGCCGAAGCCTTGGTGGCCCAACTCGACGTCGACGTGCCGGGTGACGGGCGCGCGCGCGTCTACCGACTCAAGAACGCCGACGCGAAAGAAGTGGCGAGCGCGCTCGAGGGCCTGACCCAAGCGGCGAAGACCGCGGGCCGCGGCCCGGCGCCCTCGGGGTCGACCAGCGGCGCGGTCACGGGCGAAGTGCGCATCACCACCAGCGAAACGCAGAACGCCCTGGTCATTGTCGCCAGCGCCGGAGACTACCGCACCTTGGTCGACGTCATCGAAGCGCTCGATGTGCCGCAGCGCCAGGTCTTCATCGAAACCGTGATCATGGAAGTGAACGTTCAACACGACTCGCAGTTCGGGCTGTCGGTTCACGGCGTCGGCGGCACGAGCGACTCGCCGTTCATCTTGGGCAGCCAACCGAGCGGGGCGCCGTCGTCGCTCTCGCTCGCGAGCTTGGCCACTTCGTCTGGGCTGCTGGCCGGGCTCCAGGGCCCCCTGTTGACCCAGGTGTCGAGCGCGCTCGGCCTGAGCGTGGCGCAGTTCGGCATCGCCTTTCAGGCGTCGCAGACGAACTCCGACGTGAACGTCTTGTCGACTTCGCACATTTTGACGACCGACAACAAAGAAGCCGAAATTTCAGTCGGTCAGAAGGTGCCCTTTTTGAGTGGCACGAACCCCGCGCAACTGGCGGCGCTGCTCGCGAGCGGCAATTCGACCGCGGCGAGCACCTTGTCGGCCTACGGCGGCAACGTGCAGCGCGAAAAGGTCGAACTCAAGTTGACGGTGAAACCCCACATTGGCGACGGCGACCAGCTGCGCCTCGAAATCAACCAACAGGCCGAAGAAATCGCCGGGTCGAACACCTATGGCCCCATCACCTCCACGCGCGGGCAAAAAACGTCGGTGGTCGCGCGCGACGACGAGACGTTGGTGCTGGGAGGCATCATGCAAGACCGCGACATCGACGTGGTGTCGAAGGTGCCGGTGCTGGGCGACATCCCCATACTCGGGCACTTGTTTCGCAACACCTCGAAGAAAAAGACCAAGGTGAACTTGCTGGTGTTCTTGACCCCCCACATCATTCGCGACCCGAACGACGTGAAGCGCGTGCTCGACCGCAAGGTGAACGAGCGGCGCAAAGTGCTCGAACAGTTCTACGGGCAGTCTGCCGACATCGACCTCGGCATCGACTTCGCGCGCAAACGTGGGCCCGTCGCCGCGCTCGGTCATGCCCTCGACGAGGCCGCCAAGCGCCCCGAAAATGGCGGCGAGGGGTTGCCTGGAGAGCGGCTCATCGTGCCGGGCCTGGCGCCACAGTCACCCGCCCCGTGAACTCGAACACCCCGCCCGCGCGGGTCAACCGCATCGCGAAAGTGGAGCCCCGCGGTCGCGCCGAGTACGGTCGGGGCATGACTCGAACGGTACTCTTCGCTTCGGTGCTGCTGGTGGCCGGCACGACCGCCGCCGCCAAGGCCGGCTTTCTCGAAACGC
Source organism: Myxococcaceae bacterium (assembly GCA_044225205.1). Taxonomy (GTDB): domain Bacteria; phylum Myxococcota; class Myxococcia; order Myxococcales; family Myxococcaceae; genus JAEUJT01. Next base: position 48,024 of record JBGAIY010000004.1, on the reverse strand, counting down.
TGAAAGTCGACGCCGCCACCGCCCAAGACGCGATCTTCAATTCGCTCATGTACGGCTCGGCGTACTGCCCGGGCACTTGCCGAACCGTGCCCGCTGGTGCCCGCGCCGAAGTCGCCAAAGCCGCAGTCGCCTTCGCCAAGGCCTATTCGAACACCGACGACTTCAAGAAGCGTTACGCGGCCCAGTGGGCGAGCGACGAGCCGAAAGCGCCGACCACCCCCGAAGCGCAAATGGCCGAAGAGGCCGAGCAACAAAAACAGAGCGACCTTGCGCAACAACAGGCCGACAAAGACCTGCAAGAAAAAGCCGCGACCGAAAAAGACCCGAACCTCAAGAAGGTCTACACCGACGCCATTGCCACCCGCTCGCAAATGAAACAGGCGATGAACGACCCGAAATACAAAGCAACGATGGACCAGTACAAACAGCAGCACGTCGAGCAGTTGCGCACCCAGTACGCCGAAGACAAGACCAAGTACGAGCAGGCGCACGCCGAGTGGGCCAAACTCAAAGACCCCAAGGCACTCATCGCCAAGCGCATCGACGAAGCCCTCGCGTTGCTGGCGACCGTCGACTTCAGAGCCAAAACGGTGACGCGCGACGGCCGCAAGTACTTCGCCGACGAAGCCCTCGAAGCGAAACCTTCGAATTGGAAGCAGCTGTACCGCATGGGCCCCGAGGTGTGCGACGCCCTGAAGACCGCCGTCAAGAAGTGGAAAGCGGAACTCTGACGTGCGCGCACCGTGGGCCATGGCTGGCGTGTTGTTGGTCTTCGCCGGCTGTCTGCAGTTGGGCGGCTGCCCCGCCGCCGCCAATGGCCCGTGCGCACCTCGCTCGTCGAATTGCCCCGGGGGCTACGTTTGCTCGCTCGCCGAAATTTGCACGCGCGCCTGCACCATCGACAGCGACTGCTTGGTGTCGGCCAGCGGCGGTTGTTATTCAGACGCGTTTCCCGGCATGCGGCTGCCCGACGGCGGCACCGCTTCGGGCGCGCCTCCTGAAGACGGCATTTGCCCCGAGTCGAAGCTGCTGGTCTGCCTCGCCGGGTACTGCCAACAGAACACCTGCCTCGACGGCGGGTGCGACTACGACTTGTACGGCCCCTCACCGTTCAAGGGGGCGCAGTGAGAACGCCCTTCGTCACCGCCTGGGCACTCCTGGCCGTGCTCGCGCTGGGGTGCAACACCACCTCACCCGGTACGACCTGTCGCACCAACGACGACTGCAAGTCGCTCAAGGGCGGCTGGTGCGCGAAGGTCGAAATTTGTACCCGCGCTTGTGATGACAGCGCCGTGTGCCCGAGCGGTTCGGTCTGCGTGACCGAGGGGCAACGTCGGGTGTGCCTGCAGGCGTGCACCAAAAACGAAGAGTGCCCCAAGGGCTTTCAGTGCAATGCGACGGCCGACGGCCAGGCGTGCGAAGTCACCGACCCGTTCGCCAAGCCCGCCGACTGACCGCTCACTGTTCGTACGCGCCCACGTCAAAGGCGGTACCGCGCGGCCGAGCCGTACCAGCCTGATCGACCGTCGGCGCCGCGACCGACTGAAACGAGCCAATGCCGAAGTCGACAGCGACGGCTCCGGCCTTCAAGTGAAAGTCGGTGGCCGAAACGAACAGCCCCGCCGCGGTGGCGTTGGTGGAGTTGGCGTCATGGCCCCACTGGGCCTTCGACTGGGTCGTTTCGTTCATTTCGAACGTGCCATTGAGCACATTGAAGTCGCTCGCGAAATTCGAGTTGGCGACCGAGATCGTCGGGCCTCCAGCCAAGTGCACCAGCACATTGTTGAAGATGACGTGCCCACCCTCGTCGTTCTCGAGCTTGATGGCGGCGCCCCCTGAACTCGAGGGTATGACGAAGGTGTTGTTGACGATGATGAGGTCTTTCGCTCCCGCCGCGGCGTCAATGGCGTAAACGACGATCGCGTTTCGGGCGATGTTTGAAATGACGTTGTTGCGAATCGTCGAATGTTGAACACCGTCCATGTTGAGGCCGTTGTGGTTCGCACCGCGTATGACGTTCTGCTCGACGACCACGTCGGTGATGAGGCCGTCGCCGCCGCCGTTGCCGTCGACCGAGGTGTCTCCGTTGAAGTGAATGCCGGCGCCCTCGGGCGGGCCGAGGTGCCCCTCCCAGTGAATGAAATTGCGGCGCAACACGGTTTTGTCGCAGCCGGCATTCGCCAGGTAGATGCCGTGGCCCCGGTCGGTGCCATCGCTGCCGGCGTTGAGCACCTCATTGTCTTCGACGAGCGAATCGTACAGCTCAGAGAGGTACAGCCCTTCGTGGCCCGCCCCCACGCAGGTGAGGTGCCTCAAGGTGATTCGCTGGTGCGGCGAACTGCCGCCGAGAAAGCCGGGGTTCGCTTCGTGCGACGCCACGCAACGCTTGCCCGTGTTTTCAATGTGAAAGCCGTCGATGACGAGATCGTGAAGCCCTTCGAGGTCGTTGACTCCCACGATGCAAATGCCCGTCGAGTTCACGCACTCGGCGATGCCGCCACCACTGGGTATGGGCGAATCGATGAAGACCTGATCATTCAGCGCGCGAAAGGTAATGGGCGCCGTGAGCGTGCCCGACGTGCGAATCTGAAAGCCGGCGTAGTGGCCGGGGTGAACCAGCACGGTGTCGCCCGGCTGAGCGGCCGACGTCGCGGCGGCAATGGTCGCGTATTCTTGTGTCGGCCCGCTCGTGTCGTCGACGCACCGCACCGAGAGCGCAGCACAGTCAACCGGGGTACCTGCGTCGAAACCCACTCCGGCATCGCGCGGGCCCAACCCAGCGTCGACCGCACCAACCCCAGCGTCGAGCGCACCATTGCCCGCATCACCGGTGCCGCCCCCCGCGTCGTGAACGAGCCCAGAATCGAGAGCGTCGACCGCAGCGTCACGAACGTCGGCTCCGGCATCGTCGACCGCCACTCCCGCATCGGATGTTTGGGGCACGCCAGAGTCGGGCGTGACGACGTTGCCCGCGTCGACCGGAACCAGACCGGCATCGCCCTTGCGGCCGGCATCGTTCTGAGACACCTCGGCGACTTGCTCACAGCCGGCAACCAAGGCGACCACCATGAGCGAAACAGCGAAGCGATGCGCGACCATGCCGCACGTCAGGCAACCTCCGTGCCCCCCTCAGGGCCTTGAAAGCATTCGCCCTTTTTCACCTGGCGGCAGGCTGCACCCCGCCGCCAAGAAGGCGACACCCGACCAGTGCACGCTGTGTATGCTCCGACGACATGGCCTCTGATGTGTGGCTCGATGTCATCACCACCGAAACCAAGATGCTCGTGCACGAGAACCTGCGGAGCGTCGTGCGCGAAGCCAATCACAGCAAATTGCCGTTTCGGCTCTTTCGAGATCAGGGCGAGCGCGGGCTCGTCGAAACGGTCGTTTTGAGCGACATCGCCTTTCAAAGTGACGGCGTCTCGATTCGCCAAGGCCTGTGGCAAGAGAACGGCGAGCGAAAACTGCTCGTGACCGGTGAAGGTGCCTTCAACCTGCAGGGCACCGAAGTCGACCGCTGATCAAGCGCTCACTTGGCTGAGACGCGCTTCGCCGCCCTCGGGCCGGCGCGGCGCCCCACCGAAGCGACGCGAGCCCGGTCTGACTCGCGGGCCCGGTACCAGGCAAGGTACTTCGGGTCGCTGCCTTGAAACGCACGGCGCTGACCCAGGGCGAAGGCCTCGCCGAACATCGCCTCCGCTCGCGAGAAGTCGCCGAGGTCGAACCAAACGCGGCCCGCGAGCACGAAGTTCGACGTGTCTTTCGGCGGCCGGGTTTCGAGCATCTTGCGCAGCCAGGGCAGAGCCCTGCTCGGCGTACCCGCGTCGACGTACATCTCGACGATGCTGTACACCGCCATGTTGCCGAGAGAACCGGAGCGGCCTTTCGTCGCCCGCCACACCTCGGCGTACGCCCGCCGCGCGGCGTCGAAGCGGCCCTCTCGGCAGAGTTCGTCGCCCCGCTCCATCGCCGCCATTTGCTGCGCCACTTTCATGCTCGGGCTCGCGACCGTACACCGCCGAAGGAGCCGACGTGACGAGCAGGTCTTGCGACTCCACTTTCGATTGGGGGAAACAGCCGCTTGCGTCACGAAGTTTAGCGGCGCGCGATACGCAACGTAAGTTCGCGCCCCCAGCACCGTTCGCGCCGAGGCCGCCTCGCGGACCTTCGTGACCACGACACCTTGCAACTGGCGCGCGCGACTCCCGACAGTGCCGAGCCTGACGCCCTGCTCGAGGCGGGTGGGCCGCGCCGCGCCCGGCTCGCGAAAGAGCGAAGCGCCGGTCGGCGTGGGGTGACGTTCGGGCGGTGACCTACGTCTGCTCGGTTTCGGCGCTGGCCGCCTCGCGCGACGTTTCCCACGTGCGTACGCGACGAACGGCCCACAACACCCCGCGCAGCGCCGACGCGTGCTTGAGCCAGACGAACGTCAACGCCTCGAACGCCGTCAACGCCCAGCCCACCAGCGGAGGCGGCGACGCCGCGCGATTCAGCTCAGGCGACCCGAGCCGCCACGCGGCGCTCTTCGCACAGGCGTAGACGAAGACGTCCCACAGCCAGCGGGCGGCGAACAACGCGAACGAGGCGCCCGTCAAACCCAACGCCGCGACGACGCCGTCTCGAACGAGCACGACCAGCGCGCTCACCGCCAAGAACGGCAGCACCGCGTCGACGAGTTTGTACGGCAACCGAACGAGCCCGAACGCGCCCGCGCCGGGGTTGAACACGAGCTGGCGAAAGCGAAACAGCGTCGACAAGAAGCCGGCGAACCACCGGGTACGTTGGCGAATGAACCCCGACGCGGTGCTGGGGCCGTCGGTGAGCACGTGGGCGCGCGGCACCACCACCACCACCGGTGCGCGCGAACGCTCGAGCCCCGCGGCAATGCACCGAAACGTGAGCTCGTAGTCTTCGGTCAACGAATCGGTCGGAAAGCCGCCCGCTTCTCGAAACCGCGTCGCGCGAATGGCCGCGAACGCGCCGGGCACTTGCTCGAGACAGTCGAGGCTGGCCCAGGCGATGCGAACGAATGCGTTCTTCAAGTACTCGGCGGCTTGGTTGGCCAAGAGCCAATTTTCTCGACCGTTGCGAATGGTGACGACGCCGGTGGCGATGTCGACCTCGGGGTCGACGAAGGCCTGCCCGAGCCACTCGAGCGCGTGCGGCGCGGGGGTGGTGTCGGCGTCGACGGTGACCAACACCTCGTGGCGGGCGTGCGGCGCCAGCGCGTTGAGGGTGGCTCCCTTGCCGGCGTGTGAAAAGCAAAAGACGCGCACGGGTACGCCGTCGGCCGTGCCTTCGAAGCGGCCGGGGCCGGCGTCGCGCAGACCGAACGCCTCGACCAACGAGGCCGCGGTGCCGTCGGTCGACCCGTCGTCACCCACGAGCACTTCGAACGTGACCTTGGGCGAGGTGTTCGCGACCCACCGCCGCACGGTCTCGGCGACGTGTTCGCGCTCGTTCCACGCGGCGATGAGCACCGAGACCGCCGGAGTCGCCGCGGCGCTCGACGGCAACTGGGCCGCTCGTTGCGACCCAGGCTGCGCCCGAAAGTACGTCACCAACGCCCCCCGCAGCACCACGCCCAGCGCCATGTCGTACGCCACGAACACGAGCGCGACGTGCAGCAGCTGCGTTTCAGCGGGTTTCACGGCCATGGTCAGCGTGGTGGCACGCAGCACGAACTCCAATGCCGCCATGACCACCACCAACGACACACCGAACGCGACGTTCGCCTGCCGACTCGTCAAGACTGCTCGCATCAGACCAACCGCCCTCGAATCAAAACCGGGCCGCCCAAGCGCCTGGCCATACCTCAATTCCCCAATGCACCTGAGCCGGGAAACGTTTCAGCTCTCTGGGGTTAACGAAACAGACTCAACAGCGCCGCCACCCCGATTGAAAGAATGAGCGCCACCAACCCCGCAGAAAATATGGCCTTCTCGTCGGGTACCCATTTTTCGCCGTCTTCGATGCGACCGAACAACGAGCGCATGCGGTGAAGTCCTGACCAGGAGCCTTGGCCTTTGTCGCGGGGCGGCTCGTCTTCTGGTTGGTACGGGCCCTCGCGGTGGTGGCGGTGACGGGTTCTGCACCGTCACCTGTGCCTCGCCCTTCGCCGCTGGGCTCGCGGTGCCCACGGTTTCTTTGCGCTCGAACTTGAGCCCGTCGACCGCCTTGCGCGCGTCTTCGGCCTCGCGAACCGACAGCACGCCGCGCGCGACCCGCTGGCTGGGTGTTGACCTCGACGACCGACGCGAGCCCCACGTTCGCGAGCGACTTGATGAAGTGTTCGAGACCCTGGTCGCGCTGCTGGGCGGTGAGTGAAGCCGACTTGTCGAGCGTCGCCAACCGAGCCCCATAGGGCGCGAGAAACTCCATCAGCTGGGCGGCTTTGCCCTCGAGCGCTTCGCCGCCGAGCCCCGCCATTTTCGCGGGCGAGCGCGGTGTTGAAGAAGTCAGGCATCTGCAGCACTTCGAGCGCTTCGAGGCTCAGCACCACCCCGCCCGGCAGTTGCGTCGGGTCGACCCCGGTCAACTCAACGGTGACGGTGGCGACTCCGGTCTCGGCTTGGCGGGCGGTACCGAACGAGTCGCCGGCTTCGTCTCGGCCGGTGGGCGCAGCGGCCCCCTCGCTCGCCGAGGTGTGGGCCGCCGGCACCGTCGCCTTCGGCACGGCGACCTGTTCGACGGGGTCGTCGTCGGTACCGCCACCTTCACTGGGAAAGAGACATTCGAAGCCACGTGCGTGACAGAAGCCAACCACTTCTCGGTGTTTGTCAGAAGGGCCAGGCGAGCGGAACATTCGGTGTGAATTTATGGGCTTACGACTGACCCCGAAGTCAACGAGCCGGAGTCGGGGTGGTTTGGGTCACGGGTACGCCGGTGACCCACGCTTGCCGAATCAACCGACCACAGCGCTGCGACACGACCCCCTCGTTGCCCCCGGGAGACGCCGCTCGCCGCGCGAGCACTCCGTACCAGGTCTTCGACGCATCGACCCACGGGTAGAACCCGAGCGCCCCGGCGCTGCTGAAGGCATGGTCACCGAGGGTCGGGTCGTCCTCCACCCAATGGCCGAGCGCGTAGTTCCACGCTTCGTCAGACGGGGCCGGCGACAACACCGCGCCCGAAGTGCACGCACTCGACGCGCACACCTTGTTGCTGTCGAGCTCGGCCGACATCACGTACTCGCCACGCAGCATTCGCCTCAGAAAACCGGCGTACCCGGTGGCGCTCGCGTTCAGGCCTCCGGCGAGGTTGGTCTGCAGGTATTTGAAGTCGAAGGTGCCGACGGTCGCGGTGATTTCGGCGGTGAGCGCCGCCGCATTCATGCCCCCAAGGCCCATGACCTCGGTCGCGTGGTACTGAAAGTGGCCAGCGCTGTAATAAAACGTGTCTTTCGCGGTCGGAGACAACTCGACGTCGGCGGCGCATTCGCCCACGGTTTCGGTCGGCCCGCAAACGACCTCTTTCGAAGCCTTGGAGCGGGGGAAGACTTCACCGCTCGTGAAATGCAGGTACGGCACGTCGCTCGCTCGAACGCTGCCGACTTTCTGGAGCACGTAGGTCGAGTAGATCCACTTCGACGAGGAGGCGATGGCGATGACCTGGGTGGCGGTTGGCGTATTCGACCCGGCCACCGAACCCGACGCAAGCGCGCCGTCACGGTCGCCGATTTCCCAGTAAAACCCCTCGGGCAACGCCGTGGAGTTGCACGCGGCGTTCGTCTTCGCGGTCTCCGTCGCCGCTGCGATGCGGTCTTGCAACTTCGGCGCAGGCGACCCAGCGTCAAAGCTCCCGGCGTCTGCGACGAAGCCACCGTCTGCGACCGAGCCACCGTCTGGGGTCACCGAGCCCGCATCGGTGTCGGTGACACCGGCATCGGCGATGCTGGCGTCGCTCGAGTTACCTGGGTGGCCACAGCCCAGGGCCGACAATGCCGCGAGGAGGGCAATGAGTCTTCGGGTCATTCTCCGTCAACCCGGTTGCCCGGCTTTGGTTGCGGTGGCCGCGAGATTTCATGGCCCGCCGAACGCGGTCGACGCCCAGGGCAGCCGGCCGATGGCGAAAATGCCCCCGACGATGAGCAGCAGCGCACCGGCCACCCCGATGAGCGGCCACAGGTGCCCGGGCGTCGGCTTCTTGCGGTTGAGCACCGACATCACGTGCGCGAGCGCCGCGGCGGCGACCATCATCACGATGTGGCCGATGAGACGTGGGCTGAACAACCCAATGGCCACCAACACCACGCCGAGCAGAATTTGGGTGTCGAGCAACCCGACGAAGGCCGAGCTGGCGACGCGCTCGAGCTTGCCGAAAGGCTTCTTCTGCAACAGCCCCATCGCCAACGCGATGACGGCGAAGAAACCCGCGAGCAGCACCAAAAACCGAAGCCCCGAATGTGCGTGGTACAGACCGTTCATGGCCGACGCGATAGCACGGCCACGATTTCAAGGTTGGGCCGTGAGCGGCGCGGGGCTGGCGAAAGTCTCGTGGGTTCAACGAGAACGAAGCGAGGTATACGCACGCCCCATGTCGATACCCGTGCCGGTGGTACCCACGTTCGAAAAGGCCGAGCTCACGTTGACGTCGCTTCGCGGCGTGCGCGCGGCGGGCGTTCGCGCGGGCCTCAAGGCCAGCGGCAACCCCGACCTGGCGCTCTTGGTGGCCGACGCGCCCATGGCCGCCGCGGCGATTTTCACGCAGAACCACTTCGCGGCCGCGCCCGTATTGCGCTCGAAGCAACACCTCGAGCGGTCGAAGGGGCTCGTGCGCGCCCTCGTCGTCAACAGCGGCAATGCGAACGCGTGCACCGGAGAACAGGGCGCCCGAGACGCGCTCGAAATGACCGAACGGGTCGCGGCGGCGGTGGGTTGCCCGGTCGAACAGGTGTTGGTGTGTTCGACGGGCGTGATTGGGCAAAAGCTGCCCATGGCGTTGGTGCGCCAGGGCATCGACCGGGCGGTGGCCGAGTTGTCGAACGACGTCGAAGCGGGTCGCCGGTTTCTGGCCGCCATTATGACGACCGACGCGTTCGCCAAAGAGGCCGGCACGCGGGTGGGCGACGGGGTGGTGGCGGGCATCTGCAAGGGCGCCGGCATGATCGACCCGAACATGGCGACGATGCTCGCGTTCGTGGGCACCGACCTCGACTTGCGGGCCGAGCAACTCAAGCGGGCGCTGCCCACCATCGCCGCGACGAGCTTCAACGCGGTGCACGTCGACACCCACACCAGCACGAACGACACCTTCATCGTCTTTTCGACGCGGGCCGAAAAAGCGCCGAGCGACTGGGCGCGCCACCTCGAGACCGTGTCGCGCCGGCTGGCGTGGCTCATTGCGCGCGACGGCGAAGGGGCCACCAAGGTCACCACCATCGAAGTCACCGGAGCGGCGACCGACGACGCCGCTCAGGCGATTGCCAAGCGCGTCGCCGCGTCGGCGCTCGTGCGAACCGCGTTGTTCGGCAACGACCCCAACTGGGGCCGCTTCACGAGCCAGGTCGGCAACTCGACCGAAGTGAAGCACCCCCAAGCCCTGCGCTGCGTGTTGCAGGGCATCGAGGTGTTCGCGAAAGGCGAGCCGACCGCGTTCGACCGCGCGGCCGCATCAGCCGCCATGGCCAAAGAAGACGTGAAGCTCGAACTGCACCTGAACGACGGCCCAGGTCGCGCCGTGGTGATGACGTCTGACCTCGGGTACCGCTACGTGCAGGTCAACGCCGAATACACGACCTGAAATCAGCGGCGCTTCTTCTTCTTCGGTTTGGGCGCTTCACTCGGCGCGGGCGCCGGGGCGTCGCTCGCGGGCCCGACTTCGCCGTTGAGCGGCGCATCGCTTTTGATGACTTCGGTGCGCTTCGGCGCGTCGCGCCCGAGCCCGTCGAAGGTGAAGCCGGGGTTGGTGCTCAACGCCCGGGTGATGAGCGAGAGCGAGCCGGCCGGCACGACCGACACGTCGACCCGGCCGGAGCGGCCACGGGTGCCGTTGGGGCCATCAGGGCCCGAACGGCCCGAGCGACCCGACTTGGTGTGCACGCCCTTCGGGCAGTAGTACCCGCCGGCAGACCCGCCAGACCCGCCATTGCCCCCAGAACCACCTTCACCCGGCGAGCCGCCGGGAGCCGACACTTGCACGTACGAGCTCAGCGACCGGTCGGCGAGCCGTACGCTCACCGCCCCGCCATCGCCTCCGCGCCCCCCCGGCCCGCCGCGCCCCCCCTGACCGCCATCGCCTCCGTCGGCGCATTTGCCCGACGCCGAATACCCGTGGCCGCCACGACCGCCGGTGCCGCCTTCGCCACCCGCCCCGCCCTCGGCCGACACCGAAATCGACCCGCCGCTCTTGAAGACGGCGTACTGCGTCGAGCCTTCGGTTTCGACCGCGACGAGGACCATCTTTTCGCCCGACGGAGCCACCACCGTCGCGGCCTCGACCGTTACGTTCGGCCCGCTTTCGCCGTCGCCGCCCATGGCCCCTTCGCCGCCAAAGCCACCGCGGTCAGACCCCGACTGGCCACTGTCTCCACGCGCCCCTGGTCGCCCCGCGCGCGAGATGCTGGGCGAGCAGTCGAACCGGGTCATCACTCGAGTGCTCTGCCTGAGCCCCGTCGCCCGCACCGACACGGTCACCGAAGGGTCTTGGCCGAACGTCTCCAACGAATGGGCCAGCGGCGAAGAAATGCCCCGCGTGTCGGGCGCCGACACGTCGAAGAGCAGGTTCGCGGGCTCGGTCGACCACTCGAACCAGCCGCGGCGTTCACGACCGATTTCGATGGGCCGACCACGCTGGTCGCGGGCCACGAACTTCACGTCGGTCGACCCGGTCGAACAAAACGTCGGAGGCGACTGGTCTGACGAAGTCAATTCGAGCGTCTTGACCGAGTCGGGCTGCACGCCGTTCGGGCCATACAAGAACGCCTCGAGCGAAGTCTGCGCGTGCTTTTGGTCGAACACGAACTCGGCGCCCGTCGTGTCTTTCACCCCGTCTTGGTACGACCACCACCCAAGGCCAATGAAGCTCAGGCCCACCGCGGCCAGCACGTACGGCATGAAGTTCAACGAATCGGGGAAAATTTGGGGCAGCGGCCCCGAGTCTCCCAAGATGCCGCCTTTGGGCAGCACCCACGCCGCCACGCCCGCCGCCAGCGACACCGCGCCAATCGGTATCATCGTCAGGCCGAGGCCTTGAAAAAAACTGCCGGCCGACCGCTTCGACTTCACTTGGTCGAACGACGCGCCGTCTTGCACGAGCTCGTAGAAGTCTTGCTCGTCGACCTTTTCTTCGCCCCGCACCAACTCGTACGGTTTGTCGGAGCGGCGCTCGCTCGCGCGAACCACCGGGTCGACCGCCGAGGGCGCCAAATGCCGCGCCGGGTTCGACGCACAAGAAGTCAACAACAGGCCGATCATCGCCGCCGAGCGTGACCGCCGAGAGATGGGAATCATGGGTGAGCCATTCACTCTGACGAAGAGTCACCGTGCCGCAAATGTCGCAGACCGCCCCACCCCCTGACCGGGCCATGCAACTGGCTGATTCTGCGGTCGTTCTTGCTTATTCGCTGTCGTGGCGCGACGCGGCGCGGTCACGAGCCGCGGCGACTCGGGCTTGCTCGGCGGGGTTGCGGGCCCGAGCTTCTTGACGGGCCAGCTCGGCGTCGGCTTGCTCAAGCTTAGCGGCGGCCGCGTCACGGGCGTCGACCTTGGCGTTGATGGCGGCCTTGCCCGCGTCGTCGAAGCCCGTGCCCCACACGACCTTGGCTTTCGAGCGCGCCTCGGCAATGCCCGCTTCGGCGGCGGCGAGCGCAGCGGCGGCCGAAAACCGCTCGGCCCGAGCGACGCGCAAGGCGTCAGACGGCGTCATCGACGCGTACGACGGCGCTTTGGTGCTGCTGACTTCACCGGCCATTGACGGGCTCCCCAAGAGACCAACCGAACGGTTCGACCTTCGCCCGAAAGCACGCCGAAATGCAAATTCGAGCCCTCAGTGCGCCGCGAGCAACGCAATGTCGGCTTGGGCGGCGTCGGTGCCGTCGAGCAGCCGACCGTCGGCGATGCGCACGACCCGCTTGGCGCGCTTCATGATTCGAGGGTCGTGGGTCGAAAACAGAAACGTGACGCCGTGGGTGCCATTGAGCCGCTCCATCAGCGCCAGAATCTGCTCACTGGTGGCCGAGTCGAGGTTCGCGGTCGGCTCGTCGGCCAAGACGATTTCGGGTTGGGTGACGAGCGCGCGCGCAATGGCGACGCGCTGGCGTTGGCCGCCCGACAGCTCGTCGGGCCGGTGCTTGAGCACCGCCGTCAGCCCCACCTCTTCGGCGATGAGCTCGACCCGCTTCGCGAGCGCGTGCCGGTCTTCGTGGCGCAACAGGCAGGGGAACTCGATGTTCTCGCGCACGTCGAGCACCGGTATCAAATTGAACGACTGAAAGATGAAGCCGATTTTGCGGTTTCGCAGTTGGGCCATGTCGTTGAAGTCGCGCCCGGCCAGCTCTTCGCCGCTCAGCCGGTAGCTGCCCGAATCGGCGCGGTCGAGCAACCCGATGATGTTGAGCAACGTGGTCTTGCCGCTGCCCGACGGGCCCATGACCACCGAAAACTCGCCCGCCTCGATTTCGAGGTCGACGCCCTTGAGCGCCGGCACCGTGGTCTGGCCGAGCCGATACGACTTGTGAATGTCTTTCAAGCTGATCAACGCCATGGTGTGCCTCTTTGGTACTTCGAACGAACGCCAATTCAAAAGAACACGCGCGCTTGCCCCAACACCCGCGTGCCGAAGCCCGACAGCGTGAATTCACCGAAGGTCGCGTCGCCGATTTTCACGCCCCACGACGCCACCCCGCCCAGCGGCACGTAGACGGCCAGGGTCACCTGCAACCATTCTTTGGGCGCCCACTGCACCTGGGGCACCAGCTGCATCGACAAGTCTTCGAGGCCGACGAGCGCCGACGCGTTGACGGTGAAGTCGTCGAAGATTTGCGGCTTCGAATAGGTGGCCACGAGGTAGTGCCGACGCAGCGGCTCGAAGCTGAACTTCTGCGGCGTGCCCGGGTCGCCCGAGCCGGCGATGGCTTGCTGCAGCAGCGCCGGAGCGACTCTCGCCAACGTCGCCAGGCGCTCGAAGCCCGAGCGCGAGTGGCCTTCGCCGTTGTAGTAGTACTCGAGTGAAGCGAAGCCGTTGTCGTCGAACTGGTAGCGGCCTCCGACCAGCACCCGGCCGTTGAACCAGCTCGCGTCGAGCTCGGGCCGGGTGACGAGCGACACGCCCTTGGCCACGCACAGCCCCGCGGCCGAGAGGCACACCGGGTTGGCCTCGACCCGCGCCGAGCCCCCGTAGCCCACCGCTTCGACGTGGGTCTCGAGCGCGCCGAAGACATGCGACAGCGACAGCCCCACGCGTGACTTGTTGGCGAACGCGTCGTTGTACACATTGCTGAACGAGTAGCTGACGTTGACGTCGGTGTCGGCGAGCAACAGGTAGAGCCGGCCCGCGAACGCGAAATGGGCCAAGTCGTCGCGGTCGTCGGCCGCCCAGCCTTTCGTCGACTCGTAGGTGGCGTTCGGCGGGTAGGTGACGAGGCCGGTCGGCAGGCCGGCGTACTGGCGCGTCACCTTCGCCGCGGTCACCAACGAGAGCGCGACCCGCTCGAACCCCCACTCGACTTCGCCCAGCCACGCACCGGCGCGCTGAAACGTCGGGTCGGTGGGGTCTTTGGGCGGGTTGAGCGCGTCGGTCGGGTTGAACGACAGCCCCGCGCCCCAGACGATTCGCTTCTTGCCCACGACCACGCGAAACCCGTCTTGCAGCGGAGCGTCGACGTACAGTTCAGACAGCACGACCGTGGGTCGGTACTGCGGCACGTCGCGATTGCCGCCGTGAATGAACCACGCGCCTTGCCAATACAGTGACGCGTCGCCGAACACCGTGAACTTGGGGCTCGGCGTGACTTTGACCTGCACGTTCGCTTCGGCCAGCTCGGTCAGGGCCGGGGCTCCGTCGAGCACGGTCGCCGCTTCGGTGGTTCGCGAATCGACGTACCCGGTGGTGGTCACCAGCTTGTCGCCCCCCGCACCGCCGGCGGTCGATTGGGCGACGACGAGGCTGAAGCAGACGAGCGGCCACATGGTTTTTCAGTGCCCCAACGCCGAGAGCGCGAACGTCGCGTCGGGCGCCGGCGCGGCGACGTCGACCTCGACCCAGGTCAGCTCGCTGAACCGCGCGGTCGCAATTTCGTTGCGCATCGTGATGTGCGAGGGCCGCGAATGGCCGTGCCCGAAGTCTTTGACCAGGGTGAAGTCGGCCGAACGCAGCATTTTGCCGCTCGACGTGAAGTATTCGCCACGGAGCGGCATGCCGAGCGGCGCTTTCGTCACCCACAGCTTGATCGCGTCGTACGCGGTGTCGGGCGCCTTCGACTTGAGCTCGACCAGCCAGGCGTCGGGCCGCTTCGGGTCTTCGCTCACGGTGCCGTCGTAGTCGGCCGAATAGTTGGCCCGCAGCATGTCGGCGTTGTTGAAGTCGCCCCCTTGAAAGTTGTCGCGAGACGCCAGGCGCAGCGCGCGCTTCAAGTTCGGCATGTAGACCCAGAAGTTCTCGCCATTGCGCAGCATTTCTTGCCCGCGCACCGCGGCGGGCTCTTGAAACCAAATGCGCGACTTGTCGTTCGACGCCTTGAGAATCGTCATCGTGTACGAGCGGGTCGTGCCGTCGTCGCGGTGGGCCACCATGGTGGCGCCGGCCTTGAACGTCGCGGGCGCCATGATCTGGTCGTACTGCGCGAGCACGTCTTTCACGGTGGGCGGTGCTGCGGCGGCCGAGTTCGCGGCGGGGGCGCTCGGGCCCGGGCCAGCGGCGAGACATGCCAAAATCACCAGTGTTTTCATTGTGCGTACCCTCTCGTTCGAACCGGAGCCTTCACGTTGGTCAAAGCGCCGCCAAAGCTTCGACGGGTCGCAGCCGCGCGGCCCGCATGGCCGGAGAAACCGCCGCCACCACGCTGCCCACCACCGCCGCGCCCACCACCAACACCGGCACCAACGGCAACAGCGTCGGCATCACCCGAAAAAAGCCCTGCCCTTCACCCATTGACACTTCGAAGCCACCGGCGCCGCGGCCCAGCGAAATCAACACCAACGCCACGCCCAGACCGCCGCTCGCACCGATGAGCGCCTGCACCGTCGCCTCGGCCATGAAGAGCATCGCCACGCGGCCGCGCGTCATGCCGACCGCCAGCAACGTGCCAATTTCACGCGTTCGCTCGAGCACGCTCATCAGCAAGGTGTTGGCGACGCCGAAGAGGGCGATGATCAAAAACACGAAGCTGACGCCACCCAAAATCACCCGTTGCAACACGCGTGCGTCGCGCAGGCCCGGGCGCAGCTCGGCCCAGGTGTGCACTTCGTACTCGGGCCCCAGCACGGCCTTCAGCGCCTGGGCCGTCGGCTCCAACTGCTCGATGTCGTCGACCGCGATGACGTACTCGGTGACCTTGCCGCTCATGCCCAGCAACGACTGCGCGAAGGCCAACGGCACCAACACCTGCCGCTTCGACTCGAGCGGGTTTTGCCCGCTCTGAATGCCCCTCAGTTCCAAGTCGAGGGCGTTGTCGCGGCCGCCGAGCCCTTGGGCCTGCATCATGAGCGGCACGTCGCGCTCGAGCCCCAGCGCGTGGGCGAGCTCTTTGCCGACATGCGCACCGTTGTGGTCGCTCGCCGTCAGCGCGGCGCCGTCGAGGTAGAGGTTCACTTTGGGCAGCACGGCTTCGACCGTCGCGGGGTCGATGGCCGTCACGACCGACACGGTGCCTCGGCTGCCGTTGGTGAGCAGCCCCGAAAACGTGATTCGCGGCGTCACGGCCTGCACGTGAGGCACCTGGCGCAGCTTCGCTTCGAACGGCGCGTCTTGCGGCAGGTTCAGCGCGAGCGGCTGCCGGTCGCGCTTTTCGAAGTAGCCCGCCCGGTGCACCTGAATGGCGCCGACCCGCGATTCTACCGTCTCGACGACCAGCGACTCGCCGACGCCCATGACGAACGCCGACAAGACGAGGCTCATCATGACGCCGAAGAACAGGGCGCCAATGGTGATGGCCGAACGGGCTTTCGCGCGAAACACGTTTCTCAAGGCGAGTCGAAAGAGCATGGGGTCACCGACCGGCGAGCGCTTCGACGGGCCGCAGGCGGCTCGCGCGAATCGCGGGGTAGAGCGAGAAAACGACGGCGCCGAGCATCGCCACCAACGCCATGCCGACGGTGAACGAGACCGTCATGTATGGGTACACGTCGATGGCCATGGTCGCGTTGGGCGGCGTCACGTGCAGCCCCCGGCGCCCCAACCCCAAGGTGATGAGCGCGGTCAACGCGAGGCCACTCGCCCCACCGATCGCTCCCAACATCAACGCCTCGAGCAAGAAGAGCCGACGCACGCCCGCCCGGGTCAGGCCCACCGCCATCATCGTGCCGACTTCGCGGGTGCGCTCGAGCACGCTCATGAGCATCGTGTTCGCGACGCCCAGCAACATGAGCAGCATGAAGACCACCGACACCAAGCTCGACACGGCGTTCTGACGCATCATCACCGTGCGGCGCTCGGGTATGACCTCTTCCCACGTGTGTACTTCGAAGTCGGGGCCGAGCGTCGCCCGCAGCGAGCGGGCCACCGCGTCTAAGTGGTCGAGGCTGTCGACCGCGACGGCGAGCTCGGTGACGCGCCCTTGCATTCGCAACAGGCGCTGGGTCAATTCGAGCGGCGTCACCGCGATTTTCATTTCACCCGGCATGATGGCGCGCATCGCGCCTCCGACCTTGGCGACTTCGCCGTTGAGCGAACCGTCTCGGTCGGGGGCGAGCAGCACCGCTTCGGCGTCTTTCTTCGCGCCGAACGCGGCCGCCAGCGCGTCTCCGAGCACCACGTGGGTGTCGTCGAGCGTCGTACCCTCGGTGAAGAGGTCTTTTCGCTGCGGGCACACCTTGGGCTCGAGCACCGGGTCGACCGCCGTGGCCGAAAAGAACACCGCTTCGGGGCTGTCGTTGTCGTCGGTCGCCGACAGGGTCAGCGAGCCCGCGAACTGAATGCGCGGCGCCACCGCCACCACCCCCGGCACGCGCTTGACCTTGTCGAGCAGCGCGTCGTCGAGCGCGAAGTCGAGCGAGAGCGGCGTCGACATGACGTTCGCCAGGTAGCCCGTGCGGTGCACCTGAATCGCCCCCAACGTGCCTTCGATGGTGCTGCGCACAATGGTGTCTTGCAGCCCATTGAGAATGCCGCGAATCGACCCCACCGCGGCGACGCCAATGGTCAGCGCACTCAAGGTGATGAGCGTTCGCCGGCGGTTGCGCAGCACGTTTCGAAACGCAATTGAGGTGAGCGTCGACATGGCGTGGGTTCGGCAAAGCACACGCAATGCCAACGCTTTCGCCCCAGGGGGCCAACACGCGAGACGCCTCAAAACGTCGGTTGGCCGACAGTGGGTGTCGGGTTTCCGACACCTGTTTTGACCGATTGCGGGCCGCCGGGCATTGCGCCAACCTGCAGCCCGGCATGGCGACCACCGTCGAACGCCCGTTGCACGACCACCCGAGCGTCGAAGAGGTCGAGGCCTCGGCGCTCGACGCGTTGTTCGCGCGCGGTATTCAGTTGAGGCTCTACGTCGCCCCGTTCATTTTCATGGCGGGGCTGTCGTTGTTGGCGCTCGACCCGTCGCCCTGGAGGCGTGCGGTCGTCGGCACGGCGTTCGTCGTCGTCGCCCTGCGGGTCGGGTACGAATACCTGCAGGTGCGCAAGTTCGGGTTTCAGCGCTCGCGCCTCAAGTACCTGCTGCCCGTGCCCGCGACGATGTTGATCGTGGTGATCTCGAGCTCGGGCGGCATCGACAGCCCGCTGCTGGTCATGGCGCCGCTCGTGACGGTGTTTCTGTGCCTGTTCTTGAAGCCCCAATACGGCTTCGTCATGGCTTGCCTCAGCGCGCTCGCGGTCTGGGCCTTGGCGCTCGTCAGTTACTGGAACCTCGTACCCGACATGGTGCCGCTGGGGTTTGGCGGCGGGCCCCGGGCGTCGACCGACAACGCGTTTCTGTTCACCCGCGCCATTTTTCTGACCATTGCGTTGTTCTGGGGCTTCGCCATTGGGTGGGTCATGCGCCGGGCGTACCAGTCGGCCATCGAGCGGGCGTTGCACGCGCGCGACGACATTTTGCAGCTGCACGAAGACTCGACCCGAACGCTCACCACCCTGGCCGCCGAAATCGCCCACGAATTGAAGAACCCGCTCACGAGCGTGAAAGGGCTGGCGGCGCTCATCGACCGTGACGTCGCCGGCAAAGAAAAAGAACGCCTGGCGGTGCTGCGGCGCGAAGTCGACCGCATGCAAGACATTCTCGAGTCGTTCTTGAACTTTTCGAGGCCCTTGGTGCCGCTCGACCTCGCCTCGGTGCACTTGGGGGCCGTGACCCAGCAGGTCGTGGCTCTGCACGAAGGCCTGGGCCGTGAACGCGGGGTCGACTTTCGGCTCGACGTGCACCCCACCCTCTCGGTCAAGGCCGACGAGCGCAAGTTGAAGCAGGTGCTGATCAACCTCGTGCAAAACGCGCTCGACGCGGCCCCGCCTTCGAGCGCGGTCGACATCGTCGTCGGCAAAGACGGCGAACGCGGAGCCAAAATCAGCGTGATGGACCGCGGGCCCGGCATCACCGACTCCGAGCGCGTGTTCGAACCCGGGGTCACCAGCAAACCCACCGGCCACGGGTTGGGGCTGACGGTCGCCAGGCTCATTTCACGGCAGCACGGAGGCGACGTTCGCCTGCTCCCCCGAGAGGGCGGCGGCACCGTCGCCGAAATCACCCTGCCCGAGGTGCCCCCGTCATGACCAAGCCCTCCGGCTCGGTGTTGATCGTCGACGACGACGAAGGCGTGCGCTTCACGCTCCGAGGCCTGTTCGAAGACGAAGGGCTCGTCGTGAGCGAGGCCGCCGACGGGCTGACCGCGCTCGCCCAGCTCGAACGAACGCCGGTCGACGTCGTCGTGAGCGACTTGCGCATGCCCGGCATTGACGGGCTCGAATTGCTCAAGCGCCTCCAAGCGCTGCCCGCCCCCCGCCCATACTTGGTCTTGGTGACGGCGCACGGCAGCGAACGCCACGCGGTCGACGCCATGAAATTGGGCGCGTTCGACTATTTCAAAAAGCCGTTCGACGTCGACGCGGTGTTGGCGGTCGTGCGGCGGGCCCTCGTCGCCGCGCGGCTCGAGCGCGAAAATTCGAGGCTGCACGGCGAAGTGACCTTGCTGCGCAGCTTGGTCTTCGTTTCAGACGCCATGTCGCGCTTGGCCGAGCTGGTGACCCGCGTCGCCCCGCGAGACGTGACCGTGCTGATCACCGGTGAGAGCGGCACCGGCAAAGAGCGAATCGCCGAAGCCCTGGTGCGCGCGTCGAAGCGGGCCGACAAGCCGTTCGTGCGCTTCAACTGCGCCGCGCTGACCGAAGAGCTCGCCGAAGCCGAACTGTTCGGCCACGCGAAGGGCGCTTTCACCGGGGCGCACCGCGCCCGCCCGGGCCTGTTTCGCGAAGCCGACGGCGGCACGCTCTTGCTCGACGAAGTGGGTGAGCTCGGCGCCGCCGCGCAGGCGAAGCTGTTGCGCGCCCTGCAAGAAGGCGAAGTGCGCCCGGTCGGTGAAGAAAAGTCGGTCAAGGTCGACGTGCGCCTCATCGCCGCGACGCACCGAGACCTGGCGGCCGAAGTGAAGGCCGGCCGCTTTCGCGAAGACCTGTTCTACCGCCTCAAGGTCGTGCACCTCCACGTGCCCCCCTTGCGCGAGCGGCCCGAAGACATTGTGGTTTTGGCGCGTCACTTTTTCGCGCGCGCGGCGAAGGCGTTCGGCGTGCCGCCGGTGGCCCCTTCGCAACAGCACCTCGAGCGGCTCACGGCCTGGTCGTGGCCCGGCAACGTGCGCGAACTCGAAAACGTCATCGAAGGGGCGGTGGCGCTGTCGGCCGACGGGCACGTCGACCTCGGGCATTTGCCTGGCGCCGTCAACACGCCCGCCGTCACCGAACCCGCCGGTGCCGGGCTCAAAGAAAAAGTCGAAGCGCTCGAACGCGGCCTCATTCTCGCGGCGATGGAGGCGACGAAAGGCAACGTGTCTGAAGCCGCCCGCCAACTGCGCATCGGCCGGGCGACGCTGCACGACAAGCTCGCCAAGTACGGTCTGTCGGGCAAAGACGAAGGCCCGGCGTCGCCTTGAGCTGGCGCGCGGGTCACTCGGCCGAGGCGTCGTGAGGCGCCGGGGGCGACGTCGGAGGCGAGCGCGGCGGCGGCGGGTTGATGAACTGCACCAGAATTTCGCGCAGCCGCTCTTCTGAAATGGGCTTGGTGAGGTACTCGTCCATACCGGCCATGAGGCAGAATTCGCGGTCGCCCTGCATGGCGTCGGCGGTCAAGGCGACGATGGGCGTGTGTCGGCGTTCGCTGGTCGCCTCGAGGGCGCGAATTCGACGCGTGGCTTCGAACCCGTCCATCTCCGGCATGTTGCAGTCCATCAACACGAGGTCGAAGTCGTGGCTGCTCCAAGCGGCGAGCGCTTCGACGCCGGTCGCGGCGATGGTGACCTCGCAGCCGTGGCGCATGAGCAAACGCTGCGCGAGCCGCTGGTTCACGCGGTTGTCTTCGGCGAGCAGCACGCGACCGCCGACGTGGGCGACCTTCGCCGGGGGCGCGCTGACCCGCTCTGACGAACGGAGCGGCTCCCACCCGCCACGGTGTCGAGAAACGGCCAGCTCGGCCGCCTGCCACAGCGTCTCGGGGTGCAACACCGAACGGGGCACGAGCCCGTCGGCGAGCGTCGCGCGTTCACCGCGGTTGGGGCCAGTGCGCAGCAGCACGGCGGGGCCCATGGCGGTGCGCCGCTCGAGCCACGCCTCGGCGCTCGGGTCTCGCTCGTCGAGAATGACGAGATCGGCGCCCGCCGAGTCGAGCCCCAGCTCATCGGCGGCGTTGGCCCACGCGAAACCCACTTCACCTCCGCGGCGCTCGAGGGCGGCCTGCCACATGCGGCGAACCGCGGGCTGCGGCTCGGCCACCATGACCCGCCACGAGCCGGCCACGTCACTCGGTCGGCGCCGGGGCGGCGACGGTTCGAGCGACCGCTTCGGCAGCGTGAACCAGAACGTGCTGCCGCGGCCGAGCTCAGAATCGACTCCGATTTGGCCGCCCATCATTTCGACCAAGCGCTTCGAAATGGCGAGGCCGAGCCCGGTGCCACCGTATTGCCGGGTCGTCGACGAGTCGGCCTGAGTGAAGCGGGTGAACAGCCGGGCCCGCGTTTCAGGAGCGATGCCGATGCCCGAGTCGGCGACCTCGACCCGCAGGTCGCCATTCTCGTCGGCCCGCGCGCTCACCGACACCGTGCCCGACGTGGTGAACTTGATGGCGTTGCCCACCAAGTTGAGCACCACCTGGCGCACCCGCCCCGCGTCGCCGACGAGCCGGTTCGGCACCTGCCAGGGGTACCAGAGCGAGAGCAGCAACGCCTTCTCTTCGGCCCGCATCGAGCACAGCTCGAGCGCGTCGCTCAGCACCGACTCGAGGTCGAACGACACGTTCTCGAGTTCGAAGCGACCGGCTTCGATTTTCGAAAAGTCGAGAATGTCGTTGATCAAGATCAACAGCGAGTCGGCCGACGTCTTGATGGTGCTGGCGAACGAGCGCTGGTCGTCGTCGAGCGGGGTCTCGAGCAGCAAGTTCGTGAACCCAATGACCCCGTTCATGGGGGTGCGTATCTCGTGCGACATGGTCGCGAGAAATTCACTCTTCGCCCGGTCGGCGGCTTCGGCGCGGGCGTAGGCTTCTTCGAGTTCACCCATGCGCTGCGTCGCGGCCCGCTCGGCCGCGCGGCGGCGCACCGTCTCGAGCGAGAGCGAAATGGTGGCGGCCACCGAGGTGACGAACGCGCGCTCTTCGAGCGCCCACACCCGGTTCGACACCGTCGACTGGCAGACCATGAGCCCCACCAAGCTCGACTGCGAAAACAGGCCCGACAACATGGCCGAACGCACGTTGGGCTGAAACAGCGCGGGGCTCGTCGTGAGAATCGGGTCGTCTTTCACCGAAGCCCGGGCGATGTGCTGCTGAGCGACAATGTGGTGCAGCACGGGCACGTCGTCGGCCTGGAGCGCCTCGCGAGACGAATGCGACTGGGTGGCCGCGTCGTAGCTGTCGATGCAGCGGAGCACCCGTTCGCCGTTGTCGAGCAGCCACACGTCGATGCGGTCGATGCCCAGCGTGGTCGTCAAGACCGCCGTGGTTTCAGCGACGAAGGTCTCGAAGTCGGCTTCGCGCCACGCCGACGAATGCGCCAGCGTGTGCAAGGCGCGCATCTGCACCATGAGCCGACCCTCGCGAACGTCGGCCGCCCGCAGCGACGTCAGCGCCAAGGTCACGTCTTCGAGCGCGAGCACGACCACCGGTGGCAGGGCGGGGTCGGCGTCGGCCCAGGGGTACATCGACCAGCGCACGAAGCGCGTCACGCCGCGGTGGGTGGTGATCGACTGCGATTCGGCCGAGGTGCGCTCGCCTTTCGCCGCGGCGACGAACGCCTCGGCCCAGGCTTCGGGTACTCGAATGATCTCGCCCAGGGGTCGGCCCACCAAGGTGGCGATCGGTTGATCAACCAAGTCGGCCCAGCGCGCGCTGGCGGCCAAACAACGCCCCGTCCCAATGTCGAAGATCGCCAGCGCCTGACTCGCGGCGTTTACGAACCGGGTCACTCCTGTGGCGCCGACAACCCCCATGCGGCCAGGGTGTTGCACCTTTCGTGCGCATGAATTTCATATGAAATTCAGGGAGTTCGAGCCGAGCGACCGGGTCGACCCCGACCGTTGGCCAGGGTTTCACCTCACTCTCAGTCTCTCAGAACCCAGAAAGACGCACAGCGCTATTTCGCCTTGCAACTTTCTCGGGGTAAATCACGACAATCGATTCATCTTTTCGTTCGGGGAGAACACCATGCAACGAGTCAACATCAACGGTGCGACCTATACGGTGACGGACGCCCAGAAGCGCACCCTCGACGCGGCGACCAGCCTGCGCAACCGCGGTGGGCTCGGCCAAGACGACTACGCCGTCCTCGTGCAGAACATTTTGAACAACACGATCACGCGCGGCGAAGTCGCGCTCGCCGGCCGAATCGCGAATGACTTCGGCCGCGTGACCGGCAGCGTGCGCGCTGCCGCCCGCAACCTGCTGAACGCCGAAGTTGACCAAATGGCCCAGGCTCGAGGTGCTGATGCGGTGTACGAGACCCGCGAGCCAATCTACGAGCCGCCGAGCGTGGTCGTCGAGCGCCCTGTCTACGTCGACCCCCGCCGTCGCTGGCACAACCCCGAGTGGAACAACCCCGGCGTTTGGGCCGAAGTGCCGCACCGCCGCTGGCGCGACCCCGGAGTCGTGATCGTCGAGCGGCCCGTCTACATTGACCCTCGGGCCGCTGACGCCATTCGCATTCTCGATGGCGTTGACGCCGCTGCCCGCGTCTGGCGCGACGTTCGCCGCTAATTCGAAAGCCGCGCCGCACACGAAAAGGCCTCGTCGCTCCCTGCGACGGGGCTTTTGTCGTTCTAACGTACTGAATTCAAAGAGAAATGCCGTGGGCGACCACCCGGTGCGAGGCTGGTGGGGCAAAAACGTCGTCGCCGAGCAAAAGTTCGGTAAAACGAGGCCTCTGCTCGGGGGTACCCACACATGACGTGGAAGGCTGACGCGAAACCGAAGAAGGCTCCGGCCCAGAAGACCTTCGGCAAGCTCACGGTGCAAATCGCCGCAGACGTGAAACTCAAAGACGGCAGCATTGGCCTGAGCCGTGAAGCCTTCATTGACTGGCGCGAAAAGCTCGAGCGGCTCTCGAAAGCCGAAAAGGCCGGGCTGTCTGAAGAGCTGCTGATCTTGGCTGGGCGTTTCTTCAGAGAAGCCGAAGCGGCCGCCACCGAAATCGTCGCGCAGCTGTTGGTCTTCGCCGCTGATCTCAACGGCACCGTGCTCCGCGACGAAGACTTTGGCCCACCGCCGACCGAGGCGGCGCCAGCCGCGCCGCCGAGACCGAGCGCCCCCAAAGCCCGAGCCGCCACGAAGTCAGCCCCGAAGTCAGCGCCCAAGGCGCAGGCCAAACCCGCGCCGGCCAAACCCGCGGCGAAGGCGCCGGCGAAGAGCGCCGCGAAGCGAAAATAGGCAGAGCCTCCCTCGAGGCTGAACGATCGACCGCGACACTTCGAAACGGTTTTACGCTCCTGAGCCGCGTTCTCTTCGCCGCTTCGGTCGCGGTGAGCTGCGCCCTGCTCGAAAGCTCAAGTGAACTGCAGCAGTGACCGCCGCACGCCCCTCTCCACGCGCCCTGCCGAAAGCCTCGAGTGAACTGAGAACGCACGCCCCTCCCCACCCGACCGGAGCTCAAGCTCAGGTGAACTTCGGGCTGCTCTACCTTGGCATGGCCTCGAGTTGGCGCCGCACCTGATCAGCTTCGGGCAGGCGGCCCAGTCGGGTCAGGCAGCGCATCTTCTGAAACAACACCTCTCGGCGCAGCGGCGCTTCTTCAGGGGGGTCGTGGGCATAACGCAGCCAATCGTCGGCCAGGTTGAGCGCGCCCATGCAGTCACCCGCGTCGGCATGGCGAGCGATGTCTTTGGCGCGTTGCGCCCGCAGCGAGCCTCCTTGAGTGAACGGTGAACGAATTTGGCTCTGCAGTTCACGCAAGCGCCGCTCGATCGACCCCAAGCTGAAGCCACTGCTGCCGCGCGCGGGAGGCGAGAGCGCGGTGCGGGGGGTCGAGGTGATGACCTGATCAGGCGGCGGAGGCGCACTCGGCGAAGGCTCGACGGGCGGGGGCTCGGGCTGCGCGACCAACGCCGACGGGGGCGGCGCGTTCCACTCCGCGGCGGGGTCTTCGGGCGGCGGCGGCGTCTCATCGGGGCCATCGTTCGGGAGAACCGTGGGTTCGACGTCGGCACCGGTGGCATGGGGCTCATCGTTGGGCGCCGAGGGCTCGTTCGCCGCGGCCACCGGCTCGGGCGCCGGGGCGGTATTCGCCTTGGCGGCCGTGCTCGAAGCCGCGGCGGTCGGCGGGGGCCTCCACTCCAATTCTTGGAGCTGCCCCTGTTGCCAGGCGACGGCGGTGCCCGCCTTCACGGTGCGCGTTTCGCCAGGCACTTTCACCTCGACACTGCCCTCTTCGACCGCGACGACGGTGCGGGCCACTTCGCGCGAGACCAAGAACGGGGTGCCCAGGTCTTTGACTTCGAGTTCACCGGCACGCACCGTGAGCACGCGGTCTTGGCGGTGCGGCACCACCAAGGCGAGGTTGCCCTTCGCCAAGTCGAGCGTCAGCGTCTTGGCGGCGAGAGCGAACCGCCCTTTTCGGTGCTGAGCGAGCTGCCCTCGTGAACGACCTGTGACTTGCCGAGCGCGGCCGTGCCCGAGCGAGCGTGTTTGGCGCTGGCCACGGTCGCCGTGAGTTTCGGCAGCGCGGGCACCGGCGGCACGACCACCGGCTCGACCACCTCGGCCACGACCGGGGGCGGCGGCACAGCGACCGGCGGCGAGTGCACCGCGAGCCACGCCGCGGCCGCGAGCGAGCCCACCGCGAGGGCGGCCCAGCTCCACCGCGGCATCGAGGGAAACCACGACAGCCAACGCTGGGCCTGGCGCGAGTCGAGCGCGTCGGCCAAGTTCGAGCCCACCCGGTGCGCCAACGCGGCGGGCATGGGCGGCGGCTCGGGCAAGAGCGAGAGCGTACGTTGGGCCGCGCGCACGTCTTCGAGCGTCGAGAAACACGCGACGCAGGCGTCGACGTGCTCGGCCACCGACGCCACTTCGTCGGCCGGCAATTCGGCGCGAGCGTAGTTCCACAATTGTTCGTGGCTAACGTGTTTCATGGGCCACGGCCTTTCAGCTTCGACACCGCGACCGTGAAATCGGCCCGGGCACGGTTGAGCCGGCTGCGAACCGTGTTGACGGGCGCGTCGACCAGGTCGGCAATTTCTTCGGGCTTGAGCCCCAACAGGTCGTGGTACGCAAACACCGTGGCCTTGTCGTCGCTCATGGTCGCCAAGGCTTGTTGCACCAAGACCGCCGCTTGCTTCACTTCGGCCGCGCGTTCGGGGTTGCTCGTTTCGGGAGCCGACTCGGTGTCGGGCACGTCGTCGGTCGTCTCTTCGGGCCGCCGGCGCTTCGAGCGCAAGTGCATGAGCCCCACATTCACGCACACCCGGTGCAAGAAGGTGGTGACCTTGGAGTCGCCCCGGTAGCCCTTGAGCGCCTTCATGAGCTGCACGTAGGCCTCTTGGAGCAAGTCTTCGAGGTCGGGCGAGTGGCCGACGACGCGGTACAGCACCCGCCAGGCCTGTTCGCGGGTGCGCTCGTAAAGCTGGGTAAAGGCGACACTTTCGCCGTCACGCGCCTGCAGCGCGAGGGTGCGCAGCGGGTCGACGCGCGAGGCGTCTAAGAGAGCCAGGTCGCTGTGCATGGGCCCATAAGAGAGACGCGCCGTCATGGCACCGGTTGGTTGCCGGAGGCAAGCCGAGCGATCCACCCTCCGTGTGGTCGGGCCTCAGCGTGCGCCGTCAATGACGTCGAGCACTTGGCCGAAATTCGACAGGGCGTGGGTGGGCTTCACCGTCTGCTGTTGGCCCGCTTCAAACACCGAATTCGCATGGCGTTTCGTAATGGCATTCGACGAAATAATGTCGAGCCGCTCCCGGTATTCGTGCGACACATAGGTGCCGTATTCGGCCCAACAGTCGACGCAGCCCACCTCGCGCGCGACGCCAATGTCTTTCTTCACCGAGTCACCGACGAGCACGACCTCGTGAGGCGCGACGCCGTAGGTCTGCAGAATTTTGAGCAGCCCTTTGGGGTTGGGCTTCTCGTGGTCGCGGGGCAGCTCGATGACGGGGCACGCCGCGCGGTAGGCGCCCGTCACCTCTTTTTGCAGAATGTCGGGCGCGACCAACGCCTGCCCGTCGGGCCCCGCGGGAAACGTGAAGCCCGGCATGGTGTACATGGCGGTCAACAGCTCGTCGATTTCGAGCTTCTTCGCGCGTTGCTCCGCCGGGTTTTTCGGAGCGTCGGTCAACGCGACGACCGGTATCTTTCGGGCCTTGAGCGCGGTGAGCGTGTCGACGACGCCTTTGTACGGCTTGAGGTACTTTTTTCGCGCGCCCGCGAAGGCGATTCGCGCGGGCTCGATGACCATTTTGTCGAAGCTGCCAAACTCGGGAAATTCGGCGTACAGCGACGATTCTTGCAGGGCGAACGGGTACTCGTTCGACTCGTACTTCGTGTAGACGGCCTTGAGCGACTGCACGACTTTGATGCGCTGAAACCCGGTGGCCTGTTGAATGGCCGTCACCATGGCCTCGACCGCCGGCACGATGTAGTCGACCCACGAGTACAACGTGTTGTCCATGTCTGTGACGACGAGGCGAATGGGCATGCGGCGCTGTATATACGCGGTACAGTGCGTTGCACATGCAACGGCTCTTCACCTTCGTGTTCGTGGTGGGGCTCATCGCGTTGGGCACGCGCTGGGCCATGGTCGCGTTCGACGACGCGCAACTCAAGAACGACATCACCGGCGTGCCGGGCAGCACCGCCAGCAACCGAAACCACGCCCACGACATCGCCATCAACATGCAAGAGGTCGCTGAAAGGCACCATTGCGAGGTCATTGAAAACGGCATCGACGTCGACCTGGCCGCGCCGGTGGTGCGGGGCAAGCCGCCCAACGAGCAGTGGTGGCAAATGGTCAACATGCACCTGCAGTGCAAGCGCCCGAACGTGGTCTTCGCCAAGAAGACCCTCGAGTTGAAAATTGCGCTCGACATGATGGTGGGCGGCGGCGAAGCCGAACACTGGCCGTAAGCGCCAGGCACCCGTGCTATTCTCGGCGACTGCATGTGGCAGCTCGTCATCAACGGCCCCGGCTACTTCGACACGAACTACGACCTCCCGGAGGGCACGACCCAGCTCGGCCGCGCCGACGAGAACGACATTGTGTTGTCGGGTGACTTGGTCTCGCGCAAGCACGCCAAGCTGCACGCCACGGGCGGCGCGTTGGTGTTCGAAGACCTGGGCAGCCGCAACGGCTCGAAGCTCAACGGCGAACAAATTGTCGGCACCGTGCCGCTCAAGGCGGGCGACCAGCTCACGCTCGGTGAAAACATGCTGGCCATTCGCCAGCCCAGCAGCGCCGAGAAAGCCGCCACCGAAGTCGTCGACACGGGCGCCGGGGGCACCGTGCGCCGCTTCGGCCGCGGCGTCGACATTGCCCAAGCGGTGGTGATGGCGCGGGCGGTGAAAGACCGAATGACGGTCAACGTGCTCGACGAAATTCTGCCCTTCGAGCGCGCCCCCGAGCCCGTCATCACCGGGGCGATGAAGCCGCTCGGCGCCAAGCGACCCGACAGCGCGCCCGGCCCGACCGACGCCGCGAACGGGCCGGTGGCCTGGCAGTCACTCGTGTTGTTGTACCGGGTGGCCGAACGGCTCAATTCGGCGCCGACGCTGCAAGCGTTTCTCGACGACACCATGACCTGGCTCATGCGCCGCGTGGGCGCCACCACCGGCGTGGTGCTCGTGCGCCACCCCACCGGCGTCATGGTGCCGGCCTCGGTGTGCCACGCGGGCAAGCTGCAAAAAGGCGAAGTGCCCGTGTCAGACGGCATCGTCGACGCGGCGCTCAGCCAAGGGCAGGCCATGGCCGTGGGCGACGTGCACACCGATTCGCGGTTCTCGGGCCGCGAGAGCGTCGTCGTCTATGGCGTCGACCAGGTGCTGTGCATACCCATTGGCGTGCAGCCGCCCTACGTGGGCGTGCTGTATTTGAACCGGCCGTCGACCAACGAAGAACCCATCGAGCGGCTGCTCGACCTGTGCACCGCCATCGCCCAATTGGTGCAGACGGGCATCGCCAAGTTCGAGCTGCAGCAGTCGCCCACGGTGAAAGACGACCGGTTTCACCGCGCGCTCGAGCGCTTTCACGGGCCCGACATCGTCGAGCGCCGGGTCGCCGAGCTGAAAGCGCAAGGCAGCTCGCTGACGAACCTCGAAGAGCGGCAGACGACGGTGATGTTCGCCGACATCGCCGGCTTCACCGCGCTCGTTCAACAACTGCCGCCCGACCGGGTGCTCGACATTCTCAACGAATTCTACCGCTTGGCCACGCAGCTCATTTTCAGCTTCGAGGGCACGGTCGACAAGTTCATCGGAGACCAGGTCATGGCGCTCTTCGGCGCGCCCTACAGCCGCGGCGACGACGCCATTCGCGCGGTGCGCGCGGCCATGGCCCTGAAGGCCGAATGGGCCCGGGCCATGCTGAACCGCCCCGAAGCCGAGCGCCTCTCGCTGCGGGTCGGGCTCAACACCGGCAAGGTGCTCGCGGGCACGGTCGGCAGCGAAGCCCGGCTCGACTACACCGCGCTCGGCGAGCCCGTGAACATCGCCTCGTGGCTGTGCTCGAGCGCGGCCCCTGGCCAAGTGCTCGTCACCGGCAAGTCGCTCGCCAGCATCGGCGCCCGCTTCGACGTGACCCCTCTGGGTGAACGACCCCTGTTCGGGTCGAAAGCCCGTACCGCCGTGTTCGAAGTGCTCGACGAAGACAACGACTCCGGCACCCTGTCGGGCATTCGCTGAAGCGCAAAACCGCCGTTCAGGTTGACAACAGACATTCGTCCGCTTAAACAGACAGCATGACGTTGGTCGCTCCCATTCTGCCGAGGTGTTGTCGCGGCCGGCGAATGGTGATGCGCATGCGTCACGATCACCGCTGAACGTCGTCTGACGCGGTGGTCACCCCCATTGTCTTCGGTGAAGTGCCTTTTTTTCTGGCCTGGAGTCTCGAATGTCACGTCTCATTTCACTCACCCGCCAAGCGTCTCCCCTCGCCGCTCGAATCGAATGGCAAGTCGTCGACGACGACCATCCGCTCCGACGGATGGAGCCCGGCGTGCTGCTCGACAAGCTCGGTGCGGTGGCGAGTGAGCTCGTGCACGGCGCGGTGAAGGGCCCGGGGGTGGCGGCCGACGTGGAGCGGCTGCGCGTATTCGCTCCGTTGCACGCCGGTGATCGGCTGGTGGTGACCGCGGCGCTCGAACCCGTTCGGCACCAACGCCACGCGGTCAGCGTGGTGGTGCGCAAGAAGACCAGCGTGGTGTCGGCCGGTGTGCTGACCTTCGTCGACGCGTCGGCCCCGCTGCGTTGGGCCAGCGGGGCTTCGTCGAACCGGCTGCGGAGCGGCGCGCGCGACGGCAAGGCGCCGGTCGAGACCACCTTTCACGCGCGCACGAAAGGCGCCGACTGGGTGCTCGACGGCAACCCGCTCGAATGGGTGCACGCCTCGGCGCTCTTGTCGGCCCAGGGCTTCGTGGGCGGCCCCGCTGAATTTGTCGGGGTGCAGGGGCTCTCGCGGTTGGGGCCGGTGACCGCGGGCGAAGCGCTGGTGCTGCAGTGCAGCGTCGTGCATTCGGTCAACGACGTCGTGTCGGTCTTGAGCCACGTGCGGAGCGCAGGCACGTCGCGCGATGTGCTGTGGGCGGTGAGCAGCTTTCGCTCGTTGGCGGGTGCGGCGCCGGTGCTGCTCCGTGACTGGCCGCACTGGCTGGGGGTGGCGCCGCTCGACGCCGAACCCGGGGCGCTTACGGGGCGGCCCTGAGCCGCTCGCGAATCGCCCGCAGCTCGGCTTCGACCAGCTTGTCTTTCGCCCGGCCGACGTGGTGCTTCACCTCGATGAGGTCGTCGAGCGAGATGACCCGACACGGCCGGTCGGCGAGCGTCATCGTCACCGCGGTGCGGGCGAGTTCGGCATAGGCACCGATGGGGGGCACAGCGCCCAGCAGGTCGATGACGCCGAGGTCGGTTTCGAAATACAAGTTTGGTAGAAACGCGGGTGCAGCGGCCGAACGACGCGCATGACTTTCTCGATGTTCTCGGGCGAAAACGGAACCACGACGTCGAGGTCTTTGGTGAACTGTTCCGAGCCGTGCGCAATCGCGGCGATGCCGCCGACCACGACGAATTCGACATGGGCATCGACGAGACGCCCGAGCAGTTCAGGCGTGTTCTGTCTTGGCCTCATGGAGGCGCTCATAGGTGTCGGTCATCTCCTGCAACTGTTGGAGTCGCTCGTTGGGCGTCAATGACAGGTTGTACTCGAGCCGACCAACATCAATGCCGAGCTCGATCGCGGCGTCCCAGTCTGGGCCGTAGCTTGGGTGCACCTGACGCAACACCTCGCGAACGTCGAGCGCGTCGCAGTCTTTGGGGTCGCAAGGGTTCACTGAAACCGACTTCTAACCCCAAAGTTCACCTTGTTTCGCGACGGAGCCCGCACATTTTGTCGAGGTCTCGCGAGCGAAGCGCGTTGTTCAACAGCCTGCTCGCTCAGCGCCCCGGGCTGGGCTTGGCTTCACCGGTGCCATACGTTGCCTCTCATGACACCGAGGTCTCTGGCGTGGGCTGGCCGCGCAGGCGCGATCTGCGTGGTGGTGTCGTGTGCATTGGGCATTGTCGTTTTGGCGGCAGACGCCGCCCTCCGCCGCCCTCACGCGGGTTGCGGAGACGAGTCGCTGTACACGAACCCTGGCCTGCATTGGGCGCTGCGGCGGTTGGGGTCGTACTGCTTTCGTGCCGTACTTTTCGGTCACGCCTTGCTGCTGCCGGCCGGCGTCGAGTGGGCGCGGCGAAAGTCGAAATGGGTCTGGGGGCCGAGCCTGCTCGCGCTGGGGCTGATGGCGGGTGGGGCCTTGGTCGCCGTCATTCTCAAATGGGTCGACCAAGGTCTCACGCTCGAGACCTTCAAAGACGGTCTGCGGCTCGTGCCATTCGTGTTCGCCATTGAACTGTGGCCGATCTGGTCGTTTCTCACTCAGCCCTTTGGGTCATGGCCTTGCGCGGTGGGCGCCTCGTGGTTCGTTTTGAACCTGACGCACGCCGGCAGCGTGGTCGCCGGTTGGGGAGTGCTGCTCGTCGTGCTGGTCAGCCTCTCCACGGCGCTCCTCCAGGCGGTCGCGAAGCTCGGCAAGCACCTGCGGCTTTCTTGAATTCTAAGAAGCGAAGCAAACGTTTTCGTGGGTTTGGGTTGCAGTTCGACGGGGCAAACCGGGTTTAGGGTGAACAGCAAACCCACGAGGAGCGCTTCACCGTGACCACCGTCAATTCAACCAGCGCCACGCAAGGCGTCTCGGGCTTGCAAACCAAGTCGGCCGGCGACGCGGCCGCGACCCAGCTCATCAAGTCGGTGCGCGCGCCCCGCAACGAGCCCGAAGGCCCGCACCACTACAACGAGTACACGAAGCACGTGGCGGGCAACCCGAACCTGCCGTGGTGCGCCGCGTTCGTCTCGACGATGCTCGAGAAGCAGAACATACCGGGCGTTTCGGGCAAAATGTTCAGCGCGAGCTGCGCTCAATTGGCGAGCCAATTTCGTGCGGCGGGCAAGTACTCACCGGCCGGTGCGAAGCCCCCGCAGCCGGGCGACGTCATCTTCTTCGGCAGCCCCGAACACCACACCGGCATCGTCGAGAGCGTGAAAGACGGCAAGGTCTACACGGTCGAGGGCAACTCGAGCGACAAGGTGTCGGAGCGCTCGTACGACCTCAACGACCCGCGCATCAGCGGCTACGGCAAGGTCATTGCCCAGCCGGTGTCGGGCGATCTGGGCTTCGACACGAGCAAGGCGAGCTCGCGGGGTGGTGGGTCGGCGCCGTCGGGGCGTGCGCAGGGCCGAGGTTCGGCGCACCGCGCAACCGACACGGGCCTCGACGCCGCGTCGTACACGTCGTTCAGCTGGCTGCTGTTGCTGCGCATGATCGAAGCCATCATGAACGGAGACACCGAGGCCATTGAAGCCGCGTTGGCCGAAGCCTACCCCTACGTCAGCAAAGAAGACTTGGCGGCGCTGGCCAAGACGCTGCAAGAAAACCCCGAGTTGGCGAACCTGGTCGCGAGCAACCCGCAGGGCACGCTCGACGCCCTGTTGACCGATTCTTCGCCCAAGGCGATCAAAGCCATGTTGCAGGCACCGCGCCCTGCGCCCACCGAGCCGCCGAGCGAAGACACCCGCCGCCTGTTCGACGGGCTCATGAATTCGAGCCAGCTCAAAAACCGCACCGCCGCGCTCAGCACGATGATGCCGTTCATTCGCCAGGTCGAGAACGCGCCGCGCCCGCCGCGGCCACCGGCGTGGCAACCGCCTTCGGCGTACTGAAACCCCGGGTCGTCTCACCCACGTGCCGACGCCGACGCTCCCGCCCCACCTGCACGAGCGGGTCGCCCCAAACGCACCGCCACCGCGGCCGAATGGGCGCTTCGTCGTGTATTGGGTGCGGGTGGCCTGCCGGGCGTACGACAACCCGGCGCTCGACGTGGCGCTCACCGCCGCCCGCCAGCTGGGCGTACCCTGCTTCGTCTACCACGCGCTCTCAGAACGGTACCGGTACGCGTCTGACCGGCTGCACACCTTCATTCTCGAAGGGGCCCGCGACCTTCAAGCGCAGTGTGCCGCCCGAGGCATTGGCTACGCGTTTCACCTGCAAACGGCGGCCGACCGCGGCTCGCACCTGATGCAGTTGGCGCGTGACGCGGCGTTGGTGGTCACCGACGCAATGCCCGTACAGCCACTCCTCAAGTGGGACGCCGAGGTCGCGCTGGTG
This sequence comes from Myxococcaceae bacterium, assembly GCA_044225205.1. Classification (GTDB taxonomy): domain Bacteria; phylum Myxococcota; class Myxococcia; order Myxococcales; family Myxococcaceae; genus JAEUJT01. The sequence continues at coordinate 14,340 of JBGAIY010000004.1, read as the reverse complement.
GCGCCGCTGTGGCGGGTCGACGCGTCGTGCGTCGTGCCCATGTGGCTCGTCGACCAGCCGTTCGAGCGCGCGTACGCCTTCACCGACTTCATGAAGCCGCTGTGGGCCGAGCGCCTGGCGCGCACCTGGGTCGACGTCGAGCCCAGCGGGCCGGCATTCTTGCCCGACCTGCCCTTCACGCCGCTCGAGTTGGCGCGTGAAGACCTCTCGGCCCTGGTCGCGTCGTGTGACATCGACCACAGCGTGGGCCCGGTGCACCACACCCCCGGAGGCACGGCGGCGGCCGAACGCCGCTGGCGAAACTTCGTCGACCACCGGCTCGACGCGTACGCGACCGACCGCAACGACCCCTTGCGAAACGGGTCGAGCCGCATGTCGGCGTATTTGCACTTCGGCCACATCTCCCCGTGGCGCATGGCGCGCGAAGCAGGTGCGCACCAGACCGCCGGCGCTGAAAAATACCTGGGCGAATTGCTCACCTGGCGCGAACTGTCGTGGAACCTGTGCCGTTTTCAGGCCCACGTCGACTCGGTCGACGCGCTGCCGGCGTGGGCGCGAGACTCCTTGCGCGCGCACGAGCGCGACCGCCGTGAATTCTTACCCTCGTGGGAACAGCTGGCGCGCGCGCAAACCGGAGACCCCCTCTGGGACGCCGCCCAGCGCTCGCTGCTCACCCACGGAGAACTGCACAACAACGTGCGAATGACGTGGGGCAAGGCGGTGCTGGGGTGGGCGCGAACCGCCCAAGAAGCGCTGGCGTTGCTGGTCGACCTCAACCACCGCTTCGCGCTCGACGGCCGCGACCCGGGCTCGTACGGCGGCATCTTGTGGTGCCTGGGCGCGCTCGACCGGCCGTTCACGCCCGAGCAGCCGGTGACCGGGTTGGTGCGTAGCCGCTCCACCGTCGAACAAGCGAAGCGACTCGACGTGGCCGAATATTCACGCCGAACGAGGCTCCCGAGCCGGGGCACGCCGCTCATCGTGGCGGTGGTGGGTGCCGGCGTCGCGGGTGCCGCCGCGGCGCGCACCTTGGCCGACGCGGGCCACGCGGTGACGGTCTTCGACAAGGGGCGCGGCCCCGGCGGGCGCGCGTCGACCCGCCGAGAAGACGGGCGCCGCTACGACCACGGCGCGCAATATTTCACCGTGCACGACGAGCGCTTCGCCCGCGTCGCGCGCGCGTGGTGGGCCGAGCGCATCGTCACCGAGTGGGCCCCCCGGCTCATGACGTTCGGCGACTCGCCGAACCCCACCGAGGCACGAGCGCCCGAGAACCCCAACGCCACGAAGAAGGTGTCTCCTCGGTTGGTGGCGACGCCAGGCATGGGGTCGCTGTTGCAGCGAATGCTCTACGACGTCGACGTGCACTTCGGCGTGACGGTGCGGTCGATGTTGCGGCGCGACACCCGTTGGCGGCTGCTGGCCGACGACGAGACCGCGCTCGGCGAATTCGACGCGGTGGTTTTGGCGGCCCCGGCCCCCCAGTCGGCGGCGCTCATCGACCCGGCGTCGTATGACTTCGCGTCGACGTTGCGCGAAGCGAAGTTCGCCCCGTGCCAAGCGGTGATGGCGTCGTTCGCCGAGCCGCTGGGGCGCGAATTCGACGCGGCGTTTGTCGGCGTGGGGCCGCTGCGCTGGGTCGCGCGCGACGCGAGCAAGCCCGAGCGCGTGGCCGGAGAGCACTGGGTGCTGCACGCCAACGCCCCGTGGAGTGAAAAACACCTCGAGGCCGAACCGGCGCAGGTCGCCGCGATGCTGCTCGACGCGTTCTTCGCGACCGTCGGCACCCGGCGGGTCGAACCCGAGTTCGTCAAAGCCCACCGCTGGCGCTATGCGTTCGTCACCAAGCCCCTCGGCGTGCCGTGCGTGTTCGACCCGACGCTGCGCGTGGCCGCCTGCGGTGACTGGTGTTTGGGCCCGCGCATCGAGTCGGCGTATTTGAGCGGAGTGGCCGCGGCCGGTCGGCTGAATGGCCTGCCCCCCGACGCCCCCCTCGAAGAACCGCCGCCACCGGCGTCGAGGGCCGCGCAAATGCGGCTGCTCTGACACGAGCCGGTTTCCCCTTCGGAGTCTCCAACAGTGAAAGGGCTGGGGGCGCTCGCGGCGGCGGGAGCCCCCTTCGCTCGCGCTGAAGACCTGACTTCGAGCCGCCTGGAGGCGATTCAGAAGGCCGTCACCTTGGTGCGCGAGTCTCTGGTGTTCGACCAACACCGTTCAACGCAGCCGATTCGGGTACCTTCACTTGGGCCACGCTTCGTCGCACGACACGAAGCGAATGCCGGTGCCTTCGAGGCGTTGGGCCAACAGCGGCAGCACTTGACGGGCGAGCGGGTGCACGTCGTGAAACAGAATGACGCCGCGCCGCCGAACGAGCATCAACGCCCACACCCGGCCGGCCACCAGATCGGCGTCGGCCGCCGACCGCCAGTCTTGGCTGTCGATGTTCCACAGCACGGTGCGAAGACGCTGTTCCCCCAGCCAACGCGCCACCGCCGGGCTTCGCTGGCCGTACGGGGGCCGAAACAAGTCAGCGCGCGCCTGGGTGAGCGGAAACAGGGCCGCCACGGTCGCCGCGACCGACTTCTTCGCGACCTCCAAGTCGGTGTGCGGCACGTGGCGCTCCCCGTGCGAGGCGACACAAAAACCGTCGTACACCTTCGCGGCGTCGGCCCGCGCCCTCACCCGCTCGCCTTGCACGAAGAACGTCGCCGGCCAGTGCTGCTGGTGGAGCGCCGCCGTGGTGTCGGTCGTGCCTGGGTCTTTGGCGGGCGTGGGCCCGTCGTCGAAGGTCAACACGAACTGCCAGTCGGCGAGCTCGTCGCCGGTCACGTCGCTCGCCTCGAGCCGAAACACTTCACTCGTCGTCTTTGAAAACAGCCTCGCCAGACGCAGCTGCTCGGCGACCCACGTTTGCCAAAACGCGTCGCGCGCGGGGTCGGCGGGGTCGGCCGCGCCGGCGTCACCCCGCCCACGCCCCAGCGCGGCCGAAGCGAGGGCCGCTTGCACCTCGCGATTCTCAAGCTCGAGCCACCGGCGCTCGTTGGCGTCTTTCGCGGTGCGGCCCGCCGCGAGCACCGCGCGGCCGAGCGCCGACAGCTCCCGGTGCGAGTCGGCGTTGAGGGCCTGTTCTGAGGGCGCCGACGGGGGCCACGCGCGGAGGCTGCGCCAAGCGACCGACGGCGGGCCGGCGGCGACCACGACGGCGAGGTACGCGGCCACGAACGTCACGGCGAATCCTCCTCCGCCGAAATCTTTCGCGTCAGTCGGTCAATGGCCGACCGGTACACGTCTTTGGGCACCGCTTGGTTTGCCCACCACATGCACTGGAGCGCTTGTTTCGTCTGCCCCTGTTCTTCGAACGTGCGCCCCATGGAATAGGAGCTGTTCGCGACGACTTGCTCGAGCCCTTGGCGACGCGCGAGCATGATGGCCTGACGGTTCGACGACACCGAATCGGCGTACTGCTTCAATTTCCACTGAGACAGGCCCAGGTTGCTCCAGCACTGGGCGAACTCGGGCGACTTGGCCAATGCTTCGCGGTACCGCTTGACCGACTCTTGCAACTTGCCGGCGTGGTACGCGGTTTCACCGAGGCGATTGAGTCGAACTGCGTCGGCGAGGTCTTCGACGCTGCGGCGCAGCCGGGCCAATTCGGGAACGAGCGCGGCCCCGTCACCGACCGAAAGTTCGGCGATGGCGACCGGCTGGGTCTCGGGCGTTCGGTGCACGACCGTCACCCGAACACTCTGCGCTTCAACCGGCTCGACCGCCACCGTCTGTTCACCTCGTTCTCCGCTGAGCTTGAGACGTTGCGCGGGCTGGCCGTCGAACGAAACGGCGAGCTCGCCGGGCACGGCGAAGCGAGGGTCGTCAGACGCTCTGACCGTGAGCCTCGACACGTGCTGGGGCGAGTCGAAGTTCAACGTGAGCCACTCACTGGCCGACGTCACGTCAGACACCCACGCGGTGTCGGGCTTGCCGTCGACGGCGAGGTACGGCGAAAAGGCGCTCAAGTCTCCTTGCATGCCTTGCTGACGAGAGCTGGCGGCCACGAGCGCCGGAGCCACGTACTGGCTCGCGTCTTCGGCGGTGCCCGAGGCGTGTTTCGCGGTCAACGTCACCGAGCGGCGCGTGCCGTCGCGTTGGGGGCGGGGGCTGTCGTAGGTGACGACGTAGTTCGCCGCGAGCTCGCCGCCGAGCGTGTCGACCAGCTGCTCGAACGCCCCACTGTCTTTGTCGTAGAACGAGCCGCCGAGGGCGAGCGTCATCCACCGGTATTCGTCGAGGCTCGGCCCGACGACGTGCAGTTCGGCGTGAACTTCGCGCAGCGACGTGACGACCTCGTCGGCCCTCAGCGGGGTGACGCCGTCACCGGCATGAAAGGGCGCGTCGGTCACGAGCACGAGCACCCGCTTCGCGCGAGGGCGGGCGGGCAAGCGTCGGGCGGCGTCGAGGGCGCCCAATTGGTTTTCGGGCTCATCGCCGCCGCCTCCCGCCCGCAAGGCCGCGACTTGGTTCTTGAACGTCGTCACGTTGCGCGTCGGGGCGGTGGCGCTGCCCACCTCGTCGCCGAACGGCAACAACGCCAATTCGAAGTCGAGCCCCGACTGCGCCAGTTGGTCGGCGAAGCGCTTCGTGCGCCGAACGAGCCCGTCGATTTCGTCTTGCATGCTCCCGGTGATGTCAAAAACGAACACGACGTCGACGGGCGTCGTCGTCGCGGTGCGCTGCTGTTCGACCTTCACCACCTTCGCGGCCGACAAGTCTTCGAAGATCGCGAAGTCGGCCGGCTTCAAGTCGGTCAGGGGCTCGCCCGCCTTGGTCGTGGCGTGAACCGACAATTCGACCCGAGGGAAGTGCTGCGCGTTCGCGTTGACGACGACCCGCGGCCCCGCCCACCCGACCACCGACCACAGACAACACGACGCCAACCCCAGCCGAAGCTGGGCATCGAAACGACTCACACGCGCTCCTTGGTGGCTCTCCAGCCGCAATGACCAGAGGCTCCCCTCGCCGTTTGCAAAGCGAACGCCAACGCCACGCCGGGGGGCCGATTGACGAACGAGCCCAGGGTCGATATTAATTGGTTAGTCAACCAATTAACACCGACCACGACCATGCCCCGACCGAGCAACACCGAAGCGCGACGAGCCCAAATCACCCTGGGGTTGATGAAGGCGATGGCGAAGCACGGCTACGACGGCGCGTCGATTGGCGACATCGCGAAAGCGGCGAAGTTGGCGACGGGGCTCGTGCACTACCACTTCAAAGACAAGCTCGAGATTCTCACCGCGCTGACGCAGTACCTGTGCGACGAGCAGGTGCGTGGGCTGCGGTGGTACCTCGAGACCCGGGGCCCGAGCGAGGCGGTCGACGCGGTGGTCGACTATTTCTTGGGTGTCGGCGCGACGTCACAACCCGACGTGCTGGCGTGTTGGGTGACGCTGAGTGGCGAGGCGCTGCGGCACAAGTCGGTGCAGCGCATTGTCGAGGCGACGCTGACCTCGGTGAAGGAGCTGCTGCGCGAACACCTCGAGCGCGACCAAGCGGCCGGGGCCGGGGCCGGGGGGCCGCACGAGGTCGCCCCCGACGCGCTCGCGGCGGCCATCATCGCTGCGGTGCAAGGCTACTTCGTCGTCGCCGGCACCGCCCGCGACCTGATTCCTCGGGGGTCGGCGGCGGTCACCTTGAAAGCCATGATTCACGGCGCCCTCCGAGCCCCACCGGCGCACTCGTCGTCAGCTCGTCGTTCGCCCTGAACCACAGGAGTCGCCATGCCCGTACCCGTTCTTCTTTTCTTGGCGTTGGGGGTGTTGGCGGCGCTGGCCGCGGCGGTGCGCTGGAGCCTGGTGGTGGCTGCGCCCGACGAGTGGCTCTTGGTGGTGCGCCATGGGCGCGCGGTGGTCGCGGGCGTCGGCCTGCGGGGGTGGCGGCTGCCGGGTGACACGGTGGCGCGCTTTTCGAGCACGCTGCAGCGGGTGACCTTTCAGGTCGAAGTGCAGACCTGTGAGCACCTGACCGTCGCCCTCCAGGGGTACGTGCTGTGGGCGGTCGGCCAGGCGCCGGCCGACGCACTCAACGCGCTCAAGAACCTGGGCCTGGTCAACACCGCGAATGACGCGGGCGCCGCTCGGCTCAAGCACGTGCTGGCCAAACCCCAACACCACGCGTTTCGCGCGTATGTGTGCGCCGAACTGCAAACCTTCATGGCGCAGCACTCGCTGGCCGAGACGCTGGCTTTGAGCGACGAGCACTCGGCGGCCTTGCTGCAGCGAATGCGGCGCTTCATGACGGGGGTCGGCGTTGAACTGACGCAGTTCGAACTCGTTTCGGCACAACCGACCGACCCCCGGGTACGCGAAAGCCTCGCGGGCCCCCACCGAGAACAACTCAAGCTCGACGCCGACCGGGCGGAGGTGAGCGCGAACGAGGCGATTCGGCTCGCGCGGGTCGAAGCCGAAGCCCGCGTCAACGAGGCAGCCGCCGAGGCAGCGCTCGCGGCGGCCGAATGGCGCCGCCGCGCCGAAGAAGCCGAAGCCGCCGTGCGCCGCACCAAGCACGTCGGCGACGCCGAAACCCACAAAGCCGTCTCGCTGCTGGCGACCGAAGCCGAATCGGCCAAGAGCGAAGAGGTGCGACGAAGCGAGCTGCAGCGCCTCGCCATCGAGCGCGCGACTGAGGCGGTGAAGCAAATGCAGATCGCCGAAGCAAAGTGGGTCTCGGTCGGCGAACACGGTGGCCCCACCGGCCAAGTGCTCGCCCTCACCGAGGTGTTGCGAAGCTTCGCCGGCCACCAGCAGGTTGCTCAGAAACGCCGAACCGAATGACGAGGTGCACGCCGCGCGAGAAGGAGCCCGGACCGAAAAGGCCCGGCGCCGCAGCTCGGAGGGCGAGCCGAACTTCAGGGCAAAAACACAAGCAAGTTCAAAAACTTACAACCAAACATGACAACTCGGGCCATGCTGAGCCGATACCTCTCATGTGCCTGCTCTGATTCTCCGACGCCTGGCTCAGCTGCCGCCCGGCGCCTCGTTGACCCGGGCGGGGCGGGCTTTCAGCGCAGGCCAGGCCGACCGCCTGTTGGCGACCCACACTGACCCGTTGGCCTTGCGGGTGGGGCTGAGCGCCGGCGAACCGAAAGAGGTGCTCAAGGCGGTGGGGCGCATACCCCTGCGCAGCGGCGGCACCCTCGCCGACATTTACGCGTTTGAGTCGAAGTACTACCCCGGCACGCTCGGTGACCACCACGAGCGGGTCATCGGCCAGTCGCAAGCGCTCTTTCCCGTGCTGCCCACAGACTTGGGTATGGACCGGCCGTTGCTCAACCTCACCAACGCGCTTCACGACATTGGCAAGCGGGAGTCACAGACGGCGCTCGCGACCTACGCCCGAAACGACTGGCAGCGGCCCTGCACACTGCGGGTCATCGACGAAATTCGGCCACAACTGCCGGTGAGCGACCACGCCTTCGCACGCATGCGCGCGGTGATTTCATCGAGCGCGCTGGGCGACTTGTTTCAAGGCAACCGCTCGGTGTCGCAAGCGGCGAACGAGCTGCGCGCGAGCGCGGCGTTGGCGGGCATGTCACCGCTGGGCTTTTTGAAGCTCGTCGTCACGTACAACCAAGCCGACGTCGCGGCGTATACGGTTCAAGCCGGGGGCCCCGAGCGGCTCGACCACGTGTTTGCCCGCAACAGCGACGGCTTCACGCTGCGGCGCGACCCGTCGCTGGGCCGAGCGCTCTACAACGCGTCGAACGAAGACAAGCTCGCCCGGCTCAAGCGCGCGCTGCAACAATTCGGTACCCGCGGCGAACGCCCCGGCGGCTGAGGTTTCAGAGTAGCGTCGCGCGCCGGTGACGACCCCGGCCGTCAGACGCTTCGCAAGCTGGCTCCCGCTGGTGGTGGCGCTCATCGTTTCGGCGCCGTCGTTGTGGGCCGGCTTTCTGCTCGACGACTGGGTGCACCGAGGCACCCTTCGTGGCGACTTCGCCATGTCGGCGCACCGGTGGCAGCTCTTCACCTTCGCCGACGGAGACCCCGAGCGCATGACGCCGCTCATTCGGTCGGGCCCGTTCCCCTGGTTCACGTGGCCGAGCGTCAAGCTCAGCTTCTTTCGGCCGCTTTCGTCGCTGCTGTCGATGGCCGACTACGCGCTGTTCGGTGACGCGGCGTGGTTGGCGCACCTGCATTCGGTACTCTGGTACCTGGCGTTGGTGGCGGTGGTGTCGGCGCTGTACCGTCGGCTCCTCGGGGCTTCGGGGTGGCTTTCGGCCATGCTCTTCGCGGTCGACGACGCGCATTCAATACCGGTCGACTGGCTCGCAAACCGCAACGCGGTGGTGGCGGCGACGTTGGCCTGGCTTGGGCTCTGGGCCCACCTCCGTTGGCGCGAAGACGGCTGGCGGCCGGGCCGAGCCCTGAGCGTCGTGGCGTTGGCCGCCGCGCTCTCGGCGGGCGAGGTCGCCATCGCCGCCGGCATGTACCTCGTCGCCTTCGAAGCGCTCACCCCTTCGCAAACGTGGGCGGGGCGCGTTCGCGCGCTCTGGCCGTCGGCCCTCACCTTGTTGGGGTTCGTCGTCTTGTACCGGGTCATGAACTCGGGCGCCGAGGGCTCGGCCACCTACATCGACCCGCTTCGAGAACCCTGGGCCTTCATGCGCGAAGCACCGGCGCGGCTGTTGGGCCTGGTGGGCGCGTGGTCTGCCGGCCCTTTGCAAGACGTGTGGCTGTTCGTGCCGTCGCTGCGGCCCCTGCTCGTTGGGCTCGGCGCGCTGACGGTGGTGGCGGCGCCGTTCGCCTGGCGGGCGGTGGTGAGGGCCCCGGGCCCCCCGGCGCTCACGTGGCTCGCGGTGGGTGCGGTGGCGTCGATGGTGCCGGGGCTGGCCACGTTTCCCTCCTCGCGGCTGCTGACGTCGCCGTCGTTCGGGCTGTGCGCTGTGGCCGCGGTCTTCGCGCACGCCGCCTGGCAGCACCGCGGTACCTGGGCCGCCCGCGTCGGCATGGCGTGGGTCGTCGGCAATTTCGTGTTGCACCCACTGCTGGTCTGGGGGGCCACTCCCTGGTTCTTGCGCACGTGGAACGACGCGGTCGTCGCCGGCCTCACCTCGAAGTCGCCGCCGCTGGTGGGCCGCGTCGTCGTGCTGACCTCGGGCGACTTCGTACCCGCGCTTTACGGCGTACCCATTTTGGCCGAAGCGAAACGGCCCTTGCCCAAGACCTGGCAGGTGCTGTCGATGGCACCCAAAGCCCACCGCGTGACCTGCACCAGCGCCGACTCGTTCGACCTCGAAGTGCTCGACGGCGCCATGGTGAACACGGTCTTCGAGCAGAACATGCGGAGCGAAGCGCACCCGTTGCCGCGAGGCACGACCGTCGAGCTCGACGGCGTGAACGTCGAAGTGCTCGACGACGCGGCTGGCAAGCCCACCAAAATTCGAGTGCGGCTCGCGCGCCCGCGAAGCGACTACCAGTTCGTCAATTGGGTCGGTGACCGGTTCGAACCGGTGACGTTGCCCGAGGTCGGCGAGGTGCTCGACTTGCCGCGCGCCCCGCTGCCACTCGAGCCACACTGACGCAGTCACGACAGACGTTCGGCCTCGCTCTCTGAAAAGGTCAGCGACTCGAAGCCTGCGTGCCAGAGGTGAAGACTCAACTCTTTGGTGACGACCACGGTACTGGGGGTGCGCGCGTGGCGAAAAATCGGCAAGCGCGCGAACGACGTCTGCCGAAATAGTCGATGTTGGTGACGCCGAAAGACTCCAGGGCGAGCCGCAAGCGCGGCGTCATCAGCGGTATGGCGTCGAGCATCAGGTCGGGCAAAACACCCGACTTCTTCAGCCCGACTTCAATGGGCTTGGGCAACACGGGGAACGAGTCGTCGAACCGTGCGCCACCCCACCAGTTTCTCAAGAAGTGGTCGGGGGTGTAGGCCAACAGCGCGTGCGAGCGCCCACCACTGGCTCGGTCGCACCGCATGACTCGGTAGTTCGTCGCCATTCGCCACCGCCTCGTTCAGGGCTTTTCGGCCATGACCAGCGACGCCACGCCGTTCATTGGGGTCGAGAAGACTTTGAAATTCATACCGGGGTGCGACGCTCCCACGTCGCCCGCCAAAGTTGACCGTGGCCCGACAAGACCGCGACATTCGACTCCGAGACGCCGAGCCAAATGACTTTGGTGCGGTCGACCTCGTCGTCGTCTTCGGAGAACGGGAGCGTGGTCGCCTCGACTTCTTTGGCCTGGGCCACGTCGAACGTCACGAATTCGAGGCGGTCTTTCGCGCGCACGACGACGAACAGGTGCGAACGGTCGCCGCTGAGCGCCCACCCCCGCACGACTTGGTTTTTGCGGTGAGCCGAAACCTTGCGCGCCCGGGTGCCTTCGAGGTCGACGAACACGACCGCTTGGCGCCCGTCGTCGTAGGTCTCGAGCACGACCAGCCGCGAGTCGCTCACGAGCAGCGGCAGGCCGACCACGTTGTTCAACCGGAGGCTCGACTTCAGCGCCCAGGGCGCCTCGGTGAGCACCTTCAACCCGTCTTGGGTCGCCCACCACACGTCGCCACCGACCGCGACCCCGTGCGAACCGTGCGTCTCCATGTCGGTGACGGGCAGGAGCATTTCGAATCGCCCCTTCTTCGACAGGGGCCAGGGCAGCGCGCCGTACCCAGAGGGGCCCAGGTAGCACTCGACGAACAGTCGTTCGCCGGCGACGGCGCAGCTGCGCAGGCCCTCGAGTTCGAGTTCGGCCACCACGCTGGGCTGCGACGGCCGCGTCACGTCGACCGCGGCGAGGACGTTGTCGTCCCACAGCAAGAGCTGGTCACCGACGAACTGAAACTTGGGCGCGTACCACTCTTGAGAAAACGAGGCCTGGCCACCGCGGCTCACCTGAAAGTCTGCCGAAAGCGACCACGCGGTGAGCGTCTGGTCGTCTTGAATGGTGAACAACGACCGGCCCGAGGGCGCGGCGGCTCCAAAGTGCAACCACCCGCGCGCGGCGTTGGGGTCGAACAGCGAAAATGGCTCGAGTGGCACGAGCGCCATGCGTCACATGGAAATGGTGTGGAGCCGCAGCGAGTTGATGCGACCGGGTTGGCCGACCGGAGCACCGAAGACGATGACGATTCGGTCTCCTCGGCGGCCGAGGCCGCGGGCGAGCAGTTCTTCTTCGACCCGGCGCACCATTTCTTCGGTGTCTTGCACCGGCTCGAGCACGCGCGGCATGACGCCCCACAGGAGCGACAGGCGGCGCCGAACTTCTTGGTTGGGGCTGAAGGCAATGATGGGCACCGACGGGCGGTAGCGCGACAGCAGCCGAGCGGTCGTGCCGGTCAGGGTGAACGCGACGATCAGGGCCGCGCCCGACTCGCGCGCGGCTCGGCACGCCACGCCGCACGTCACGTCGGGAAACTCGGCGGGCAACCGCATGGCCTCGCCGCTCCCACTCCGGGGGAAGCTCTGACGCATGGCCGACTCGGCGGCGTCGACGATGCGGTCCATCATTTCGACCGATTCGATGGGGTAGCGACCGCTGGCCGACTCGCCCGACAACATGACGGCGTCGGTGTTGTCGAACACGGCGTTGGCCACGTCGCTCGCCTCGGCGCGCGTGGGTCGCGGGTGTTCGATCATCGAATTGAGCATTTGGGTCGCGACAATGACCGGCAACCCGCGCGCGTTCGACCGCCGAATGATGTCTTTTTGAATGGCCGGTACTTCTTCGGGGGGTATTTCGACGCCGAGGTCACCGCGGGCCACCATCACGCCGTCGGTCTTGTCGAGAATGGCGTCGAGCCGGGCAATGGCCTCGGGCTTTTCGAGCTTGGCAATGATGGGCACGATTCGGCCGGCCTCTTTCATCGCCTCGCGGCACTGATCAATGTCTTGCGGCGTTCGCACGAACGAGAGCGCCACCATGTCGACGCCGGCCTTCAAGCCGAAAATGAGGTCTTCTTTGTCTTTCGGCGTCAGGGCTTCGGCCCGCAGGGCCACGCCCGGCAAGTTGATGCCCTTGTTGTTCTTGAGCGTGCCGCCGTGAATGACTTCGGCGCGAATGAGCTGCTTCTTGTCGGTCGACAGCACTTTGAGTTCGAGCAGCCCGTCGTCGAGCAAAATGCGGTCGCCCACGTTCACGTCGGCGGCGAGGTGGTGGTAGGTGGTCGACACCAACTCTTGCGTGCCCAAAACGGTTTCGTCGGTGGTGATGCTGATTTCACGACCCTCGACCAGTTCGATGGCGCCGTTCACCAACTTGCCGGTGCGAATTTTGGGGCCCTGCAAGTCACCCAAAATGCCCACGGGCTTGCGCACTTTGAGTTGAGCGGCGCGCAGCCGTTCGATGGTCGCCAAGTGGTCGGCGTGGCTGCCGTGGCTGAAATTCAGGCGGGCGACGTCCATGCCGGCGTGAATGAGTTTTTCCAACATTTCCTGGCTGCTGCTGGCCGGGCCCAACGTACAGACGATCTTCGCGCGTCGCATGGGCTGGTTATACGGGCATGTGGTGCCGCTCTTCCAGAAACGTCTTTTCATCGACGGTCGCCGACCGCTGTTCGGTCGTGCTTCGTTCGCCGGGCGCCGCGGTCTTGGGTATACGCCCACACCGTGTTCCTCTTTCAGAAGCGCTTTCACGCGGGCTTGGTCGACGGCTCGATCACGCTGTCGTTTCGACAGTGGCCGAAGGCGCGGGTCAAACCGCAAGGCCGCTACCGCGTGCACCCCATCGGCGTGCTCGAAGTCGACGCGGTGTCGCGGGTGACGCTGGGCGACGTCACCGACGCCGACGCTCGCGGCGCCGGCTTCACCGACCGAGCCGAGCTCGGTGGCTACCTCGCCGAGGTGTCGAAGACCGCCGTGACCGACGCGCTGCCCCTCTTTCGCATCGAGCTGCATTACGGCGGCGACGGCGACCGGGTGCCCGTCGCGCTCGACGCCACCCTGAGCGCCGACGACGTCGCCGTGCTCGAGAAGAAGCTCGCCCGGCTCGACGGCCGCACCCCGTGGACCAGAACGGTGCTGGCGCTCATCAAGCGGCGGCCGCGCGTCGCCGCGTCGAAGCTCGCCGCGTCGCTCGGGCGCGAAACCGAGCCCTTCAAGGTCGACGTGCGCAAGCTCAAGAAGCTGGGCCTCACCCAGAGCTTCGAAGTCGGCTACGAGGTGTCGCCGCGAGGTCTCGCGTTTCTCAAGGAGTCGAAACCACCCAAGCGCCCGCGCACGAAGCGGTGACGCCGCCTCAGCTGCCGCTCTCGCGTTGGCGCTTCATCATCTTGAGGCCCAACAGCACGTCATCGGCATGGCGGCCAATGAGCAGCTCGTGCTGCGAGAAGCTGGCGATTCGAAAATCAGGGTCAATGAGAAAGGTCACCCGCTTGGCCATTTTGAACAAGGGCCAGGCCACCCCGTACGCTTCGATGATTTTTCGCTCGGGGTCGGGCACCAAATAAAAGGGCAACTCCAGCGATTCTGAAAAGCGACATTGGTCGTCGAGCGCGTCGTGAGAAACGCCCACAATTTCGCCGCCGAGCGCTTTGACCTCGGGGTACACGTCGCGAAAGCGCTTCGATTCGAACGTGCAGCCAGGCGTCGACGCCTTCGGGTAGAAATACAAAACGATGGGGCGCCCCCGCAGGCTCGAGAGCGTCAGCACGTCGCCGCGAGACGTGGGGGCAGTAAAATCAAACGCCTCGCTGCCGATGCCGAGCATGCGTCAAGGCTAGCAGGTTGCTCAGAAATGCCGGCCAAGCCCTGAGACCTGACGTGTCGGTCTTTCGAGCACACTCCTGAAGTGCCCGGCGCCACAGATGCGACACCAGCTGAACTTGGCCTTAGCCCGAGAACGCCCAACTCAACGAAAGGCCGACGAGAATCGCGTGCTTCGACAGCCCGACGGCCGGGCCGAAATCGGCCACGTAGTATTCGTACGCCGCGTCGGCCCCGACGTGAAAATGCCCCACCGCCACCGCGACCCCGGCGGCCCCCCGCAGCCCAAGGCCGGTCGAAAACACCGTGGCGCCGGCGGCGACGAAGGGGCGAACCCGCCCCGCGACGACTGGGTAGAAGCGGCCTTCGAGGCGGCCCCCGGGCGTGGCCTTGGGTATCAACGTCACCGCCACCCCGGCCCACCGCCACGCGTATTCGGCCGACACGCCGGGGGCAACGCCGAGCGCGAACACGTCACCGTCGGCGCGAAGGCCCACACTCAAACCACCGAAGTGAATGGGCTCGACCAGGACCACCCGCTTGTCGGGCTCGTGGCTCAGCACTTCGAGCACCAAGCCCTGCAATTCGTCGATGAGCTGGGCGAGCTTGCCGTCGACCTTGCGCACGCCACGGCCCAGCAC
>JBGAIY010000450.1:0-6060 GCA_044225205.1 Myxococcaceae bacterium | reverse complement strand
CGTGCACGCCCAGTTGAACGCGGCTTTGGCGTCTGACGTCTGGGCCACCATGTCGCGCAGCATGCCCTCGGCGAGCGCGTACCGCCCCGCCGCGTAGATTTCGGCGGTGAGGTGGTGCAGCGCGTTCAGGTCTCTTTGCGCCAGACGGGTGTCGAACGCCGAACGCAACTCTTCGTCTGACGCGTCGGCCACGACTTCGGTGAGCGACGCCGAGGGCTCCGACGGTGCGGGCACGTCGACCGCGGCCGCGGGCCTCTCTTGCCACGAGCGCAAACCGTGAACGACCCCCATCAACCCCAGGTACGCGAGCATGATGCTCGCCCACATCACTCCGAAGACCATGGCGGCCACGCCGAATGCGATGCTCGTGCCACCCACGACTTTCGTTCGAACGGGCGAGCTCGTGAAAACCCGAATGAGCGAATCGAGCGAATGGCCGCCGTCCCACGGGAGAATCGGCAGCATGTTCAACACGCCCCACCACCCGTTGACCCACATCAGCTGCGAGGCCACCACGGTCGCGCTGGGAGACAGCGGCACGAAGCGGGTCACCGCGAAGACCAGGCCACACACCACGAAGCCAATGCCCGGCCCCGAGACGCTGACCGCGAGTGACTGCTTGGCCGTCGGCTGGGCGCGGTCGGGCCAGTGCGTCGAGCCGCCCAAGGCGTGCAGCGTGATCGCCGCGGCGAACCCGAAGCGCTGCATCGCCCAGGCGTGGCCGAGCTCGTGCAACAGCACCGAGACGAATACCACCGAGGCCCAGATGACGGCATCGCGCGCGCTCTGCCGGTAGCCCCCGAGCAGCGCGATGAGAAAGAAGACTGGGCTGACCACGACGGGTATTCGCCCGACGCGAAAGCGCAGCCCCGCCGGTCGGTCTTGGTCGCTCATCGGTGGGCTCCTACCGCGAATTCGCTCGAACTTCGCGCCTTTGGGGCAGACCTCAGGGCCGCGGAGGGCCCCCCTCCAGAAGTGCGATTGGCTTCTTCGCTCGGCGTGGAACTTCTTGGGTGAGGCCGTTGGCCTTTCGAAAGGAGTTTTTCATGAATGAGTCAGTCGAAGTCGTGGTTCGTACGGTCGCCATCGGAGTGGGGGCCACCCTCGTGATGGACGCTTGGGCCCTCGGGTTGAGGCAGCTCGGCATACCCTCGCTTGACTTTGCGCTGCTGGGCCGGTGGCTCGGTCACCTCCCTCGCGGGGTGTGGGTTCATGAGCGCATCGCGGCGGCGGCGCCCATTCGGGGTGAGCGGGTACTGGGGTGGGGCGCGCACTATGCGATCGGCGTCACCTTCGCGGCGCTGCTGATGGCGACGTTCGGCCTGGGGTGGGCGCGGGCACCGTCGATGCCGCCGGCGTTGCTCGTCGGGGTCGTCACGGTGGCGGCGCCGCTGTTCGTCTTGCAGCCCGCATTGGGAGCCGGCATCGCGTCGTCGAAGACGCCTCGGCCGGTTTTCAACACCCTGAAGAGCGTCGTGACCCACACCGTGTACGGCGTGGGGCTCTACCTCGCCGCCCTGGTGACCGCGTCGGTCTTCGAGGTGACGACATGACGGCCGTTCGCTCGGAGGCGCGGCCGCTTTGGCGTGAGCTGGGGCCGCTGTGTCTTTTGGTCTTCGCCGAATTTCTGGCCATGGGGTTGCCGCTGCCGAACGTGCCCCTCCGCGTGCACGAAACGCTGGGGTTTGGTTCGCTCGTGGTCGGCCTGGTCATCGGAGCGCAATCGTGGGTGACCCTGGCGACGCGGCACGTCGCGGGCACCCGCACCGACCAACGCGGGCCACGGCGAACCGTCGTGCTGGGGCTGTTGATGTCGGCACTCGCTGGCGTCTTGGCTGCGGGTTCCTGCGCCGTGCCAGCGCCCGCCGCCAGCGTGCTCGTCTTGGGCGTGGGTCGCGGCGTGTTGGGCTTGGGCGAAAGTTTGGTCGTGACGGGGGCCCTGGCGTGGGGGTCGCGCTCGCGGGCAAGCCGAGGTCGGGCCTCGTCATGGCCTGGGTCGGCATGGCCATGTACGCCGCGCTCGCCGCGGGCGCGCCGCTCGGTTCGGCGCTCGACGCGCGCTTTGGTTTCGCCGGCATGTCGGTCGGCGCGGCACTCGCTCCACTGGTGGGGCTCCTGGCCGCGTACGGCGTTCGCCCCGTGACCCCGCCGGCGGGCGCCAAGTTGCCGTTCGTGGCCGTGGTCAGGTTGCTGTGGCTCCCGGGCGTGGGGTTGTCATTGGCGGCGCTCGGCTTCGGGGCGATCGCCACGTTCTCGACGTTGTTGTTTCACGACCGTGGTTGGGAGAACGCCGCGCTGGCCATGACCGCGTTCGGCGCAGCCTACGTGGTGGCTCGCCTCGCCTTCGGGGGCGTGCCCGACCGGTTCGGCGGGGCGCGCGCGGCGGTGGCGTCGTCGGCCGTGGCCGCCCTTGGGCAGCTCGGCCTGTGGTTGGCGAGCTCGAGTGCCATGGCGGTGACCGCCGCGGCCGTGACCGGGTTCGGGTTCTCGCTCGCGTTTCCCTCGTTCGGGGTCGAGGCAATTCGGCGGGTGCCACCGCACAATCGCGGAGCCGCGCTCGGGGCGTATACCGCCTTCTTCGACCTGACCCTGGGCGTGGGGGTGCCGGTGCTCGGCCTGGTCGTGGGCCACTTCGGGCACCGCGCCGCGTTCGGCGTGGGGGCGTTGACCGCGCTCGGCTCGTTGCTCATCGCTGTGCGCTTGGCGGTTCGGCCGCTGCCGTCAGTCAGCCCGTGAGGGTCACGCGCTACCGCGGATGATGCGCTCGGGCACGTTACGCATCGCTTGTCGGCCCGGCCACCGCGGTCAGTCAGCACGCGACTTCGGGGGGGCATCAGGGGCCGCGCTATCGCGGGTGATGCGCTCGGCCGCCCACGCCGGCGAACGCCACGTCACGCCCGTTGCGCATCGCAGTGCGCTTGGCTGCTCGGTGGCTGCGGTTGTCAGCCCGTGACGGTGGGGTGTACCAGGGCCGTGGCCGCACTCAACAGCGGGTCGTGCGCGCGGCTCGCCAACTGCGCATAGAGCACCCGTACCGCGGTCGGGCACTCGATGACGAGTTCGACTTCTCCGCGCGCCCGGGCCTGTTGGGCGGTGTCGGTGTGCAGCAACCCCACGCCCACGCCCCCGGCGACCAACGTTCGGGTCACGTCTTCGCGGTCGACGCTGACGATGCGCGCGGGGCGAATGTGGTGCTGCGCGAACAGGTTCTCGGCGGTTTGGCCACAACACGCGCTCGCGGTCGGGTACACCCATGGGCGTTCGGCCAACGCGGCCCAATCGAGCGGGGCCGATGGGGGTACGACCCCGGGAGCCGCGACCACCCACACGCCAAAACGCCCGACCTCGACGGTCATCAAGTCGCCTTCGGGGGCTCCCACCTCGTTGTAGAAACCGACGTCGAGGCTCCGGTCGCGGAGCCCCTTCAGAACGTCGGCCGACGTGCCGTGCCGAACGACCACGTCGACCTCGGGGCACCGCTCGGCCAACGCGGTGAGCCAGCGACCCACGACGTCGTTGTTCGAATTGCTCGGCGCGCCGACGCGCAGCTGACCCGTCAGCCGCCCCTTGAGCCGGCTCGCTTCGTTCACCAATTCTTGGTGCGCGGCGATGGTCTGCTCGGCTTTCTCGAGCAAGCGCTGGCCGTCTCGTGTGGCGCTCATGCCCCGCGGTGTTCGCTCGAACAAGGTCACGCCCAACGCGTCTTCGACCGCTTTGATGTGTGCGCTCACCGCGGGCTGGCTCAGGTGGAGCCGCTCTGACGCACGGGTGATGCTGCCTTCTTGGGCCACCGCGACGAACGTCTTGAGGTGATAAATGTCCATCGGTTGGGGAGTCTAGCGTGGAGGGCGCCGTCGGGTTCGAAACAGCTCGTGTCGGGTGGCCGGTCACCGCCGAAGAACGTGAGCTGGGCGCGTTCTTCGAATTCGGCCACGACGTTCGGCTTCAACCGGGTGACCGCTGCCGCGTCAGCACCGCCGCCCATGAACTCGTGGTTACGTCATCGGTGCCAGCAGGTCATGAGCGTCGCGCCCGGTCACCGATTTCAGCAAGGGGTGCTCGAAGGTGCGCTCGACGGTGATGGCATAGAACGTCTCGAAGAGCCCCGGTACTTTGCAGTGCTCGTGCAGCACGCCCGCGTGGAGTTCGTCGCGTACGACCACCGAGGGCACCAGGGCCAGCGCATTGGCGTCACGCGCCAACAACCGCATCGTGGCCATGTCGTCAACTTCGGCCAGCACGTGCACGCGAACGTCGAGTTGCGCGCACAGCGCGTCAAACTCGGAGCGAATGTCGCTCTCCGGGCCGGGCAGAATCATTCGCGCATTCGCCACGCTTTGAGGAAACCTGAACGCGGCGTGACGCTTCGGCCCGACGATGCTGACGGGCTGACGCGCCACCCGGCGGCACCGGAGCTTCGAGTTGCGTTCTCGGGCCGGCGGGCGATTGGAGAGCACGAGGTCGACCGAGTGGTCTTCGAGTCGCCGCAACAGCTCGGCGAGCCCACCCGACTCGAGACAGAGCCGAACGTCGGGCTCTTCGAGAATCGGTTTGACGAACGACTCCTGAAAGTTACGAGACAGGGTCGCGACTGCGGCGATTCTCAGTACCTGCGAACGCTGCCGGCCGTGTTCGAACGTCGCGACCAGTTCGCTGCCGGTCGTGAAAATGGCCTCGGCGTGCGCCAGGGCGATGTGGCCGGCCTCCGTCAGCACGAGTCGGCGCCCCTCTCGAACGAACAAGGCTTCGCCCAGTTGCTGTTCCAACTGCTGAATTTGCGACGACAACGCCGACTGGGCGACATGCATTCGCGCGGCCGTTCGGGTCAAGTTGCCGTCTTTCGCGACCGCCCAGAAGTACCGCAGGTGGTGAAAATTGATCTGATCGACGTTCATGGTAGTTCTTTTTTACAGAACAAATTGCTCGTTTTAATGTGTTTTTTAAGAACATTGAGTTTCGGGTACATCATGGTTCATGAACGCACCTGAACCGTGGTCGCTGGGGTGGTCGGTCGTCGCGCCGGCGATACCGGCGCTGTTCGCAGTTTCGGCGGTGGGAGCGCCCCAACGGGCTGGTCTCGCGAGCGCCGCGGCGCTTGGGCTGGCGTTCTTGGCGGCGGTGGGGGAGGCGGGCCTCGGCTGGCATGCTGGCGTCGCTCCGGTCGTCATGCTGGCGCTCGTGACGGGCATCGGAGCCGTCATCGTTCGCTACTCGCTGACGGCCCTCGCGGGCGAGCGCGGCCGAAAGCGGTATCTTCGTTGGCTGTTGCTCACCCTGGCCTCGGTGACGACCCTCGTCATTTCGCACAACCTGTTGGTGATGTCGCTGGCCTGGGCCGCGACGAGCATCGCCCTGCACCAGTTGTTGACCTTCTATTCGCACCGCACCGCGGCGTTGGTCGCCGCCCACAAGAAATTTCTCGTCAGCCGGCTGGCCGACGGCTGCTTGGCCGTCTGTCTCGTGCTGGTCTACCGAACCGTCGGCAGCTTCGAGTTGGGGCAGATCTCGGCATGGGTTGAAGCGCACCCCGCTCTGACGCCGGCCATGGAGGTCGCCGCCGTGTTCATGGTGGTCGCCGTCGCTCTGAAATCGGCCCAGCTCCCGTTTCACGGGTGGCTCATGCAGGTCATGGAGGCGCCGACGCCGGTGTCGGCGCTCCTGCACGCGGGGGTCGTCAACATCGGTGGTTTTGTGCTCATCGGGTTGGCCCCGTGGGTGTCGCGCGCCGAAGTGGCCTCGGGGCTGCTCGTGGTGGTGGGGCTGGTGTCAACCGTCGTCGCCGGCCTGGTGACGACCACTCGGGTGAGCGTCAAGGTCGCCTTGGCCTGGTCGACCTGCGCGCAAATGGGTTTCATGCTGGTTCAGTGTGGCCTGGGCCTGTGGTCGCTGGCGCTGCTCCATCTGGTGGCCCACTCCCTGTACAAAGCGCACGCTTTCTTGAGCGCAGGTTCGGCGGTCGAGGCGTGGCGGCTTCAGTCGTTGACTCGGCCCAAGCCCGCACCGTCATGGGGGGGGCTCTTCGCCACGCTGGGGGGCGTTTTCGCTGCCGGCGCGCTTTCG
>JBGAIY010000449.1:0-7491 GCA_044225205.1 Myxococcaceae bacterium | reverse complement strand
CATGACCTTTGAGGTACCAACCGTGAAGGAGGTGGACGCCAGCGACGTCAAACGCATCACAAGTGAGCCGCTGAAAAAAACCGCGTAGCAGTCGCAAAGGGTGGCGCAACGACGGACACCACTTGACGGGACGTGACCCATTTCCCCGATGAGGCTGAGCCAAAGCTGATCTCCGAATTCGTGTTCGAGCCGTCAGTGGCTCGCCAGTCGCCATTCATCGTGCATGAACGAACGGGGCTGCCGCCCTCGACCGACACCGCTGCCTGGGCGCCGAAAACGTGAGCTGGTGAACGCCCGCGACCGCGGCTCGCGTCTTCAAGTTCTTGGCTTGGCTTCGTCGAGCGCGGCCAGCAGACGCTCGTAGCGAAAGTCGAGCAGGTAGGCCCGAATGTGCTCGGCGGCTTCGGGCGAGTACTCGGCGATTTGCCGCGCCAGCGCTTCGACCCGGCCCGCGCGGGCCTCGCTGCCCGCGGCTCGCAGCTGTTCGATGAGCGGCTTGGGCACGTCGGCGAGCAGGCCGGCCAGGGTGGCTCGGGCGTCGACCTTGGGCGTGGCGGTGACGGCTTGGTCGTAGACGTAGCGAACCGAAAGCCAGCCGGCGATTTTCTGCAAAAGCTCTTCTTCGCGGTAGGGCTTGAGAACCAGCTCGTCGGCTTCGCCCCGCTCGGCGCTCAGGCCCTGGTCGCCCAAGGTGCTCGCGGTGAGCAAGACGAGCACCGCGCTCGAGCCGGCAGCGCGCAGCTGCCGAATGGCTTCGAGCCCACCGATGCCGGGCATGCGCAGGTCCATCAGCACGAGGTCGGGCCCCACGCGTCGTGAATTTCAATGGCCTGCTCTCCGCCGCCGGCGAGGCGGGTCTGAAAGCCGAGGTTGCCGAGCAGTTCACCGAGCATTCTTGGTTTTCGACCAAATCGCCGACGATCAGCACCTTGGTGCGGGTCTGACCAGGCTCGAGCGCCACGGGTGACTGGTTCCACCGTTGGGGGGTTGAGGTGGTGGGCACCTCGTCGGCTTCGAAGGTGAAGGTGAAGGCGCTGCCGTGGCCTTTCGTGCTCCGCACCGTCACATCGCCGCCCATGAGCCGGGCGAAGCTGCGGCTGATCGACAGCCCAAGCCCCGTGCCTCCCGCGCGTTGGCCGGCGCTGAGTTGCTCGAATGGGTTGAAAATGGTCTCGAACTGGTCGGCGTCGATGCCCTCTCCGCTGTCTTCGACCACGACCGTGACGCGCGAGCGCGCGGTGCCAGCGGGCTCGGCCGACACCGCCACCCGAATTCGGCCGTCGCGGGTGAACTTCGCCGCGTTGCTGAGCAGGTTGATCACGACCTGCCTCACCTTGGCCGCGTCGCCGCGCACCGCGGTGGGCAGGTGGGGTGACAGGTCGAGCGTGAGCGTGTTGCCGCGCAAGTTCACGAGCCCCGAAAACAGGTGCGCCGCGCGCTCGACGACCGCGCTCACGTGAAAGGTGTCGGTGCGCAGCGTGGCCCGGCCCGCTTCGATCTTCGACATTTCGAGCACGTTGTTCACGAGGTCGAGCAGGTGGTCTCCGCTCGAGAGAATCACTTCGACCTTGTGCCGTTGCAGGTCGGTGAGCGAGCGGTCTCGGCGGAGCAGCTGCGCGTAGCCCAGCACCGCGTTCATGGGCGTGCGAATTTCGTGAGACATGTTCGCCAAGAAGGCGCTCTTCGCTCGGTTGGCGCGCTCGGCTTCGTCTTTGGCGGCCTTCAGTTCTTCGGTGCGTTGCGCGACCAACGCCTCGAGGTCTTTCTGGTAGGTGCGCAACTCGCTCACCAGCCGCTCGCGGTCGGCTTCGTTCTTCAACCGCTCGGTAATGTCGACGTTGACGCCGATGACTCGGTACCGGCCGTCTTTTTCTCTGACCGACGCCGCCGACGACTCGACGTACCGCAGGCTGCCGTCGCGGTGCACGACTCTGAACGACACCGCGACCCGAGGCGCGCCGGAGCGCACTTCGGCCAGCGCGTCGTTCACCTTCTTGAGGTCGTCGCGGTGTATTCGCTTGGCCCACAAACGGTGTGGCACCGCGGGGTCTTGGTTCGCCGGGAGGTCGTAAATTTCGAACAGCCGCTCGTCGGCGGTGACGAAGGTGTCACCCGGGCGCTCGCTCCAGACACCAATGTGGCCGGCGTTGAGCGCCAACCGCAGTTGCCCTTGCAGTTCGATTCGCTCGTCGAGGTTGGCTTGGGTCTTTCGCAACGCGTCGCCCAGCGTCGCGCCCATTTCTCGCTGCACCGCCGCGGCGATGGCCACCCAAATGCAGTTGAAAACCCACACCTCGAGCGTGGTGAACGAATGGCCGGGGTTCGGCAACAGACCCTGGGCCTCGGCGACGACCAAGCCCAGCGACACCAGGCCCGTGCCCAGGGCGGTGAAGAGGCCCCCCCGCACGCCGTTGAGCAGACCGGCCGTCAGCACCAGCACGACGTAGCCGCCGGCCGACGGCGCCCTCAAACCGCCCGAGGTCACGACCCGCGCCGAGAGCACGAGCCCAAGCCCGGTGATCAACGCCCAGCCCGCAAGCGAAGTGTGGCCCCGCCGGTTGAGCGGCAAAAGCGAAAGACACACGGTGGTGACCGCCGAAATGGTGAGCAACCGCCGTGGCCAGGTCGTGGGGGTGAACGCCACCAACGCCAACAAAAAGAACGCGGTCACCACGGCGATGGTCAACGCCACCTTGTGAAAGGTGCGAGCCCGCCGGGTCTGCTCTTCGGTCGCCAACACCGGGAGCGCCAACAGTCGCCTCGCGGCATTCATGCCGGCAGCTCGAACCAGAAGACGCTGCCCCGCTCAACGCCCGGCTCGACGCCGATTCGGCCCCCGTGCGCTTCGACGGCGAGCTTGCAGAACGCGAGGCCCAACCCCACCGAATGGTGTCGGCGCTCGTTTCGGGCCGGCAAGGCGCCGAACTTGTCGAAAATGGTGAGGCGGGCACTCGCTGGCACCCCGGGCCCTTCGTCTTCGACGGTGACTCGGCCGGCACCGGCGGTGACGTTCGCGCTGACGCACACGCGCCCACCCGAAGGCGTGTGCTTGATGGCGTTGTTGACGATGTTTTCGATCACCCGGTGAATCAGCTCTCGGTCGCACGAGACGGGGGCCGCCTCCCCGTGAACCTCGAGGCGTCGGTCTCGGTCGAGCGCGCTCAGTGACGCGCACACCTGCCGCGCCACTTCGACGAGGTCGGTCGGTGCACGCGACACCGGCATTTGGCCCGCTTCGAGGCGGCTCACGTCGAGCAGGTCGTTCGTCATTCGGCGCAGCACCGCCGCCGCGCCGAGCGCCGCGCTCAAGTCGTTGACCGATTCGCCCTGGAGCACGCCCTGGGTCTCGGCCTTCAAGACCTCGAGGTTCGCCACGAGCGTCGACAACGGGGTACGCAAGTCGTGCACGACCATGTGTACGAGGTCGTCGCGCAATTTTTCGAGCGCGCGCAGCTGTTCGTAGTTCTTCGACAGGGCGGCTTGGGCTTGCCGCAAGGCGACATGCACCTTCACCCGCGCCATGACTTCGCTGAGCTGAAAGGGCTTGGTGACGTAGTCGACGCCGCCCACTTCCGAGGGCCTTGGTTTTCGCCTCGGCGTCGCTCAACGCGGTGAGAAAAATGACCGGTACGTCTTGCAGCGTGTCGACCCGCTTGAGGGCTTGGCAGACCTCGTAGCCGCTCATTTCGGGCATGTTGATGTCGAGCAGCACCAAGTCGGGTGGGGCGCGGCGGGCGGCGTCGAGCGCCTCGCGGCCCGTCGTGACCGGCCGCGCCTCGTAGCCGTGGTCGGCCAACGCGGTCGACAGGAGCCTCAGATTTTCTGGTGTGTCGTCGACCACCAGAATGCTGGCGGTCGGGTGGTCTGCGCCCATGGCTCCCCGGAGCGAGCGAAGGCCAACCCTACCGCAAATGCCACGGTGCGGAGGTGGTTTCGCTGAACCCCAAGTTCACCTGCGCTGAGCTGGTTTCGCGGCCGAACCCGCGCATTTGAATGAGGTCTCGCCAGCGAAGCGCAGATCAGCTCAGGTGAACTTTGGGAGGCGGGTCAACGCAACGTCGGGTACGAGCCTGCGTCGACCTGCCAGATGTTCGTGAAGTCCCACCCCGAATAGGTGCTGGGGGTCTTCATTTCGGCCGTGGTTTTGCCGGTGCCGTAGACGCTCTTGGTCTGCCCGCTCGTCTCGATGTCCCAGTAGCAGCCGGTCGCCATGCTCGTGTTGCCCGAACTCAGGCCACTGCCCTTGGTCACCGCGCCGGTCGAATACGAATTGATCAAGTTGGCACCCCCCACCGCCACGCCAATCAAGCCCCCCGCGCTGAGGTCGAGGCTGTTGACGGTGCCTGTCGCAAAACAATTCGAGACGGTGCCCCCGGCGTAGCCGACCAGCCCGCCCACGTAGGCGGAAGCACCGCCGTTGCCGGTGCCGGCGACCACGGTGGCCGACGACGAGCTTCGCGAGATCGGCCCATACGCATTCGCCACCAAGCCGCCGACCACGTACACGCCGCGCACGACGCCTGAGCTGCGAACTTTCGTGACGCTGCCCGAGAGGTTGTTGGCGAGTGCGGCGACGCCAGTCGAGCCCCCGACTTCGACGTTTGACAAGGTCACGTCGTGCACCGTGCCAGAAATGGCGGCGAAGAGGGCCGAGCTGCCTCCGTACGGGACCCAGTTCGCAATCGTCTTGCCGTTGCCGTCGAAGGTGCCCGAAAAGCTGTTCGACTGATCGCCGATGGGCGGCACCATGGGAGTGCCCGTTGAAGTCGAGGTCGTTCGCCAGCTTGTACGTGCTGCCGAGGTTACACCCGATGTGGTAGATCTGCCCGGGTTCGGTGATGAGGTACGGCGAGGCTTCGGTGCCTGCCCCCGACGAGAACGCGCTGGGCCCGACCACGCAAGTTGCCCGCTCCGACGCGAAGCTCGGGTACGCGCCGCCCACCTGCCACGTCGTATACTTGTTCCATTTGGCGTAGGTGCTGGCGTCGAACAACTCGGTGGTCGTCTTGCCGATGCCGACCGCGCTCGTGGTCTGCCCCGAGGCGGTGGTGTCCCAGAAAGAATCGGCGGCCAGGGCGAGCGGGGCCGTGCTGTTGGTGCCGACCAGGCCACCCACGCCCGTGGTGCCCGTCACGGCACCGCGGCTGTAGCAGTGACCAATGAGGCTGTTGTTCGCTCCGACGAGCCCACCCACGGCCGAAACGCCGGTGACCGCGCCGGCGCTGAATGAGTTCGTGATGGGTACGTTGCTCGAGCCCACCAAGCCACCCACGTTCGAGGTACCGGTGACCGAACCCGTGGCGTACGAGGTGCCGACCGAGGTGTTGCTCTTGGCTCCTTCTCCCAACAGGCCGCCGACCGCATCGACCCCATTCACGTCGCCGGTCGCGAACGACCGATACACCGAGTAGACCGACGACGAGCCGTAGATCATGCCGACCAGCCCTCCGGCTCTCTCGCCCGTCGAAGTGACCGCGCCCGCGGCCGACGACGATTCGATCCACCCGGTTTCGTAGCCGACCAGGCCACCGACAAAGCTGTGCCCATTCACCGTGACGTCGGCCACGCACCCGGTCATCAACCAGGTGTGCGTGCCAATCAGGCCACCGACCAAGTCGTGCCCGGTGACCGTGCTGGCGCTCGCCCGCACGTCGGTGATGGTGCCCGACCCCGAACCCGCCAGCGCGCCGACGTTGTCGTGCCCGGTGACCTCGAGGCCCACCAACCGGAGCGCCTTCACTGACCCGGTGATCTTCTCGAACAGGCCGAGGTGGTCGACCGCGGGGGCGCTGTAGTGCCAATTCAAAATGCGAAACCCTCCGCCGTCGAAGGCGCCGTCGAAGGTTTTGCTCGTGGCGTCACCAATGGGTTCGAAGGGCAGCCCGACCAGGTCGACGTCGCCCAAGAGCCGAAAGTTGGCCTTCGAGAAGTCGCGAACGCGGTCGAGCTGGGCGGCGGTGCAGATGAGGTAGGGGTCGTTGGTGGTGCCGGCACCCGCCACGAAGGGGGTACGGGTCAGCGAGCTGCCGACGCACCCAATCGAGCAGGTGTGGCCGGTCTTGACGTACCCGTCGTCGCAGGTGAAGTCGCAGCTGGTCGCACCCGAATTGGTCATCGTGCACAGGGGAGAACCGTGGGCTGGAGCGGCGCTGCACAAGCCGCACGAGCTGACCGACCGCGCGCCGCCACACCGGTCGGTGGTCGTCGCGGCGCCACAGGCCTTGCTCAGCTGCGCGCAGAGCTGCGCGTCGGTCTCGGGGGTGCAACCGCAGGCGCCCAACGTGCCACCGCCGCCACAGCTGTCGACCGAGTTGGTGCACGTGCCGCACGAATTGACGATGCGCGTGGCGCCGCAGTTGTCGGTCGCGGTCAGTTGCCCACACACGTACCCCTTTCGCGCGCACAGCGCTTCGTCGGTCTCGGCAACGCAGCCGCACACGTTGCTCGCGCCGCAGGTTTGGGGCCCCGTGCACGTGCCGCACGACGCAATGGTTCGCGACGTGCCACACGTGTCGGTGACGGTGAAAGTGCCGCAATGTCGGTTGAAGCGAGAACACAAGGCCGTGTCGCTGTCGGGTGTACAGCCGCACTGCCCCGGTGTGCCGGCTCCGCCGCAGGTGTCGTGCTCGTTGGCGCACATGCCACACGACGTGATGACTCGCGTCGCATTGCAGCGGTCGGTGACGGTGAGCGGGCCGCATTGCGCGCCATGGGCCAGACACAAGGCGTCGTCGGTTTCGGCGGTGCAGCCGCAGACGTTGCTGTTGCCGCACAACGCCGGCGCGGTGCAGGTACCGCACGAAGGCACCGTGCGCATCGCGCCGCAGTTGTCGGGGGCGGTCACCGCGCCGCACGTTCGACCCAAGCGTTTGCAGAAGGCCGCGTCGGTTTCTTTCGTGCAGCTCGACGACGGCCCGCCGTTACCCGCCAGACTGACGAGCACTTCGGGCGCGTTCGGCGCGTCGCTCACCACCGCGAGTCGACCCACCGCCGGGCTCGCATCGGCCGGCGTGAAGCGAATCGTCACGGTGGCCTGTTCTTGAGGTTGCAGCGTTTGTGCTCGGCAGCCCTCGCAAGCAAACGCCGACCCGGTTGGGGTGAGGGTGATCGACGCGATGCTCAGGGGGGCCGCGCCGGTGTTGCTGATCACCACCTCGCGCTGCGAACTCGACTGAAGCGGCACCGTGCCGAAGTCGACCACTGGTGGCGAGACCGCGATTTGGGCGATGGCGGTGATGACCCCGGTCGCCTGGCAACCGACCAGGAGGGTCAGTGCCAATACGGCACATTCGGCTGACAGAAGGCACGTTCGCAAATGAGCCCTACCAAGTTGAAGAGGCACCCCCTCAGACAGTAGCGTCCAGTTGAGTGGTGTACGGCGGGGTTGAAGAAAGTGACCACCGCGCCATCCTTGAAGAACCACCGGCAAGTGGATTCAACAAGGAGAGGGACACGATGGTCGACGAGAAGATGAACGGTCTCGAGTACCTG
>JBGAIY010000448.1:0-6164 GCA_044225205.1 Myxococcaceae bacterium | reverse complement strand
CGAGGCACCCAAACCATGACCCAGCAACGTCGTCTCCTCATCGCCATTGGGCTGTCGTTCGCCCTCTTGACGGGCTGGCAGCTGTTGTACGTGAAACCCCAAATGGAGGCCGAGCAGGCCCGCCTCGAAGCGCTCGACGCGGGCGCGCAGCTGGCGGCGGCCCAGGCGCGCGCGGCGGCCGAAGCGGCGGCGCTCGACGGCGGGGCGGTGGCCGGCTCGCCGGGGGCGTTGGTGAATGACGACGGCGGCGTGGCCCAGGCGGCCCCGACGGCGCCGGTCATCGAACCACTCAAGACGGTGGTGGCCACCCGGGCGACGACGAAGCTGGTCTTCACGTCTGAAGGCGCCGGGCTCGAGACGGCCGAGTTGCAAGGGCCGCGCGAGCGCATGCAGCGCCCGCTGACGATTCTCGAGGGCTACAAGAAGTTGTTCGGCACCGAATTTTCACCCGGCGCCCAGATGGACTTGGCCGAACCCGGGCAGAGCGGCGCCCCGCACTTGGGCGTCTCGGTGTCGGGCGTGTGGCCGCTCAACCCACGGCTGCGGTACGCGGTGACCGAAGAAGCGGCCGGCAAGGTCACCTTCGTCGGCCACGACGGCCCGTGGGAAGTGACGAAGACCTTCACCTGGGACCCCTCGGCCCCGGGCCTCGAGTCGACCACCAAGCGCAAAGACCGCGACCCGAGCGGCTACGAAATGCAGTTCGCCCTGACGTTGAAGAACGTGAGCGCCCAGACGGTGACGGGCGACTTGGGCATTCACTTGAACCGCGCCATCGACCCGAACGTCGAGAGCGCGCCCAGCATGTTCGGCGGCATCGGCAACCAAGCGCTTACTGAGTGTTCGACGACCGAGAAGCTGTTCACCAAGAAGCCCGACGACGAGAAGCCCGACGACAACGAGCGCGGCCAAGTTCAGTTCGTGGCGCTCGACCAGCAGTACTTCTTGTCGGCGGTCTGGCCGAAAGACGGCGCGTTCGACGGGCACTGCGTGCTCAAAGCGTCGAGCACCGCGCGCGCGGCCGAAATGGTGCAAGCGGTGACGGTCGGCGCCGGCGAGAGCGTCACCAAAGTGTACGGCGCGTTCTTGGGCCCCAAAGACTTAGACCTGTTGGCCCACGTCGGTGACGGCACGAGCTACCAGCCGCAGCTCGACAAGACGGTCGACTTCGGGTGGTGGGCGGTCATCTGCCGCATGCTGCTCTTCTTCTTGCGCTTCTTTCACGGGCTGTTGGGCAACTGGGGCCTGTCGATTGTGCTTTTGACGGTCATGGTCAAGGTGGTGCTGCTGCCCTTGACCCACCGGGCCATGGCGAACGGCGAAAAGATGCGCGAGGTGCAGCTGCGCCTCAAGCCGGCGCTCGACGAAATCAACGCGAAGTACGCGGCCGACCCGCAGCTCAAGCAGCAAAAGACCATGGAGTTCTACCAGAAGGAGGGCATCAACCCTCTGGAGAGCCTCAGCGGCTGCTTGCCGATGTTGCTGCAGTTGCCGATTTGGGCGGCGCTCTTCACCACCTTGCGCACGAGCTACGACTTGTACGGCGAACCGTTCGGAGTGTGGTCTGACCTGACGCACAAAGACCCGACGTATTTGTTGCCGCTGGCCCTGGGCGTGACGATGATCATCACCCAGCGGCTCCAGCCGCAAATGACGACCGACAAGTCGCAGCAGTTCATGTTTCAGTGGTTGATGCCGGTGTTCTTCACCGCCATCATGATGAACTACCCCGCGGGTTTGGCGCTCTACATCTTCACCAACAACCTGCTGTCGATTCTCCAGCAGTACGCACTCAAGCGGTACCTCAAAGCAAAAGCCGCGGCTGGCACGGCCCCGGCGAAAAAAGCGGGGGCCTCATGACGGTCGCAGCCGTGAAAGCCGAACCGGTCGCCGCGCCCGACAAGCGCCCAGAAGTCGAAGCGCTGCTCGGCGGCATTTTCGAACGCATGGAGTACCCCGCTCGGCTCGAGTTCAAAGACATGCCCGACGGCGGCCTCGGCGTGGCCGTGCACTTCGACGGCGAGCTGCCGGGCATCGCTCCCAGCAAGCGCAGCTACCTCGTCGACTGCATTCAGTTCTTGGTGAACAAGGTCGTCAACCGACCGAACGTCGAGAAGCGCTGGGTGACGCTCGGGGTCAACGCTTTCCCCGAGCCCAGGCCGCCGAAGGGTGAAGCGAACCCCAACCCGCCGCCGCCGCGCGCTTCGGTGCCCAAGGCCGTGCCCGCCGCCGCGCCGCCCACCAACTCGGCGAAGAAGCCGCAGACGCCTCCCGCCGGAGCCAAAGCCGCCACACCCGCCCACGCCGGCCGCAAGCACGAGGCCGACGAGGTGTCGCTGAACGTCGAACCCACCGCGGTGATGACCCGCTTGGGCACCGGGTTGGCCGAAAAGGCCGCCAAGTTCGGCCGGTTCTACGCCGTGACCCTGCTCGGCCCTGAAGACCGCGCGCGCGTGCTGAAAGCCGCTTCAGCCGTCAAAGGCCAGTCGGTCAAAGTCGAAGGCGAAGGGCACTTTCGCCGGGTGACGTTCTCGCCCGAAAAGCCAGTGCCCATGGCCAAGAAGCAAGTCATGCCCGACTTCGACGACGAAGCCGAGTGACCTGAATCACCCTTGGCATGTCAGATCGACTTTGGCCGACTTGATTTGCCCCAGTCGCTTGGCTAGTGCCGCCGCATGGGGAAATTGGCGTGGGCGGCGACGGCGCTGACGGTGTCAGCGTGGTTGGGGTGTGGTGGTACTTCGGTGCGCAAGTGCAGTGACGGGTGCCCGGCCCCATTGGCGTGCGACGAAACTTCAGGCTTGTGCGTGTTGGGCGCCGCCGGTGACGCCGGCCACGGAGATGCCGGTGCCCTTGATTCAGGCGTGGTGAACGACGCCGGCTCGGGAGCGCGTGACGCTGGCCCCGACGCCGATGCTGGGTCGAGCCCCCACGACGGCGGCAGCTCGACCGACGCAGGTCAAAGCGCAGACGCCGGCCCCGAATGCCACGACGGCGACGCGCGCCCGTGCGCGGGCGGCTGCCTCAACGTGCAGAATTGCACGAGCGACGGAGTGTGGGGCTTGTGCGTGCCCAACTGCGACCCGGGTTTGGCCTGTGTGGCCGACGCGTGCACCTGCACAGCCACGTCGTGCCCCGGGTGCTGCTTCAACAACCAATGCCGTTCAGGTGCTGAAGCGTCGGCCTGCGGCTCTGGCGGCGCGGCCTGCGAGAAGTGCCCGAACGGCCAGAGCTGCACCGCCGGGGTGTGCAGCGGGTGCAACGCCACGGCTTGCCCTTCTGGCTGCTGTTCGGGTTCGACGTGCAAGCCGCGAGGGCTCGACGCTTGCGCGGCCGCGGGTGAGGCGTGCGGCACGTGCGACCCGGCGCACGCCGACAGCTGCACGAGCGCGGGCGAATGCAAGTGTGGCAGCGGCGCCGCGTGCTCGGCGGGGCAGCGCTGCGTTTCGGGCGCCTGCACGTGCGACTCCACGTCGTGCCCAACGGGGTGCTGCAAGAACAACGCATGCACCACCCCCACCACGGCGACGTGCGGCACCAGCGGGGCGGCGTGCGCGGCATGCGACACCTCGAAAGCCGACCGGTGCACCAACGGCCAGTGCGCTTGCGGTTCGGGCGCCGTGTGCGCTGCCGGCCAGCATTGCGTGTCGGGCAGCTGCGTGTGTGACGCCACGTCGTGCCCGACTGGGTGTTGCTCGGGCAACAGCTGCCAGACCCCGACGACCGGAGCGTGCGGCACCAACGGGTCGACCTGCGTCGCGTGCGACAACGCGAAAGCCGATACCTGCAGTGGCGGCCAGTGCAAGTGCGGCACGAATGCCGCGTGTGGCGCGGGGTTGCGGTGCAGCGCCGGAGTCTGCGTGTGTGACGCGACGAGCGGGTGCGCCGGCTGTTGCTCGAGCAGCACGACTTGCGTCGCTCAGAGCTACCCGACGTGTGGGTTGGGCGGCGCCGGGTGTGCCACCTGTGACACGGTGAGAAACGACCGGTGCCTCGCCAGCGGCAGCTGCGGGTGCGGCAGCGGTTCGACGTGCAACGCGGGCCAGCAGTGCGTCGGAGGCGTCTGTCAATGCACGGCGACATCGTGCAGTACGGGCTGCTGCATGGGCGCCACCTGCATGGCGTCGAGCGAAGCCGCGTGCGGCACCGGCGGCGTGGCGTGCGTGACGTGCGAATCGGGCCAACAATGCGCGGGCGGCACGTGCCAGTGCACCGGTACGTCGTGTTCGACGGCGTGCTGCGAGTCGAACCACTGTCGCACGCCCTCGGTGACGACGTGCGGCACCGGCGGCGCGGCGTGCTTCTCGTGCGACTTGGCCAAGACCAACGTGTGCACCGGTGGCGGTTGCAAGTGCGGCAGCAACGCGCCGTGTGGTTACGGCCTGGTGTGCGTGGGCGGCACGTGTACCTGCAGCACGACGAGCGGCTGCGGCGGGTGTTGTTCTGACAGCACCACCTGCACGGGCGCCAGCTCCACGTTTCCCTCGTGTGGGGTCAACGGCAACTCGTGCACGAGCTGCAACACCTTCGTCAACGACGCCTGCAATGGCAACGGCTGCCAATGCGGTTCGACCGGGAGCAGTTGCGCGGCCGGCCAGCAATGCGTCAGCGGCAACTGCGCGTGCAACGCGACGTCGTGCCCGAATGGGTGCTGCCAGGGCAACCAATGCGTGGCGTTCGGCGCATCGTCGTGCCCCACCGACCGCTCCAACCTGTGTTCGGCGGGCGGCTGCAAGTGCGGTTCGGGGCCGGCGTGTTCGGTCGGCCAGCGGTGCTCAGGCACCGGTACGTCGGCCGTCTGCGTGTGCGATTCGACTTCGTGCCCCACCGGGTGTTGTGACGGCAGTGGCCGGTGCCAAGCCGGCCAGTCGAACTCCGTGTGCGGCAACCACGGCAATTCGTGCCAGTCGTGCAACGCCCTGTTCTGCCCGCCTCCCAACGGCACGGTTCACTTGCAGTGCACCGACGCCATCGGCGACGGCACCTGGGCCTGCACCTGCCCGGTCACCTGACTCGCGCAGACACTCCGCTTGACGCTCGAGCACGAAGCCACCAGGCTTTTCGCGCCATGAAATGGGAAGCGTTGCGACTCGTTCAGAAGCGCAAACACGGGCGAGCCGTGACTCCGCGAGTCGTGGCCAGCCCGGTGCTCAGCATGCACTTTTACCTGCCCTTTCTGGTGGAGGGAGCCGCCAAGGCGGTCTCGCAAGCCGGCAACCTGTTCATCGACTTCGCCGGCGACACCCTGCGCCAATATTGGGCCCAGTCGTACTACCAGCCGACCACCGCGAAGGGCGTTCGTCGAATGCTGGCGAACCTGGCCAAGAAGGGGTTCGGGCTCATCGACGCCGATGGCGGAGAAGACCACGCCCCGGGTGACTGCGGCGTCTTCGTGCAAGTCGCTCACCGCAATCACCGCCATGAAGCGGCCTACACCGACTCCGTCAGGCTCGACCTCCCGGTGAGGTACGGAGCGCGAGAATGCGTCGAGGATGTCGTCTCGCTCTACAAGAAGCTCCTGGGGCTGCTGCCTTTCGAGACGAGCCATTGTGGGTTCGGGTTCAAGACCCTGGCGGGGTCGAGCAACAGTGGCCACTCTGAAATCTGTCGGCGGCTGATGACCTATCGGGGTCTTGACCCGGGCTACCAACCTGCGGCTCAGAAAATGGCCGGGCGCACTTATTCGGCGCACTGGCTGAACGCGGTGAACACCCCAATGGCCGAGGCACTCGGGGGGCGGCGCGCGCTCAAAGGCCTCAGCGCCGACGTCGCGGTCACGCAGTTGAACGATGGCGTTCTTTTGCGAAGCATGGAGACGCCTCCCGTCGGCCAGCTCATCAAAGGCCAGCGCCAAATCGGAGCGATGCCCGAAGTCGCTCGCTACTTGCGCCCGCGTCGCTCGCCCATCAAAAGCCTGGGGGGCACCCTCGACGCCCAAGTCTGGCTCGCCCGGTTCGACACGAACGATGAATGAGGTTTGAGGCCCGTTGGCGCGCGGTCGCCGTTCAGCGCGCCAGGGCCTCGCGCAGAGCGTCGACCAGTCGGCGGCTGACCCTCGCCACCTGCCCGTCGATGAGCTCGACCTCGTAGACGCCGTCGGTCGTTCGCAACACGCGTACGGCATCGAGGCGCACGAGTTCTCCGCGGTGCACTCGTCGAAAATG
>JBGAIY010000447.1:0-6192 GCA_044225205.1 Myxococcaceae bacterium | reverse complement strand
AAGAACACGAACACCAGCACGCCCACGAACAGAATGCCGACCTGCATGGGCACTTTGAGCAGCCCGTTGAACAGCAGCCCCAAGCGGCTCTGCGCCAGTGACTCGCCCGACAGGTACCGCTGCACCTGCGATTGGTCGGTGCCGAAGTAGGCGAGGGCGACGAAGGTGCCGCCCGTCAGGCCCGACCAGAGCGTGTACCGGGTGTTCATGTTCACCGACGCGTCGACCAGCTTCATCTTGCCGAAGACGCCCGCGAGGTCGACCGCGTCGCCGACCGTCATCGCCGCCGGCAGCTTCGAGAACACGAAGAAGAATGCGAGCGCCATGCCCGCCAGAATCACCGCCATTTGCACTTGTTGGGTTTGGTTCACCGCGCGGGTGCCCCCCGACACGGTGTAAACGATGACAATGACCCCAATGGCGACGTTCGTGGCGGTGAGCGACCAGCCGAGCACCGTCGAGAGAATGATGGCCGGCGCGTAGATCGATATGCCCGCTCCCAGCCCGCGCTGGAGCAGAAAGATCAACGCTGTCAGCTGTCGGGTCTTCAGGTCGAAGCGCTGCTCCAAATACTCGTACGCCGTGTAGACGCGCGTTCGGTAGTAAATGGGCACGATGGTGGCGCAGAGCACGACCATGGCGATCGGCACGCCGAAGTAGAACTGCACGAAGCCCAAGCCGTCTTCGAAGCCTTGGCCGGGCGTCGACAGAAAGGTAATGGCGCTGGCCTGGGTGGCCATGATCGACAAGCCAATGGTGTACCAGCGGCTGTCAGACCCTCCGCGGAGGTAGGCCCCGACGTTCTGAATGCCCCGCGTCTTCCACACGCCGTAGGCGACGATGGCCGCCAACGTGCCGACGAGCACGACCCAGTCGATGCTGCTCATGCGTAGACCCAGGTGATCACCGCGAACACGGCGATGGTGACGGCGAGGCTGGCCAAGACGAACGCGTACGCGCCGCCCCACGTCTTGAAGAACGGCGGCCGGCCCTCGTCGACGGCGGGGGGTGTGCCCTCGGGGTCAGCGGCCATTGGCGGCCAACAGATTGGCGAAGAGCCGGTAGGCCCCCGGCACGCCCGCGGGGAGTTGCCGAAAAAACGAAAGCCCGGTGTACACGAACGTGCCCTTGCCGTGCTTCGCGATGATCACGCCGCCCACTTTCGGTACTTCGCCCGCGTCGTTCATCGAAAAGGGCGTCTGGTACCGGTCGTCAAAGTGACCCGCGAAGTACAGCCCTCGCTCTTGCACCCAACCGTGAAAGTCGTCTGCGGTGAGCTTGTTGGGCGCGGTGGTCACCCGGTGCTTCGGGTCGAACTTCACCTCGGCCCGCTCGTCGGTGACTCGGTCTTGGGTGACTTCGAACGCGTACGGCCCGATGCGCGCGGGCACGTTGCTGAGCCAATTCTTGGTGTTGTACTGCGCGACCAGCGTGCCTCCGTCGGCCACGTACTTCATGAGCGCGGCGTAAGCAGCCCCCAGGCGCGGGTTCACATTGTACGCCCGCACCCCGACGACGATGGCGTCGTACCCGTTGAGCGGCTTGGTGCGAACCGTCTCGTCGTCGAGCAGGGTGACCTGGTAGCCGACTTGGCGCAACAGCTCGGCGACCTCGTCTCCCGCGCCGGCGATGTAGCCCACTTTGGTCACCGCGCCCCGCTTGAGGTCGACTTTCACCGGCGTCAGCACCACTTCGGGTTGCACCACCTGAATGGGGATGTGCGGGTAGTCGATGCGCTTCAAGTCGGTGCCGTAGGTGCGGTTCTTCACCGAGACCGTGACCTTCGGTTGGTACGCCGAAGCCGACGACAGCATCATCATCGTCGCGGGCACGTCGGTGACGAGGTCGATGGTGTCTCCTTTTTTGGCCAGTTCGAAGACGAGCTCGTTGAGCGGCAATGCGCCATTGGGTTTCGCCAGGTGCACCATGCCTTCTTGGTTGTCGGCCATCGCCGTGACGGTGACGCGCAGCGGCTTCTCGGCCTGGGTCGTAAAGAGCATCAACGAGGCGTCGGCTTTCACGGTGACCGGCGGCACGATTTCAACGGCACGATACCGTTCGCCGGCGGTGGGGTCGGTCCACTTGTAGGTGACGGGGCGGTTGACGGTGAAGGCGACTCCGCCTTGGGCCACGAACGTGAAGTCGGCGGTCAACGCGGGGGGCGCTTCGGGTGCGTTCACCTGGGTCTCGTCGTCGAACACCCAGTTGCCGGGGTCGGGTTCTCGCTCGAGCCAGCGGGGGGTCGTGAGCCGGGCGTTCTCGGGCACCTTCACGGTGAATTTGTGCGTGTTCGCGACCGCGTCGACGAGCTTGGCGCCCGCGGCGTCGAACGGTTCGGCTCCGGTGACGGTCACCGACCTCAACGCCAATTCGGCCGAAGTGCGGTTGAGGGCGGTCGTCGTCACCTCGAGCGCGCCTCCCGGCACGGCGGTGAAGTCGTTCGCCGTCGCTTCGGTGAACAGCCCGGCGCAGTCGGCGATGACGTTGACCAGCTCGGTCAGCTTGAGCGCCTTGTACGGGTGGTCGGGCACCGCGCGCATGGCCTCGAGCGCTTTGAGCAGGGTCGGTACGCTCGCCGCGGGCTGCCGTGGGTTGAAGCCGTCGGCTGCCTCTTTGAGCAACGCGGCGACCTTTTCAGCGCCGCGCACCCGCTTCCACGTGAGGTCGACGCCGTCGAAGAGCGAGGTGCCCGGTGTACCCGCCAACGGCACGAACAACTCGGGCATCGGGCCGTGGGCGGGCGCGGCTCCGAAGCCCTGGCTTTTGTGCATGCTTCGGCTGTCGGCCGCCATTTCGCCGTACGACACCCCGAGCAGCGGGTCGAAGGCTCCGGAGTTCCATTTCAGGGGGGGCGTGGCGAAAGCCGGCTCTCCCGGGTCACGAGACCACGCGTTCCACACGACGCGGGTCGCTTGCCACGGCGTCGTGCCCTCGATGACGAATTTCGGGTCGGCCGCCGCGGTGAAGGCCTCCAACGCGATTCGTGCCGAGGCGGTGTGGTGCCCGTGGGTGTCTCCGCCTTCTTGCGCGAAGCGCGCGATGATGACGTCGGGCTTGATGTCGCGAATCAACCGTACCGCGTCGCGCAGCACTTGCTGCTTGTTCCAAATGCGCAGGGTCTCGTCGACGCTCTTCGAGTACCCGAAGTCGCGCGCGCTGGTGAAGTACTGCTCGGCGCCGTCAATGCGCCTTGCCGCGAGCAGTTCTTGGGTGCGAATGACGCCGAGCAGCGGGCCGATTTCTCGCCCGATGAGGTTTTGGCCGCCCTCGCCGCGGGTGAGCGACAGGTACGCGGTGCGCACCTTGGTGTCGTTCGCGAGCGACGCCAACAACCGGGTGTTCTCGTCGTCGGGGTGCGCGGCGACGTAGAGCGCCGTGCCCACCACCGACAGCTTCTTCACGTCGCGCAGAATTTCGGCCGAACTGTGGCGAGGCGCAGCGAATGACGTCATGGGCATCAACACCAAAACCAAAAGACAGGTGAACGACTTCATTCCGAGTTCCTCCGCGCCTCGTTTCGGCAGGCGGCGGCGTTGTTTGAATCAATACGGCGGCGCGACGGGTTGTACTCGAGGTTCGGCCGGGTCGGTGGGTTGCTTCCTGACCTGTCGGTCGCGCGGGGGCGTCGCCTGTCGAAGCACCGAGGCGCCAGCGCGAGGCCATCGCGCGCGAAAGATGTCGACCGTGTTGAACGCCTTGGTCATCACCGGCCTCGGTACACCGCTTCGTACTGGTCGACCATGGGCTCTCGTCGCCACCGCGCTTCGACGTCGGCGCGCGCGGCGGTCGAAAATTGACGGCGCACGTCGTCGTTCTGCAACAGCTTCACGACACTTCGCGACATGCCGTCGACGTCGCCGACGTCGTGGAGAAACCCCGTCACCCCGTCGGTGAGCAGTTCGGGCAAGCCGCCGACGCGGGTGGCGACGACCGGCACCCCGCAGGCGAGCGCCTCGAGCGCCGCCAAGCCAAAACTCTCGGCTTCGCTCGGCATCATGAACACGTCGCTCATTTGCAAGAGCGGAGCGATGTCGCTGCGGCTGCCGACGAAGCGGGTGACGTCACCCAGGCCGAACTGGTTGGCCAAGGCTTCGGTGGCTGGGCGGGTCGGCCCGTCACCGATGAAGAGCAACAGCGCGGGCACCTGCTGGCGAACCTGGGCAAAGACCCGCACCACGTCTTCGGTGCGCTTGAGCGCGCGAAAGTTCGAGTTGTGCACCAGCACCTTGCGCTGGCCCGGCCCGTGCCCAAAGAGCGAACGAACGCCGTCTGGGGTGGCGTCGGTGGCGGCGTGAAAGCGACGCGTGTCGACCGAATTGCCGACGACGTGAATGCGCGGGTGGTCGGCGGGCCAGGCGAAGTTGGCTTCGGCGAGGTGCTTCAAGTACTTCGACGGCACCGTCACCGCGTCGGCCTGCAGCACCGAATGCCGCAACACCGGGTGAAACGCGGGGTCGACCCCCAGGGTCATGACGTCGGTGCCGTGCAGGGTCACCACGACCCTAAGCCGCGAGTGCTCGGCGGCGAGCATGGTCTTCGCCAAGAAGGCGCTCGTCGCGTGCGGTATGCCGTAGTGCACGTGCATCACGTCGAACGGCGCGGCCCTCGCCACGTCGGTGATTTTCGAAGCCAGCGCGAGCCCGTATTCACCTGAAGGAAACAGCGGGTGGGGCGGGGTCTGCACCGCGTGAAAGTGCACCCGCGGCGCGCGCACGTCGAGCCGCGGCGGCACGTCGCTCGCGAACACGTGCACCTCGTGCCCGCGTTCAGCCAAGGCGATGGCCAACTCGGTGGCGACCACCACGCTGCCGCCAAATTGGGCGTGGCAGGCGAGCCCCACCCGCAGTGGTGAACGGGGCTCACTCACACGAACACGTCTTTCACGGTGGGGTCGAACGGCACGAGCCCACCGAAAATGGCGCGCTTCACCGCGTCGAGCCCGTGTCGGCAAGCGAAGGCCGGCAGGCCCAGCACCCGCTCTTGCGGCTCGCCCAGCGGGTTGAGCACCTGGTCGATTCGCTGGGCGCGCTCGGTCTCGACTTCGTGCTTGCGCTGTTCGACGCGGTCGATGCGCAGCGCGAAGCGCGACGCCGCCCGGGCGATGGTGCCGCGGGTTCGCTCGAGCGCCGACCGCAGCTCGGGCGTCTGGGGCACGCGGTCGAGAATTCGATTCAGTTCTGAAACGAGCGCCTGTTCGACTTCGCGGCCGGGCGCGCGGGCACCGGGGGCTTCGGCGCGTTGCTCGTCGAGCCGCGCTTTCGTGCGCGCGTCGATCACCCGAAACCGGGCGCGGGGCACGAACATGGGCATCGGTACGCCGAACGCGTCGTACACCGGGCGCAACTGGGCGAAGTAATTCGCTTCACCGGGGCCTCCGACGTAGCCGACGGTGGGCAGCAATGTGTCTTGGGCGACCGGGCGCAGGAGCGCCGACGTGCTGAACGAGAGCGGCGATTCGGTCACCGCCCGCAGCAACCGCTCGTCGACCGCGTCGATTCGCACGCGCGGCCCCGTCGGCCCCTCGGGGTGAAAGAACGACAGCGGGCTGCCCGGGCGCACGTGCACTTGCACGTCGAACCCGGTGGCCTCGAGCGCCTCGCTGCGGGCCGTGAGCGCGTCGGCCAGGGGCTTGGCGTCGCGCAACGCCCGCTCGTGCACGGGGGCGAGCTGCTGCGCCATGGCGTCGTCACGGGGGTCGAGCATCACCAAACCTTCGTCGGCGAAAACGTCGGCCATCAACCCGGCGAAGGCTTGCACCATTCCCACTCCGGGTTGGTAGTGGCGGCGGAGCGCTTCGAGAAACGGGCCCTCGCCCGAGCACTCGGCGAGCTGGTCGAGCAGGGCCCGCACCGAAGGCCCGAGCACGACGTGCTTGACCGACACCCGCGAACTCGGGTCGGGCCCGTCGGTCAGCCGCAACGACACCGGCGCTCCGTCACGGCCCAACACGACGCAGCGGTTCACTTCGTCGAAGTCGTGGTCTTCGCTCTGCAGCCAAAAGACCGGCACGCAACGACGGCCGGTCTCGGCTTCAATGGCTCTCGCGTTGGCGATGCACGCAGCAGCTTTGTGCACGCTGTAGAGCGGCCCCAAGAACAGCCCCACTTGCTGCCCGGTCACCATGGCGGTGGTACCGGGCTTGCCGAGCGCCGCGAGGTTCGCCGCCCGCGCGGCACTTGGCCGGTACACGCT
>JBGAIY010000446.1:0-6347 GCA_044225205.1 Myxococcaceae bacterium | reverse complement strand
GTACATCGTGAGGGGCGTTCGCGTGAACACGAAGAGCAGGTCGCCGTTCTTGGTGACGGCCAGGGCGGCTTCGCTCCACTTTCGCGGGCCAGGAGACCACACGTTGCGACCTGGCCGGCGAATGAGCCTGAGGTTTTGAATGAGGTACTTCGTGTTCTTGTCGGTGGCGGGGGCGGTGTCGGCGTCGAGCAGCTCGGTCTTCGCCTGCCGCACCAGCACCGACTTGTATTTGCCCAGCCAACCCGTGCCGTGGCTGCGCCCTGCGATCTCGAATGCCCCGGTGTGGGTCACTCGGTCGAGTTCGAACATGCCGGCGTTGAAGACGACGGCCAGGCTCTTCTTTCGGCTCCACTCGGCTGCGGTGAGTGCTTCGTGGCCGTCTTCGCTCGAGGTGACGACTTGCAGATCGGCGGCCGCGCTGATTCGAACCAAGTGAAACCGGCCGTCTGAAATGGTGGGGTTTGGCTCGACCTGAACCGCC
This sequence comes from Myxococcaceae bacterium, assembly GCA_044225205.1. Classification (GTDB taxonomy): domain Bacteria; phylum Myxococcota; class Myxococcia; order Myxococcales; family Myxococcaceae; genus JAEUJT01. The sequence continues at coordinate 5,866 of JBGAIY010000446.1, read as the reverse complement.
GCGTAGTCGACACCGGGGGCGACGGGCTTCCACGTGATGGCCGGCGGGGCAGCCTGAGCGAACAGCGACACGACGAGCAAGGGCGGCACGGGCGCTTTGACAGTGCTCGGGGGGCGGGCGTTCCTGCAGTGACACGTTCAAAATCTCACGAATATCAGGCGCTTGACGGTATTCGCGGAGTGCTCTACAGAATCACGATGGTGAAGACGCGCCTGTGGGCCCTGGTGGCAATGGTTGGTTGTTCGAGCACGGCCCTCGCCGAGTCGGAACTTGGCGCGCAGTTGCCCGACAATTCGCGCAAGGTGGCCGAGCACCGGTTTCGCTCGTCGACCGACTTCGACGGCACGTTGAAGTACTATAAAAACGTGTACCCGGCGGCCCAGTTTCCCCGCAAGGCGGTGGTGAATCAGCCCGGCATCAAGGCGATTCACATCGCGAATTCGTCAGGTCGCGGCGGGTGGGAAGGTCTGAACATTTATGAGGCGAATGAAGAAGTTCGCATCTTCGTGGTGCCGGCAGTAGCCACGGGCAAAAAAAAGAAGTAGGTGGTCGGCGCGTTTTCGCAGCACCTTTTGAATATTGGGGAATCGTCCAACGGCTAGGACTCCAGACTCTGACTCTGGCTATCTAGGTTCGAATCCTAGTTCCCCAGCATGTGACTCAGACGACCGTTGGAGGCGACTCCAACGGTCTTTTTGTTTCTGGTCGCCGCGCCGGCCCTTGCAACAAGGCGCCATTACCGTGGCACTGTCACCGAAAACCAACGTCAACCAGCTCAAATAAGGGTGCAAATTTCTTACGCAACTCGACCTGATTCTCGGTCGATAAGAAACTAAGGCAACTCTTCATTTCGAGAGGTTCGTACATGATTTCGCGAGTTCGTGGTGAGGCCGCAGAGGTTGACAGTACGTACGAGCCGGCTTCGGCCGACGACATTGCCGCGGCCCAGTCGGCCAAGGCCGATCAAGCGGCGCTCACCAACGCGGGGGTGACGGACCAGTCGGGCTTCAGCAATGCGAGCGCCCCGTTGGTGGCCTCAGCGCAGCTCGACGCGCCGGCGACCGATACGTCAACGCCCACGGTCAGGGCCTCGCAACTCGCCAACGGCACCGCGACGCTCGATGCGGCGGCGGCCAGCACCACGGCCGCCGAAGACGTCAGCGGGTGGTCGACGCCAGCCGACCCGTCGAACCTCGCGGCCATTACTACCTCAGGCGCTGACGGGCTCACCCACTGACTCGAGATCAGGTGGTTCAAAACGGTCGTCGCGGCGGTGCCCGAGGCGGCGAGTCTCATTGCGCAGGGCGTGACCGACGAATCACTCGCCAAAGCGTTCAGCGCGGTCATTGACGCCCACCAGTCGCCGGGCACGAAATCGCTGTCGATCGACCTCGTCGGCTTCGAAAGCCACGAGCAGACCATCGACAACGGCGAATACCCCACGACCCAGACGGTGACGACGCCGGCGGCGCCCACGCGCTTCTCGGCCTCGGTGACGGTCGACGCGAATGGAGCGATCAACGGAAAGCCCCTCGCCGCCGATGCCGCCCGTGCCGCCGACCTGAAGCCGTACCCCGACGGCGACCCCAACGCGCACGTCGTCTCGCAGTTCACCGTTTCGGGCGACCCGAGCAACCTCGCGTCGCTGCTGGCGGCGCACGGCGACCAACCGGCGCTCGACCGCCAAGCCGCCATCGACACGGTACTGGCCGTTGTGCCCGAAGCGAAATCGCTCATCGACGGCGGCGTCACCGACGAATCGCTCGCCAAGGCCTTCGCTCAAATCATCGACGCACGCGGCAAGCCCGGTGAGCAAACCCTTTCGCTCAGTTTGGTCGGGTTCAAAACCGAGACCCAGCAAGTCGGCTGGGGTGACAACACGAGCTTCGCTGATGTGAAGGTGCCGGCCGACCCGACCACGTTCACGCCTCATGTCACGGTCGGCACCGACGGTACGGTCAACGGCGCCAAGTTGCCCGCCGACGTCGCGACCCAAATCACCTCGGCCAGCCGCGGGGTCAACCAAGAATTCAAAGACGCGACCCTCAAAGAAGTCGGTCTGTCTGACGAATGGCTGACCAACGCATCGCAGGCCCAAAAAGACTACGCGCTCGCGCGAATCATCGACGCGAAGAGCACGCCCGGCCAGAAGTCATTCGACTTCTCGTTTCCCTACAGCACGACGGTCTCGGGCGGCGAAGACGTTCAGACGATCACGACCACGGCCGCGGGCCACATCGCGTTTACCGCGGGCGCCGACGGTACGGTGAACGGCAAGCCGCTCACCGCCGAGCTGGCCTATGCGGCGACCAAAGCCGTCGAGGCGATGCCCAACGCGGTTCGCCGGGCGACACTCGAGACCTTGGGTTTCAAGCCCGACGCCATCGCCAAGGGCTCGGCCGACCAAATCAAGTACGCGCTCGAAAAAGCGAGCATCGCCACCGCCACGCCCGGCACGACCCAATTCGAAGTTCACATGGGCGGCGACAAGTACGCCGTCGGTCTCAAGGTCGGCGACGACCACAAAATTCTTGGCTCGGGCGTCGCGCTCATTCCCCCGCCTCCGAAAAAGAGCTGGTGGAAGACGGTCGTCAGCGTCGTTTGCACGGTCGTCTCCATTTGCTACCCGCCGGCCGCCATCATCTGCCAAGGCATTCAAGGCGCCATCGCCATTTCGAGCGGCGCGAAGGGCTTGGGGCTCATCGCCGCCGTAGCCGGAGCCGCCGCGGGTGTCGCCGACATCGCTGGAGCGGCGAGCATGGCGAACACCCTGTCGACCGCCGCGTCGACGATCAGCGCGGCGAACAGCGCGATCAACGCGTTTCAGCACGGTGACTTCTTGGGCGCGCTGTCGAGCGCCGTCTCGGCGGGCGGCAGCTCGCTCAACGGCCTCGGCGAGCTCGGCCAGACTTTGAGCGACGTCGGCAAAGTGGCCGGCGTGGTCAGCAACGTTCAGCGCGCCATTCAAAGCGACGACCCCCTGGCACTCATCGCCGCGGGTGCCGGAGCGGCGACCACCGTCGGCAAGGTCGCCGGCATCGACATACCGAGCGAAGTCGCGACCATCGGCACCATTGCCAACACCGCGAGTGCGTTTCAGCAAGGCGACTACACCGCCGCCCTCAACGGCGTCGCCACCCTCGCCGGCCAGGCAGGCTTCTCCACCTCCAGCACCAGTTCGGGCACGAATTCGCAATACTCGCTCTCTGGCACCGGCGTTCGGCTCGGCGACGGAGGCAACAGCACGGTTCGGCTCGGCGGTACGGGTGGTACCGACGCCACCGACGACACGTCAACCCTGGCGAACTCTGGGCTGACGACGGTCGACGCGGTCTCGAGCACCGTCGGTGGCTTGCTCACGGGCGACCCTTGGGGCGCGCTCGACGGGTTCAACACCTTGCTGGGCTCGACGCTGACCACGAGCACCGAGACCGAGGCGAGCGGCCCGAAAACGACCGACGCGGCACACGACCTGCGGGTGCTCGACAACGCCACGCTGCCCCAATACATCGTCAAGCCGGGCGACAGCCTGAGCACCATCGCCCAAAACACCTTGGGAGATGCCCGTCGGTGGCCTGAGATTTACGCGTACAACGCGATGAAGGGGTCACCGAACCAGCTCGGGGCTGGCACCCTGCTCGACCTGCCTCCGGCCGACTACGAGCTGACCTCGTTTCAGAAGAATCTGCTCTTCAACACGGCCTACATTCCACCTCCGGTGCCGCAAACGACGGTGGCATCGAACGACCCCTTCAACATTCCCCTCACGGGTGTGGTTGACCTTGGCACGGGTTCGGGCGGCTCGGTGCTGTCGGGCCCAAGCTTTGCCGATGGCGCCCGGCCGACGGGCAACATCACGACCCCCCGCCAACAAGAATGGGTCGACACCACGCCCCCCATCGCCAAACTGTTCTCGGCGATCGATTCGTGGAAGCGGGTGGCGGGAGGAGCGCTCTCTGACGCGGGTGGGCTCATCAAAGATGCGTTCACCAAGCCCGACCTGACGATGGACCAGCGCCTCGAAATGCTGGGCGACGCGAAAGATTCGCTCAAGACGGCGGTGCGCGACGGCGTGGTGCTGCCGGCCATGAACCTGAGCGGCGTCACCGCCGGGGTCATCGCTCTGACCGGCATCGACCCGAACCGCACCGGTTACATCGATCTGAACACCGGGCAGGAGGCGAGCGCGGCGGTGTCTGACGGCGAACGGTTGATCTCGACCCTCGAGGCGGTCGTCATCTTCGCCCCCACGGCCCGCGCCGGCATTCGGGGCTTGCTCGCGGGCGGAGCCGATTCGGTGGTGGGTCGCGCTGCCGGAACTGGGGCGGCCGACGGTGCAGCCGCTTCGCTCGGAGAGGCGGCCGTCGGCAGCCAAGCCAGTGCGACGACCGCTTCGATCAGTGCGGCTGAATACCAGCGACTCGCCGGTGCGGCCGGGGAGGCGCGGGTGCCGTGGTTGATTCGAGAGGGCGAAGGCACAATGCCCTCAACCGCCCAGGTTTCGCGAATTGGCCAACCGATGGAACTCGACCCTGCGGTTTCAAACACCTACATGTACGTCGTCAAAGAAGACGGGTCGATCGTCTACGCTCCGCAGAAAATGGTGAGCGGCCGAGAAACGGTCAAACACACCGACCTGGCTGAAAATGGAGCCGCTCGTGTTTCTGGAGAAATTCGCTACGACGCCAACTCCGGCCAATGGGTGATGGACGCCCAGTCGGGCCGCTACAGTGCGCAGCCCCTCTTTCCGGGCAACCCAAGGTCGCCCGCAGTGGCTTTTCGTACCCAGGAGAACCTCGACGCCGCGGTCGAGTTGGCTCGACGGAGCGGTACGAGCGCCAAAATTGTGCCTGCCCCTGAACCGTAACGGTGCGAACGACCATGAAAATTGTAGCCAAAGAATTCATCATGCACCCGCGCCCGGCAGAAATTCGGGAACTCGCCGGCCCGCAGGTGCTGCCGTATTTGACCGCTTTGTGGAACCGCAACCTGACCGACACCCGCGTCGACTTCGACCGGCTCTATGGGTCTGGGCAGCTCGCGCGGCAACTCAACACGCCGGGGGTCGAGGGGTCGCTGCGTTCATGGCTGACCCAAACCACGGCCCCCACCCGGTGGGACATCGGCTCTTCGTTCTTGATGGGGTATTGGGCCAGCCTCGCCAAGCCCGACGAGGGGCTGGTGGCGCTGTTGCATGATGCGCTCAAGGCGAGCCCGCCCACCCGCAACGTCGACACGCTGGTGATGGCCATTGGCGCAGCGGCCGAGACGCTCGAATCGAAACCGCTTCGCAAAGACGTGCTTCAGACATTTCGCCAGCTGCAGACCACCTCGCGAGCGACGCCGCTGCAACCGTCGACGCTCGAAACCATTGGTTACGTTCTCAAGAACGTGGTCTCGGCCTGGGAGAAGCAACGGTGAGCGCCGCACAGAGCCTGAAGACGCTCGAGAACCTCATCGTGACCCACGGAGCGGCTCTTCAAAAAACCGACCCGGCACGCCTCAACGAGCTCAAGGGTCTGTTGGCTGAACTCAAGCGACCACCGACGGCGAAAGCGTTTTCTCCTTCGGCCCAACGCGCCCTGAAGGGGTTGTTTCTGTGGCAACTCGACGTGCGCCGAGCGGCCTACGTTCAGCAACTCGAAGCCGCTGAAAAATCAACCCCGCGTGATGTCGGTGTCGCGAAGAGCATTGCGACGTTGAAGAACCTGATCGCGGTGGTCGACGAAGCAAAGAAGAGTGTGACGAACGGGAGCGGCGCCGCGCCCGTTGAACGGGCGGCCGAGCGAGCGCGCACGTCGTTGACCGAATTGCAGAAGCTCGAACCCACCACGCGGTCGGCGGCGAAAGCCCTGGGCCCTACGCC
>JBGAIY010000445.1:0-6239 GCA_044225205.1 Myxococcaceae bacterium | reverse complement strand
GCTTGGTTCGCCGCCGCTCAGCGCACCCAGGCGATGGAGCCCGCGCAGTTCGACAACCAGCGCCCCCCGCTGCCCGTGGCGTTGCGAACCTTGACGCCGTAGCGGTCGTCCCACAGGGGCCAGGTGAGCGCCGCGTCGACCGTGTCGACCGGCATCACGAACACCTGGCTCAAACACCCGGTGGTACCGATGATGCGTTCGCCCGAAAACGGCGTGTCGGGGTACACTGCGGCCGTCGTCGCCCCGTCCATGAAGCGAATCATGGCGACGAAGGCGCCGTCGGGCGACCAGGTCGGCGCCGCGGTGTGAAAGCTCAGCGCGTCTCCCGGGCTGGGGGCCGCCGACAGCCGGTGCAAATTCGCGCCGCTCAGGTCGACGACCCACACGTTCGTGTCGTTCGAATTGTTGCGTGGCTCGAGCCAGCTCAGGGCGAGCTTTCGCCCGTCGGGGCTCACCCGAAGACTCGCGCTGGTGATCGTCGACAGATCATTGCTCGGCAACCCCGTCAGCTCGAAGAGCACCGTTTCACCTGGTTGCTTCGGCGTCGTCACGTAGAGCTGCCTGCCCACGATGTACAGGTAGCGGCCGTCGGGCAACCACGTCGCCGAATGGGTGGTGCCGTAGCCCGGCGGCTGCATCGAGCCGTGCTCGACGACCGCGCCCGTGGTGGCATCGAAGATCGTCAACTGGCGGTCGGTCGTCGATTCTCCGTGCTCGACGTCGGCCCAGGTGGCCAACAGGTACTGGCCGTCGCGCGACAGTTCGAGCGAGACCGAGAAGACTTCTTTCGGCAGCGTCACCGCGCGCACGACCGTCATCGCCGGCCACGCGAAGAAGGTGATGAGGCTCTTGCGTTGTTCGAAGCGCCAGACGGTGTCGCCGGTCGCCCCCCAGTTGTCGTCGGGCTCGCCGATCATGCTGTACGGCAATTGCTGCCGTTCTCCGGTTTGCAGGTCGTACGAATACGAGAGCCAAGGCCCAAAATTGGGCGCCTGGCTCATTCGCTCGACCAACAAGTGGCCGGGCAGGCGTTGGTCGCGCCAGGTCGACACCTGACCTGTACCCGTCGACCCCCCGTCGGGCGCGACGACCCCACCGTCGACCACCGTGCCCGTTGAACCACCGGTCGGCTCGCCCGTCGAACCGACCGGAGTGCAGGCCAGCTGCAGCAATGCCAAGAACGAGAGCGAATGTTTTTTCATGAGGCCTCTCCGAGCGGGCCCACGCGCAGCGCGTGCCCACCACCCGAAGAGACGCAGAACCTCAGAAGTCGCGCGCCGGCCGCCAGCGCCAGACCCCCGTATTCACTTGGCTTTCAAGGGCTTCGCGGGGCGGCGTGACGACGCGCCGCTGCCAGGGCCACGACCGCGAGCAGAGCGAACAGCTCGGCGCCGGAGGCGACGCCGCAGCCGCACCCGGCCGCTCGAATGGTGCCGACGTCGCATTTGATGCACGGCCCGGCGTCGAACGGCCCTGCTCCCGAGTCGGCCGGGCTGACGACTTCGCCCGCGTCTTCGCCGGCGTCGGGGGCACCCGCGTCGCGGTCGACCGCGCCGGCGTCGTTCTCGACCGGCGACCCCGCGTCGAACACCGCGGTGCCGCCGTCGGGGTGGTAGCCGACGACGCAGCCTCCGGGGCCAATGTGGCTGTCCATCGTGCCGCGCCCGTCGGTGGCAAAGTTGAACCAGTCAGACCAGCGGTTGCGGTACCGCTGCACCTTCTCGAGAATGGCGGGCGGTATCGACGTGGCTCCGGGAGCGAGCACGACGACAAACGCGACCCGAAAACAGCTCTTGGCGTTGGGGTACGCGGGCACGCGCGGCCCCATGGCCCGAATGATCGATTCGGCGGTCACGTCGTACCGCGTGAGGCCATTGCGCGTGGTGCCCGAGCTGCCAGTGCTCATGGCGATGGCGTCTTCCCCTTCTCCCGGCCTCGACGGGTCTTCGAGCACCATCATCGGGCTGACTTCGTCGGGTGCCCGCAACCCCATGAGGTACTGGTCGATGTGGCTGTATTTGCGAACGCACCCACCCAACTTGTACGAGCCCCCGCCCTGGTCGGTGATGCACGAGCCGTACATGACCGACCGAGAGTCGGCGAGGGCGCTGTAGTGCTGGTTCGGGCTGTTGGCCTCGCCCCCTTCGCCGCTCGAGGTCGGCGTGGCGCGAATCAAATGCCGCTTGCCCTTGCCGTCGTTCAAGTCGAACTGAATGTTGAGCAACCAGTGGTGCCCGTACTCGTGCCCCAACATTTCGATGCCGGTGAGTGAATTGAACAGGCCGACCGGCTTCCACACGTCTTCGGGGTTCGACGGCAGTTCGTCACTGGCGAGCGAACCCAAGAACGCACACTGGCCGATCTTCGTGCTGTTGTACTTGCTGACTTGCAAATTCACCGGGTTGTCGCGCCCCATGCCCGTGGCGTCGCTGCGCACCGGTGAGCCCTGCCACACGCTGCCGAACGGGTTCGAATTCGGCGCCACCATGAACGCGAAAATGCCGTCGTATTCGTCGCCGTTGCCGTCGGCCCGCATGTTGTTGAACGCCGCCCGGCAGAACTGTTCTTGCACGCTGGGGTAAATCGACCCTCCCCCAAAGTCGGTCACGAGCGAATTGATGGCGCCCGACGGGTCGGGCACGACGATCACCTCGCCCATGTTGGTGACCCGGGTAATTTGAGCCGACGCGGCGGTGGCGGTGAACACCGCGACCCAGACGACGAACTGAAAGCGACGCAATCGAACCTCCGCGTGAAGAACGGCGCTTTTAACCACGGGGTTCACCCGCAATGCAAAAGGCCCAGAGCACAAAGCTCTGGGCCTTTCGATTCAACCTTCGTCAGACGACGGGCTTACTTGCTCGAAGCGTCTTTGCTGACCGGCAAGCTGCGCGCGCGGCTGAACGCTTGCTTGCGAATCTCGACGAGGGTGGGCGCCTTGCCCTTGGTGACGGTGCCTTCGCCCGACACGGTGCCGTCGGCGTCAACGCACGCCACGCGGCCGCCCACCATGGCGCAGGTCTGGTCGAGCAACGAGCAGTCGATTTGGCTCAAGCGGCGGTCGCCTTCCCACTTGTCGCTGCAGCGGGTCGCGACGTCGCCATTGCACTGACCGGCCGCGGTGATGCCACCGGCGCACGGGTCTTGGTACTTGAGCGCTTCGGTGATCATGGTGCGGGTCTCGTTGCCGATGGCCGCGTAGAAGGTGCCGTAGTCGCAGGTCAGCTGCGTCGAGTGCCAGCCACCCGAAACGACGCCGAAGATCTTCTTCTCGTTGCCTTCTTTGCCGAGCAACGGGCCGCCCGAGTCGCCGTGGCAGGTCTGCGCGTCGCCCTTGGCGTAACCGGTCCACACTTCGTAGTCTTTGAGAATCGCGGTGTCGTTGTACCAGCTGGTGATGAGGTCGATGTACTGGGTGACGATGTCGATGCCGTACTCACGAACCATTTGCTTGTAGAACACGTCGAAGCTGCCGAGCATCAGTTCGAACGACTTGCCTTCGAGAGCGCGCAAGGTGCTCTTGCCCGCCGCGCGGGTCGCCGACAGCCAGCCCGTGAGGTCTTCGAAGTTGTCTTTCGAGCCGTAGCCGATCGACACGAAGCCCGTGCCGATTTGCTTGTCTGAGAGCGGCGCGTCGGCAACCTTCACCGGGGTCACGTCGGTGATGGGCTCGACCAGGTGGTAGATCGCGACGTCGTTGCCGAGGCCGACGAAACCACCCTGCTCGACCGGCGAGAGGTCGGCGGCGATCGCCTCGACCACTTTGACCGGGCTGTTCGCGTCAGGGCCGACCGCGAAGAAGATCTGCTCGAGGTTGACGAGCTTCATGCCGAACAAGGGGCTGGTGTCGTCGGTCACCATGGCGCAGTGCTTCGCGGTCAGCACCGTGCTGGGGCCGATCAACGTCGCCGTGCAGAAGAAGTAGTACTGGCCCGACTCGTCAACCACGCCAACCGTGCCAATGGCGTTCAAGCTGGCCGACTTCGCGTCAAACCCGCCGATGATGTTGCTGACCGCCGACGACGACTCGTCGGGGGTGGCCGCAGGAGCCTGGGTGTCAACACCGCAAGCCGCCAACAGCGCAGCCGCAACGCACAACGCAGAACGAAGCTTCATGAGAAATTCCTTGTGGTTAGTGAATCGAAAATGAACAACTGAATCGCACATCAGCTGCCGAGGTGGTCGTATGCCTTACGTCGGGCGCGTAAGTCGCACAGGAGGGCTTCGATTGACAAGCCCTCCCAGCGCCAAAAAGCCACACTTCGCACGCCACACCTGAATGCACATGCGACAACGGGTGGTCGGCTGGCCTCGGCGGGCGCCGCGTTTGGCCAGGTGGCCGCGCGTTTCGCTTTCGCCCGCAGCCTCTGGGGCCTGACCTTTCTTTTGCTCGGCTGCCCGCCGGTGAACTCCAAGCCGTGCAGCGTCGACACCGAGTGCTCGGCTGATCAGCGCTGCCGGCGCGGGGCCTGCGGCCCCATTTGCGTCGACGATTCTGAATGCGGCGACGCCCAGGTCTGCCGGTCGGGGGTCTGCAAGCCACGCCCTGAATGCGCCGCCGACGTCGACTGCGCTTCGGGCTTCGTGTGCCAAGACGACCGCTGCCAATGCACGGCTGACACGTCGTGCGGCTCGAACCAGCAATGTCTCAACGGTTCGTGCGGCACGAAGCCCCCCTGCCGCACCGACGCCGACTGCCTGGGCAAGGGGCGCTGCGAAGTGACCCAAGGGGTGTGTTTGCCGGTGTGCGTGCAGCCCGCCGACTGCGCGCCCCAGCTCGACCCGCGGGTGGCGCTGGCCTTGTACGCCTGCCTCGACGGCACCTGTTCGCGCCGCTGCGCCACCGACGTGACCTGCGGCGGGCAGGGCCTCATTTGCGCGTCGAACATTTGCCGGGTGGCCGACTGCAAGACGCTGAGCGACTGCGGCGAAGGCCAGTACTGCACGAGCGCGGCGTTCGGCCGGTGCGCCACGTTCACCACGTGCAGCAATTCGACCGAATGCACCCGCAACTGGGAGTGCAAGAAGTTCGACGCCGCGAACTGCCCTCCTGGCTTCGACTGCACCCGAAAGCTGTGTCTCGAGTTGCCCGCCTGCCTGACCGACGCCGACTGCATCACCGGCCTACCCGGCACGCCCACGGCGAACCAAACGGGGTACTGCGCCGAAGGGCACTGCCAGCCCACCGTCAATTGCGAAGCGCCGACCCAATGCGGCCCGGGGCAGACCTGCATCGCCAAGGTGTGTGTGCCTTCGGTGTGCCGCGGGCACGCCGAATGCGGCGCGGGCAAAGCATGCGTCGACGGGGCCTGCGTGACGGCCCCCGGCCCGACGCAGATCAACGTGTTGCGCATTCTGCCCACGAGCGGCTTGGTCGAGGTGGGCGACACCCTGCAACTGCACCTCATTGGCTTTCGGCTCGACGGTTCGTCGTACCCGCTGGCCGAAGGAGACTTCACCGTCGTCGACGCGAGCGCGCCCGACGCCGGCGTCAGTGCGGCGGCCACCGTGTCGGCGGCGGGGGTGATGACGGGCGTTTCGGCGGGCCAGGTGACCGTGCGGGCCAAAGTGGTGGGCTCGGTGCTGCCGCCGGTCGAAGCGACGTTCACCGTCGTGCCGCAGCTCGCCTCGGGCCGGCGCGTGCTCGTGGTCGACGCCGCGACCAAAAAGCCGCTCGGCGGCGCGAAGGTCATGGGCTGCGAGGTGGCGAATTGCGACTTTCCGCTCGCGGTCGACACCGACACCGACGGCGTGGCGGCGTTCACGACGTTGGGGGCCGGCAGCGCCAGCTTCACGGTGGTGAGCCCCACGCTTCGGTCTGACGGGCTCGAACAATACGAGCGGGCCTCGGTGGTCGGCACCACCGCGGGCGACGTCTACTTGCCGCTGCGCGCCAACCCGGCCCAAGCCGCCGCGGGGTTCAACGGCTCGTTGTCTTTCAGCAAGGTGAGCACCAACGGCACCTACTGGGCCGGCTTCATGGCGACGTCGTTCAACGACGTGGCGGCGGTTCGGCCGACCGACTTGTTGGGAGACACGTTCAGCGTGCAGCTCGACGTGATCAACCAGAAAATACCGGTGCCGGGAGCGGTGGTGCTCTACACGTCTCCAGCGTTCGGCGTGCCGCAAGAAGTGAAGCCCCGCTCGTTCGGCTTCAGCGAAGCGGGCACCCGCTTCGTGGTCGGGTACGCGGGTCGGGGTGAGCTCATCAACGTGCTGAGCGCCCGGTCGGTCGACTT
>JBGAIY010000444.1:0-6445 GCA_044225205.1 Myxococcaceae bacterium | reverse complement strand
CGTGGGTAAACGTGGCCCCGTCGTCGTCGCTCACGTCGAGCGCCATGAGCCGCGGCTCGAAATACCAGCTGCTCGCGTACACGCTCGGCCCGCGGGTGCGCACGGCGGTGAAGTACCGAGCCGCTGGGTCGAGCGGCAGCCGCGCGAAGCTCGCGCCGTCGTCGAGCGAGCGAAACACCCCGTTGGCCGCGCCGAATTTGCCCGTGGCCAAGAACACGGTGGCGCCCTCGCCGCCGACTTCGGCGCCGCCCGTCGAACTGAACTGGGGCAGCGCGGCCCAGGTGCACCCCTGGTCGGTCGACCGAAAGACGCCCGAATAGGTGGCCGCGAGCAGCGCTCCGCTCGAAGTCACATGCCACGAGGGCCGCTCTTGCGACGGGTAGCCCACCGACTTGTCACACACCCACCGCCAGCTGCAGGCCGAATCGGTCGAAATCAGCGCTCCGAACGTCGTGCCGACCAGCACCGATGACCCGGCGTCGTCGAACGGGTGAATCGACAGAACTTGCGGCGGGGCGCCGTGCGCCACCGCGATCACCGCGAGCCACGCGCTCAGCACCATGCGGTTGCTCTCAGCTCCGGCGCTTGCTGGCGACCAACTGCTCGATCGCCTGCACCACGTCTGACAGGGGCAGGTTCGTCGAGTCGAGCGTCACCGCGTCGGCCGCGGCCTTCAAGGGAGCGACGTCGCGATTCGAGTCTTCGCGGTCGCGCGTGTTTTGCTCGCTCAGCACGTCACCCAACGGCTTCTCGTGGCCCTTTTGAAAGAGCTCTTCGTACCGGCGCCGCGCACGCACCGCCGGGTCGGCGAACAGAAAGACCTTCACGTCAGCGTCGGGGAAAACGACGGTGCCGATGTCGCGACCCTCGAGAATCGCTCCGGTCTTCGCGGCCAGGGCAAAGCGGCGTTGCAGCTCGAGCAACGCCGACCGCACGACCGGCCGGCTCGACACTTGGCTCGCCGCCAACGAATTTTCGGGCGTGCGAATTTCGTCTGACACGTCGTGGCCGTCGAGAATGACGTGGTTGATGCCCTCCCCTTCGCCGTCGCGTTCGTCGAGCCGAAAATCAATGGAGATGTCGGAGAGCAACGTCTGGAGCCGCGCGTCGTCGTCGAGCGCCAGCCCCTGCCGGCGCGCTTTGAGCGCCACGCACCGGTAAATGGCGCCCGTATCGACCAGCACGAAGTGCAACCGCCGCGCGAGTATCTTCGAAACGGTCGACTTGCCCGCACCGGCCGGCCCATCTATCGCCACAATCAAGGGCCGCATGTGAACCTCACGTCATTGGGCGCTCGTGCGCCCGGTAAAGACGCCCAAGGCGCGAAACTTCGCGTAGCGGTCGGCGATCAACTGCTCACCGCTGAGCTTCTTGAGTGAATCGAAGTGCTTGCGCAACACGCCGCCCAACGTCTTCGCCATGGCGTCGTGGTCTCGGTGCGCGCCTCCGTCGGGTTCGGGCACCACCTCGTCGATGACCTTGAAGCCCAGCAAGTCTGGAGCGGTGACCTTGAGCGCTTCGGCCGCTCGGTCGGCACGCGAGGCGTCGCGAAAGAGAATCGACGCGCAGCCTTCTGGGCTGATGACCGAATAGGTCGCGTATTCCAACATCAGCACGCGGTTGCCGACGCCAATGGCGAGCGCGCCCCCCGACCCCCCTTCACCGATGACCGTGCTGATGATCGGCACCGGCAACCCCGACATGACCTCGAGGTTCACGGCGATCGCCTCGGCCTGGCCGCGTTCTTCGGCGCCAATGCCTGGGTACGCCCCCATGGTGTCGACGAACGTGAAAATGGGGCGGTTGAAGCGGGCCGCGAGCTCCATCAACCGGCGCGACTTGCGGTAGCCCTCGGGGCGGGGCATGGCGAAGTTGCGCAACATGTTTTCTTTGGTGGTGCGCCCCTTCTGGTGACCGATGACCAGCACCGGCTCGCCGCCAAAACGGGCAAACCCACCGACGATCGACGGGTCTTCTCCGAACGACCGGTCTCCCGCCAACTCGCAGAAATCGGTGAACAGCGCGTTGACGTAGTCGAGAAAGAAAGGCCGGGCGCTGTGCCGCGACAGCTGCACCACTTGCCAGCGGCTCAACTCGCTGAAAATTTCTTGTTGCAGCTTTTTGGCCTTCTTTTCGAGGCGGCCAATTTCGGTCGTCATGTCGACGGTACCGTTTTTCGACAATGACTTGAGCTCGTCGATTTTCTTTTCGAGCTCGATCAGCGGGCGCTCGAACTCGAGTGCGTGGGTGACGGGAGTCGCCATGCGGGTGATGTCGTCGACGCGCCCCAGAACGTCAAGCGGTTCGTGCACTGACGCACTGCAACGAGGCAGGCGCCGGTGCGCAATTCATTACGCACAACGCCGCGCCCCGACGTTGGCTAAGCGGCTTTGACCTTGTTGCTGGTCGCGGTCAGCGCGTACCACGACGACCGAAACTCTTTGAGCGCCCGCAAGCCCGCGGGGTGCCGCCCCAACGCCGGCGCCGGTCACCGCGCCTTGCACCTTCTTGCCGGCCTGTTGCGACCTCGAGCTCGTTGGCCCGGCGCTCTTCGGTGACCCGGGCAGGTGGTCTTCGGCAGCGCCGGTTGACCAGCACGGTCGACCGGCAGCTGCGCCAGCACAGGTATTCGACCAAGCGCTCAGCGAGTAGCGTCGACAAGTCTTCGCCGCAGGTCACGACGACGAAGCGGCATTCGTTCGGGTTGAGAATGGCCTTTTCAAAACGGTCGACGTGCTTGAGCGTCGCTTCGGCCCAAGCCGCCAACGCCGCGCCTTTCGCCTTGTGCTTGAGCGCCAGGGCCTGCACCGTCGAAAGCCACGGTTTGATCACCGCCGGCAGCTCGAGAATGCGCAGCGTGTTGCCGGCCGGCGCCGGGTCAATGACGATGCGCTTGAAGCGCTCTTGCACCAAGGCGTCGGTCAACGCGGTCATCGCGGCGAACTCGTCCATGCCCAGGGGGGCGGTGTCGAGGAGGTTGCGAATCAAGTCGCGGTCGAGCGCGAACGGTTCGCCCTTCGCTTCGGGGCCGAACATCGGCTCGGCGAGTTCTTTGAACTTCTTGCGCAAATTGCCAAACCACGCCCCGAGGTCGATTTCACGGGCGTAGAGGCCCTTGGTGCCCTTCACCTGGGTCTCGGTGTCGGTCAACCGGCTCAGCAGCACTTCAGACAACGAATGCGACGGGTCGGTCGAAATCAGCAGCACCGGCCCTTCTTTTTCGGTGAGCGTGACGGCCGCGGCGGCGGCGCACGACGACTTGCCCACCCCACCCGAGCCCACGAAGAAAATGAACCGGGTCGGCGGCAACGGCGGCGCCGCGACGGGCGGCATCGACGGAGAGCGAACCAAGGCCGGCGGTGCCTCGGCCGGCAAGAACTGCAGGGCCTTGGTCTCTTTGCCGCTCGCCCATTCTTTCGCGAACTTCTTCACTTCGTCGAGCCCACGCGGCCCCACGATGCGCCGCTGAACCAGGTCGACCTTCTGTGACAGCGTTTGGTACTTGCGCACGTGCGGGGCTTGCAGCCCTCGGCGGTTGGCCACTTCGCGGCTCACCTTGCCGTCTTCGATCATGTCGACCACGATGTCGGCGAACGGTATCGCCTTGTCGGTCAAGGCCTTCACCAAGAGCCGAACCTGCGCGTCGGCCACCGGCTCGGCCACCGTCACCACGTGAAACAGAAAGCGCTTGGGGTCGCGCAAAAACACATTCAACGCGTCGGCTTTGGCGGCGAACTCGTCGACCGGCAAGGCCGGCCGCACGGTGCCTTTCGGCACCTTGCCCTTCTCACCCCGTACCAGGCCCACGAACTTGCGAAATTGGGTCGGCAGCTCGAGCAGCCGAATCGCGTGCGAAGTGGCCGGCCCGTCGACGACGATCTGTTCCCACTCTTTCGAGTCGACCAACGCTTGCAGGTGAAACATCAACGCGAGCTCACCCATGTTGCCCGCTGAGGCCTCGAGCAGCTTCTTCGTGTCGTCGTCGCTCAGCACCGCACCCTTCGTCACCGAGCCCAACAGCGCTGGCTTCCACGTCGCGTTGAAGGCCTCTCCCAAGCCCTTGGGGTCGAGTTCGACCGCGAACACCCCGCCGTTGCCCTTGCCCGCCAACAACTTCGTGGGCTTGGTCGCGAGCTTCTTCTTCACGAGGTCGGCGACGCCGCCGTTCTCTTCGAGCGACACCAAGAGCACTCGGTCTTTGGCGTTCTCGTCGAGCAGCGTCAGCGCGTGGGCGGTAGCAAGAGTGGTCTTGCCAGCGCCGCCTTTTCCAGCAAAGAAGTGAAGCGCGGGTCCGTCAGCCATACCAGTAAGCCTTCCTGACCAAAGGGTGTTGGGCGGGTGTGAGAGAGGCTCGCCCTTGCACGATTGGGGCGCGGAGTTTCGCCGATCACCCCCTTGTCGGTCAAGGTGCGATAGGCCGTTTCTTCACCAAAAAGGCCTGAAATCACCCGTTTTTCGGGCTGATCGGCGTCGTCGTTGAAACGCCCGTGAACTGCCCCGGTTAGGCGTACCGCTTCTTCATCAAGAAGACGATGGCGTCACGGGCCGACGGGTCGGTGTACTTGTACTTCTTGGCCATGGTGTCGAGGGTGGCCCGCACCTGGGTCTGCTCTTTCGGAGACAGGCTCGACCGCTCGTCTGAGAGGTACTTCAAGATGTTCTCGGCGTTGTGCTGCAGGGTGCGTTTGCGCTCGACGTAGAAGTGGTCAGACAGCCTTTTGAACAAGTCTGGAAAAATGCGGGCGTAGTCGACGTCTGAACTCGGGTTGTCGATGCGCCAGGCGCCGATGCTGGCGATCAGCGCCTTGCGAAACTCGCGCGCGTCGTCGCCTTTGGGCATCACGAAGCCCTCGAACTCGCTCATCTGTGACTCGCTGGGCTTCTCTGACGCACCGGTGTGCTTGTTGTGCAGCTTTTCGCCTTTGACCCAGGCATTGACGGTCTGCACGTAGCGCTCGAACAGGTCGCGGTACTGACCTTCGCTCACCAGGCCCATCGACTCGCGCACCTCCCGGTCGACCCAGTCGAGGTATTGGGACTCGACCGCGCTGACGAACTCGGTGTGGTCGTGAAAACCGTCGACAATTTCTTGCTGCAAGAATTCGTAGACGCTCTTGTCGCGAATGAGGTTCGCGAGTTCTTTGAGCACCGCCAAAGGGTGCAAGCTGTCGTACTCGGTGGTCTGCGCCGCGTTGAACAGCGCGGTCTTGATTTCACGGGCCGAGGCCCCGCTGCGGCCTTCGTAGTTGGGGTACGCGTCTGATTCTTCGTAGAGGGCCTGAACGACCTTCTTGAGCTCTTTTTGCTGGTGCAGCGTGAGCCGCTCGGGCGCTTCGTTGTCTTGGTACAATTTCAATTTTTCGACCGGAGAGAGCCGCTCGACGAGCGAGCGCGCTTCGGCCGAATACCGGTCGGCGATGGGCTTTTTGAGCCGCGTGAGCACCGCCCACATGGCGGCGACGCTGGTCGCGTGCGGCGCAATGTGCCGCCCCACGGTGCGCTCGGTGATCTGCGCGTCGTAAATTTCGCGTTCGACGTGCCACCGCCGCAGGTACGGCACCCGCACCAGCTCGATGCGCCCCTTGAAGCTCGCGAAGTCGGGCAGTTCTTTGAACGCCGCCAAGTGCTTTTCGTTCGCCGAAGCGATGAGCACTTCGTCGAGCTGCAAGATCATGTGCTCGAGCGGCACTTCTGACGACTCGCTGAAGCCCAACAGGTACTTGTACGTTTCGAGCGGGCGCTTCAGCAGGTCGGCGTATTCGATGAGGCCGCGGTTCGCCGACACCAGCGGCCCGTGCGGGTCGAAGAGCACCACGTTCTGCAACGCGTGTGGCAAGTTCGCCTGGGTGCGGTCGGCCGAAACCTGCTGGTACGCCGCGTCGACGCTCATTTGGGGCTCAATGGTGAACGTGCCGACCTGGTAGCGGCGAGACACGTAGAACCGCTCGACCTGCACGTGGCGCAGCACCTTGAGGTAGTCGCCCCCGTTCGTCGCCAACAGCGCGTCGTAGATGCGCCGCGACTTGTGGCTGAGCTCACCCTCGAGCAGGTAGCTCGGCACGATGAAGTCGCCGTTCGCGCCCGCGTCGGCCAGCGCCCGCTCGATGAGCTTTCGCCGTTCTGACTTGGGCACCAGAAACAGCGGGTGCTCGCGCATGGGGCTCGCGATGCGCACTTCGATGTCGTCGGCCTCGAGGTGCGCGTAGCTCGCGAGCGCTCCGGGCCCTTCACCCTTTTCACCGAAGCCGATGCTGCCTTTCACCAACTTCTGCGTGGGGAAGACCCAGTTGAACGTGTAGAGCGCGCCCTCGGGCGCGTTCGAATACAGCTCGAGGCCCCGCTTGAGCCCCTCGACCAAAGACGACTTGGCCGAACCGTTGGGGCCGTGCAGCAAAATGAGCTTGTTGATACGCCCCGCCCTCACGAAGTTGCCGATGAGGCGGTA
>JBGAIY010000443.1:0-6264 GCA_044225205.1 Myxococcaceae bacterium | reverse complement strand
CCTGCGAGTGGCCGCTTTTCACGGGTACCTCGAATTGGCCGTCGCCGCGCGTTGGCTGGCTTCGGGCCGAAGCGGGGTCAACGCCCAATGACCGCCGCGCTCTTCGCGTGGTTCAAAGCCTTTGCTTTTACACAGGCTTTTGAGGTGCCGATTTACCTGCGGGCGACGGGGGGCTCGTGGAAAACCGCGCTCCTCGCCAGCACCATCACCCACCCGGTCGTCTGGTTCGTCTTTCCCTCGTTGCTGCACATTGGCTTCGGCTACTGGGGCATGATCGCCGGCGCCGAAGTCTTCGCGGTGGTGGTTGAAGCGTGGTGGCTTCACCGCAACAGCGTGCCCCGCGCCCTGCTGTGGGCCTTCATCGCCAACGCCACCAGCGCCACCGGAGGCTTGTTGCTGCGACACCTGGGCGTCGACCTTTGACTCAGTGCTCGTGGTTTGGGCGGCGACGGGGCCAGAAGGCGTACACGAAGAGCGGGCTGAAAATCAGCAGCTCCGTCAACGCCACGGTCACTCCGCGTTCGGTCAACACGCCTCGGCCGATTGGCGACACCGGTATGGGCGTGGAGGGCCAGAAGAAGCGGCGCTGCGAAAACGGCCACAACAGGGCAACGCCGAGCCCGCCGTCGGTGGCGGCGTCGAGCAGCCCGTGCGAGGCCACCACCCAAAGCGCCGTCAGCCCCGATGAGACCCAGCGCTGTCGACGCCACGCTTGCACGGCCGCGACCACCGCACCCACCGCGGTCGCGAAGACCAACGAGTGAAGCGCTCCACGGTGACCAAACGGAGCGGCGTAGGCAATGCCCAAGCGAAACCCGAGAACATCGACGTCGGGCAGCATCGCGAGCGCGCTGAACCACCCCATGCCGAGCGCCAACGACCACCCCGTGCGCCCAGCGGCCCGCAGCCGGCCCGTCGCCAAACCAACTCCGATGTGACCGAGACCCGCCATGCCACGTCACTTCTGCCATTCAACCCCGCCCGTGTGCACGCTTCTTGGCTCGCAGATCAGTTCAGGTGAACCTGGAGTCTTCGGTAACCTGTGGTGATGGTACCGGCCTGGCGAAAGAAAATTGACGCGCTGCTCGACGCCGCGAAAAACGAAGCGGCTCTGCAAGCGCTGACGTCGATTGTCGAAAACACGCCGGGCGACCTCGAGGCCCACCACCTGATCAACGTCACCGCCGACCGTCTCGGCCGACCCAGCCCCGAAGCGGTGAAGCAGGTGCTCGCGCTGACGGTTGGCACGAAGCCCGGAGGCGAGTTGACCCTCGCGCAACGTTCACGGGCGCTGGCACTGTACCGAAAGTGCGCGGCGGCGTTGAGCAGCGCACCCGCCTCGGCCAAGGCGCTCACGGCCATTGCGCGCGACTACGACGAGGCCGTCAAACTGCGCGACCTCGAACTCTTTCACTTCATCTCCAAGGCGTTGGCGGCGTGGCGCAAGGCCCTGGAGGGTGACTTCGCCGCGCTGGTCGACTTCATTCGCGAAGCGCCCGGCACGCGGGCCGACGCGTCGCTCGACGGCCACCCCGACTTCGCCGGCCTGGGCCCCGTCTTCGAGCACCCACCCTTCGTCGAATGGCTCGGCCGCCAACCGCGAAAAAACAAGAACCCGACCTTCGACGAGCCGCTGTTGGTGGCCTGCGGCAGCAAGCTGTTCGCGCGCCTCAACCCGCTCGGAGCAGACACCGACGCCGTGGGGCGACCCGGGCGCGTTCTCGCGTTGCTCAACCTCGGCGCGAACGTGAAAGCCGTCGAACGCGATTCGAAAGACACCGCGCTTCACGTGTTGGCGGCCGTGGGTGACGCGAGGGTCATCGAGCTGTTGGTCGAATGCGGAGCCCCCGTCGACGCACGCAACGCAAGCCGGGCCACGCCCTTGCATCATGCCGCGGAGCAAAACCGACTGGCGGCCGCGCAGAAGCTCATCGCGCTGGGGGCCGACGTCAACGCCCGAGGAGAACACCGCCGCACCCCCGCGCACGACACCCGAAACGCCGAAGTCATTCGCGCCGTGGCTGCCGCCGGAGCCGACTTTTCACTGACCGACACGAGCCAACGCACACCGCTCGACTGGGCGGCCGAACAAGGCCACGTCGAGGTGGCCGAAGCCCTGGGAGTGCTGCTCAAAGGCCAGACCAAGGCCCTCGCCAAGGCCAGCGCGCTCGCCGCCAAGAACGGCCATTCGGCGCTCGCGAAGAAGCTCGGGGCGGTACGCTCGAGCAGCGGCGTCGACGTTTCGGCCATGCTGCAAGCCTTCGACGCGCGCGCCAAACCGTTCGCGTTCTTTCCTCAAAATGAATGGGCCCTGCTGCGTCAGCGAATCGAGGCCTTCGACCTGAGCCAGGCCCCCACCTGGGACGACGCGGTCGGCTCGCTCGACGCGCCGTGGTGGCACGCCTTGGCGCTGACCCTGCTCGCACGCGAGGCACTGCCCGCTGAACGCAAGAGCGCCGCCTTCAAGACCGGGCCACGGTTGATTCGGGGTGACTTGGTGGTCAAAGGTGACCTCGCCGTTCGAGGCACGCTGTTGGTCACCGGCGACTTGAAGGTCGGCGGAGTCCTCACCGATTTGGGCCACGACTCCCTCATCTCCGTGGCCGGGTCGCTCAGCGCCAGAGCCGTGTGCACCGACGGCGAACTGTCGGTCGCCGGCGACTTGACGGCCGATCAATTCGTCTACGGGCACTTCAACGACCACAGCTTGGTGGTGCTCGGCACCTTGCGCGCCCCCGTGGTCATTGAAGACCAACACTCGACCGAAGCGGGCAAGGTCAAAGCCAAGCATCACGCGAACATCGACGCGTTCGCCGCCGACGACCCGAAGTGGCGAAAAGTCTTCGACCCCCGGGCTTTTTCGAAACACGGCCTTGACCGTGAGCGGCTGGTCGCCCTCGCGAAGCGAGACCAGAACGTCTTCGCGGCGCGAAAGTAACCCCCGCCAGCCCTCGCGATGGCCCCATGAGCGTACAGATGGTGATGGTCTGTGATTCCGACCGTCGTTGCCAGCCGCCAAGCCAGCGAGCATGGCGGAAACGGTCGAGCTGCCACACCCAATGGCTCTCAGACAACGGCCCAATCTACACCGCGCATGCGAACGCGACTTCGGCCGCGCCTGAGTCGCGGGGTGGCCGAGAAGACCGCGGAGCACGTGTCGCAGCAGTTGCCTTCAGACGTCGCGCCCACAAAAGCCTCAAGATGAAATCAACCCGCGAAATTCGTATTGCCAACTCCAGCCCTGAGCTGTCCAGTTTCATGGGGGCAACTGCAGCCGCCAAGCCCCTCTCAGACCATCTCGAAAAAATCGCTTCGACCGTGTGCGGCTGGTCGCGCGTGCGAAGCGAGACCAGCCAGAACATGAGCGACTTCTCCAGTGACTGATCGGTCTCGGCTTTGCCGGAGGCCGTTGCCAGCCGCCAAGCCCGCTCCGCCCATCTCAAGATAATCGCTTCGACCGTGCGCGGCTCGTCACGCGTGCGAAGCGAGACCAGCCAGAACATGACCGACTTCTACAGTGACTGATCGGTCTCGACTTTGCCGTAGGGGCCGTCGTTGCCGGTGCCGCCACCAAGCCCCGGGTTGCCCTGCGAGCCGGTGCTGATGGTCAGCTCGCTCGTGTTGATGCGCGCGGTGCTGTCGTGGAGGTAACCGAACGAAGCGCCGCCTGCGCCACCGGCACCACCACCGCCGTCACCACCCTTGCCACCTTTGCCGCCGTCTCCGCCACGACCGGCGGTGAACTGCTGATCAGCGAAATAGGGTGACTTGCCGCCGGCACCGCCGTTGCTGCCCGTGCCTCCACCACCACCGTTGCCGCCGGTACCGCCGGCGCCGGCGCGCAATTTGAGGTCAACCGCCCGGGCCGACGACTTGTACATCAACAGGGCAATCGACGCGCCGCCGCTGCCTCCAGGCGTGCCACCGCTGCCTGCGCAGCCGCCGGCACCACCACCACCGCCAGCACTCCCGCGCGCCGAACACTTGCAGACCAAACCATCGAGAATGTAGTCGCAGCCGCCACCGCCACCGCCGCCGCCACCACCGCCGTTGCCATGGCTGCCGTCTTTGCCGCCGCCGCCAATCGGCCCCAAGTAGCCGGCCGCGGTCAACGAGCCCACGTTGCTCGAGCGAGCGCCGTCGTCACCTTTCGTACCCGAGGCACCGTCTTTGCCGAACGAGGTCGGCCAGGCCGTGCCTTCATTGTCATTCGGGTTGCCTTGGCCCGCGCTGCCAACCGAAATGATGCCGTCTTGCCCCGCGAAGCCGGGGTTGCCGTCGTCTCGGCCCGAATCACCACCGGCCCCACCATTGCGCCCGCAGGCACTGACGCCGCCCGCTCCGACAACGCGCGGCGGAGAGTGGCCGTTGCACAAGTCTGAGCCGTCATCGACCGCACCGGCTTGGCCGTCTTTGCCGTCGATGAGCGAGAACGGGCTGGGCACCGCACCGCCGCCGCCCGCGACGCCCGGGGCTCCGGCCGCGCCCTTGCCCGCTTGCACGGTGATTTTCTGAAACCCAGCATCGGCCGTGTTCGTCACAACGGCGCCGTACGCGTTTTTGCCGTTGCCATTCGCTTCGAAGCCGACGGCGTCGTCGCTGCGAAACGACAGGTGCTGCACGATGGTGCCGTGCGAGGCATTCATGATGAGCGCCGGGTTGCCGCCGAACACCGCAGTGCCGTTCGCCGCGTCGCGCTTCCACCTCGGGGTGGCGACCGCGTACGCCCCGGCGATGATTTTGCCTTTCACGTTCGTGAGGTCGACCGGGCCAGCGTACGAGCTGAACGGCTGCGACACGTACACGTCGCGTTTGTTCTGCGCGACGGCCAGTTCGACGCCCTTCTGAATGGTCTGCACCGGGTTTTCCATGTCTCCGATGTTGGTGTCGTCGCCCGTGCGGTCAGAGACGAAGATGCCGTTGGTCGCGTCGCCGTCGAAGCCGTCGCAGTTCGCGTCGATCATGTCGACGTCGGGCACGTCGATGGCGACTCCGCCGTCAGGCAGGCGAACCGGGGTGCACTGGTATTCGCAGCCGTTGTCGGCCTTACCGTCGAGGTCGATGAAGCCCGGCTTGCACTGGTATTCGCAGCTCCCGTTGTTGCAGGTCGCGTCTGAACCCGGTGAATCACACTTTTTGCCGCAGCCGCCACAGTGGTCGATGCTGGTCTTGGTGTTGACTTCACAGCCATCAACGTCGAGGGAGTTGCAGTTGGCAAAACCCACGTCACATTGCTGAATCAGGCAGGTGCCCGCGGTGCACTTGGGCGTCGCGTGGTCGACCGTGCAGGCGTTGCCGCACTTGCCGCAGTTCATCACGTCGGTCAGCAGACCCGAGCCGTTGTCGGTGATGCCGTCGCAGTCGTCGTCAATGCCGTTGCAGGTTTCGAGGCCGGGCTTGCCTTCGACGCAAGCCACCACGCCGCCGTCGGTGCAAGTGTCGACGGTGCGCTTGCACGCACCCACGCCGCAGGTCTGGCTCCCCATGTTCTCATCGATGCTGCCGTTGCAGTTGTCGTCGACGCCGTTGCAGACCTCTGGTTGAGGTATGCGCGCGCTGCAGTTGTCGAAGCCCGAGACGCCGTCACAGGTGCGGTACCCTGTGCAGGTGCCCAGCGAGTTGGTTGACGAGCACGCCACCATTTGGCCCGCGGTCGCCGAGGTGCAGGTGCAGCTGCCCGACGCCGGTGTGCACTGCTGCGACTTCGCTTTGCCGTCGGTGCCGATGCCTTGCAAACAGCGGTACGAGGTCGGGCAGTTTTGGTTGAACGCGCAGTCGCGGCCGCAGACGCCTCGGCCGTCAATGACGATGCACTTGTCGGCCGGGTAGGGGCAGTCGGTGTCGAGCGTGCACGACGTGCAGAGCCCGCCGCGGTCTTTCACGCACGAGAACCGACCGGTGGTCAGCTGCGAGCAGATTTCGTTCGCTTGGCAGCCACCCGTGCACTTGCGCACGCACAGCGTCGCGGTACCGGGGATGCCCTCACACAACCCAGTCGTGCAGTCTTCGTCTTTGATGCATGCCTCGCCCTCATTCTTGAGCGTGGGCGCAGCAGGTGGGGTTTTGCTGCACGACGACAGCGCGAAACCGGCGGCAAAGGCCAGTGCAACGACAACAGAAAGATTCAAGGTAGGTCGCACGAAAAGCTCCAGTACCGAGAGTATCGGCTCCACGGGAGGGAAATGTGCGCACTCCCGTTCACGCGTATAAGTACATGAAAAGACTGCGTCATTTTACAAACAACGCCGCTGATCAGCCAAAAAC
>JBGAIY010000442.1:0-6297 GCA_044225205.1 Myxococcaceae bacterium | reverse complement strand
GAGCGCGTTGAGTTGCTGCTGAATGAGGTGACGGCCGCCTTTGAGCGTGCGCCGAAACGACGCCTCTTCGTGGCGAACGACTTCGTGCAAGATGTCGCGCTTTTCTTTGAGCTGGGGGTACGCCGCCGACATGGCCGTGACGACCGAATCGACCGCTTGGTCGAAGAACGGCTCGGTCAGGTCGAGGTTCTCTTCTCCGTGGCGAATGGCGCGGCGCATGATTCGCCGCAGCACGTACCCCCGGCCTTCGTTGCTGGGTTGAACGCCGTCGGTCACCAAGAACGCCGTCGCCCGCGCATGGTCGGCGATGACCCGCATCGCCACGTCGGGCAGGGCGTCGCTCGCTCCGTACTTCTTGCCCGACAGTTCGGCCGCCTTGGCGAGCAGCGGGCCAAACAGGTCGATGTCGTAGTTCGACTTTTTGCCTTGAACGACCGACGCCACCCGCTCGAGGCCGGCGCCGGTGTCGATGCTCGGTTTCGGCAGCGGCGTGAGCGGGCCACCGGCCACCTTGCGTTCGAACTGCATGAACACGAGGTTCCAAATCTCGAGCCAGTTGTCTGATTCTCCCGCGTATTCGCCCGGCTTCACGGGGCCGTCGGGCATGTAGAAGTAAATTTCGGAGCACGGCCCACACGCGCCCGTGTCGCCCATGGCCCAGAAGTTGTCTTTGAGCCCCAAGCGGCGAATGCGGTCTTTCGGTACGCCCGTCTTTTCCCACAGGGCCGCGGCTTCTTCGTCGGCGGGTATGCCGTCTTCGCCCTTGAACACGGTCACCGAGAGCTTCTCGACCGGCAGCTTCAGCACCTGGGTCACGAATTCCCACGCCCAGGCAATGGCGTCGGCTTTGAAGTAGTCGCCGAACGAGAAGTTGCCCAGCATTTCGAAGAACGTGTGGTGCCGAGCGGTGAAGCCCACGTTGTCGAGGTCGTTGTGCTTGCCGCCGGCGCGCACGCACTTTTGCGTCGTCGTGGCCCGCACGTAGTCGCGCACTTCGCGCCCGGTGAACACGTCTTTGAACTGCACCATGCCGGCGTTCGTGAAGAGCAGGGTCGGGTCGTTGGCGGGCACGAGCGACGACGAAGCGACGCGGCGGTGCGCCTTGCTCTCGAAAAAGGTCAGAAACGCTTCGCGAATTTGGGCGGCGGTCAGAGATGAAGCCATGCCCAGGTGATGCCACAGGGCCCGCCCAATGGGAATGATGACGAGGCGCCCTTCGCCTGGCGTCGACTCAAGCCCCGCGCGGTGAACCGCTTCCACCCGAAGGCTGTCGACGGAGAAGCCGAGGCCGGGGTTGCCGGCGTCCCACGTGAAGTCGTCTTGGCTGCGGTCAGACTGCCAGACGACGGCGTCGTTGCACTCCACGGTGATGACGGTGCCGACCATTTCGGCGTACCAGACGGCGCCGTCGGCGAAGCTCACATTGGTGGTGAGGTGCTCGACCAGCGGCGTGGAGCTGTTGAGCGGGCCGTTCCACCGCACGACCGAGCCCGGTACAAGTCGACCTCGTCGCCACGGGCATTGTTCGGCGTGATTTCGAACCGCAGCAGCAACTCGACCTCGAGGCCCCGGAGGAAAGCCGTGCAGGTGGGCAATGGAGTCGTCGAAGGGAGGAGGGGCGTGCACGGCCTGCGAGCCGAAGGCGCCGCTCTTCTGCGGGTCGGCTCCACAACAGGCCATCGGTGTCCCACCGTCCACGCTCCGGCTTCAGATATGGGGTTTTCGGTGCCTCCGAAGTCGGTCGGATACACGAGACCGGCGTCGCTCGAGGCGGCCGCATCGAGTGGTGGCCCGGCGTCGCTCGGGGCACCCGCGCTGAGCGCTTGACCGGCGTCGGAGCCGGGGCGCCCGGCGTCGACTGTGCCTTCAGCGCCACCAGCATCAGTCGGAGGAGGGCCCGCGTCGCTCGAGGCACCCGCGTCGTGCGCTTGACCGGCGTCAGAGCCGAGGCGCCCGGCGTCGACTGTGCCGTCGGTACCACCCGCATCAGCCGGAGTGCCCGCGTCGCTCGCTCCGGCATCGAACGGTTGAGCCCCGGTATCGTCACCTGCGTGGCCCACGCGGCCAAGCCAGAGCAGCACCGTCAAGGCGGGCAGGCGCAGTTTCGGCACGTGGGCGAAAGGAGCGCAACATGGCCCATTGAGGTGAGCCGGTTTACCGCCCCACGGCACTTGGGCGGCAACAACCGCGTTCGCTCAGAGCGCTCACCCTGGAGAAACAATGAAGAAGCCCACCAAAAACCCGCTCGCCGTTCTGCAAAACACCGAAACGAAATCTGTTTTGGGTGGTGACCTCAACGGGTGGTGACCTCAACGGGTCGGTCACGCCGAACAAGAACATTTTCTGGGCGATTTGAACGTGCACCGTGGGCTTCGTTCAGGCCGTGATCAATGGGTGAGCCGGTTTGCCGCCCCACGGCACCTGGGAAGCAACACCCGCGCTCGCTCGAGCGCCCATCATGGAGAAAACAATGAAGAAGCCAACCAAGAACCCGCTCCCCCTTCTGCAACCCACCGAAACGAAGTCTGTTTTGGGTGGTGACCTCAACGGGTCGGTCACGCCGAACAAGAACATTCTCTGGGCGATTTGATTTGAACGTTGGGGCGCTTGTCTTCGCCGCCGAGGGGCTCTCGCTCTCGCGCACCTCGCGCCTTGGTGCCGGGCGTTGAATGGCCTTCTGAGAGGGTCGCCTTGCGACCCGGCCCGCTCCTCCTCGCTGCCACCGGTTCAACGTGCGCAATGGCCGGTTTCGGCAGGCAAAGCGACGACCCGCGAAGCCGGTAGCGCCCTGAGGTGTGGGCGCCCGTCACCACTGGCGGGGGCATCGAAGCCTCCGGCCTCCGACGTCGAACCCGCTGACTTCTTTGAGAAAATTCAAGGGTATGGCGGTTGCTTTGTGGCACCCGCATGCGATTGCTCAGCGTGACGTTGGTGACGGTGACTGTGGCCGGCTGCGTGGGCCAGGTCGGTGGCACCGAAGCCCCCAGGGCCATGGGTGATGCCGGCCTCGACGGCGGAGGCACCAAAGACGCCGGGCTCGTTACCGGGCCCGACTCGGGCCTGTCGTCGCCAGCCGACGCCGCGGTGCCGTTCGACGCGGGCCTCTCGCCCTTCGACGCCGGTACGCCGCTTCTCGACGCCGGTATGCCTCGCGACGCCGGCATGCCTCGCCTCGACGCCGGCATGCCGAAGCCCGATGGTGGTTCTGCGCTCGACGCGGGCGTGCGCGATGCGGGGCCACCGCCGGCCCCCTTTGACGGCGGCCCACCCAGCATCACCGATGGGGGCCCCTTGCCGACGTTGACGGTGCGCTCGACCGAAACCGGGGCCGTGCCGTACACCGCGGCGGTCTACCCACTCGAGGGCGCGGTGCCGAATGGCAGCACCATTGTCTCCCTCGACGACCCGAGCTTGCGCGCGTCGGTGTTGTCTCGCTGGCCCGACGGTTCGGCCTCGGTCGTCGTGGTGGCGGGGGTCACGACCGCGAACACGCCGGCCACCATTCACCTGAGCGCGGGTCAGGTGCTCGACGCCACGCTCACCCCGCAGCGCATTGGCCAGCTGGTGCACGAGCTGACCTTCGACTTCGGCGCCACCGGTTCGGCCAGCCTGTCGACCTTTACCGCTCCAGAGCGGGTGTGGTGGGCGAACGGCCAAGTCATTTGCGCCCGCTACCGGGTACCGATCGGTTCGCAAGCGAGCCTCGAGGCGGTGGTCGACGTTCACGCGTTCGCCGTCGACCGCGCGCTGGTCGAAGTGGTGGTTGAAAATGACAAAATCAACAGTGCTTCGAACCCGACGTTGCCCGCGCCGGTCGACTACACCGCGACCATTCGTCTCAATGGCTCGACTCTCGCCACGGTCTCGTCGGCGCAAGGGCCGGGAGCCACCCACCAGCCTCTGCGGTCATGGTACGCGTCGGGCTGGGTGGGCGGCGACGGCCACGTCGAGGTGACGCAAGACGCCGCGTCGATGCAGCGGCACCCGCTGCTCTTCAGAGTCTGGCAGCCGGGGGGGTCGATGGCGACGTACGCGAACGACGCCTACGTGCCGTGGGGCCCCGGCCGGCACCCGGCCAAAGAAATGGGCGCCACCGGAGACTCGCCCCAGATTGGCCCCTTGCCCCAGTGGGAAGTTCGCTACCTCCAAACCGGTGACGTGAATGCGCAGCGCGCGGTGCTCGCCTCGGCGCTCTCGGTGCTGTCGTTCAACGTGAATTTTCGCGACTCGTCGACGGGGGAGGTGCCGAACTTCGACCAGCTCGCCGGCAAGAACCAGCAGTCGAACTGGCCGTCGACGGTCGACGGCCCCGACCAACTCGCGTGGGAGGTGGCCCACAGCCCAGCCGCCGGGTTGATGGCTTTCATGAGCCGACCGTCACCCGTGTTCATCGAAATCGCTCAGAAGGTTGCGGTGTTCAATGGCACCTGGTCGAGCACCGACGGCACGTTTAGGTACTGGTACCAAACCCGTGGCAAAGCCTGGGGCTTTCGCAGCCTCATTCACGCCCTGTTCCTCACTCCCGACGGCGACCCGTGGAAAGAGCCCGCCCGCCAAGCGCTGTCGCGAAACGTGGCCATGATTCAGTCGTTCAAAGACAACCCGAAGTCGACGCTGGGGTTCGTGTACGACTGGTCGCCCGACTCGCCCGTCGACTTTGAGACCGGCGTACCCGGCTACCAGGTGCCCTTGTGGCAGCACTTTTACCTGCTCATCGAGCTGCACAAAGGCGAGCGGGCGAAGTTGCTGATGGGCGCGCAACAGGCCGCGTTCACGGCCGTGGCCGACTGGGCGGCGCTCATGCCCATTCGCTACGTCAACGAGGCCGTCGGTGGCGAATGGCGCCTTCACTACTATGAGACCACCGCGGGCACCCAGGGCGTCACCAACTCGTCAGACACTCCGGCCATGGGCTCGCTGCCGACGTGGGGTCAGAATTTCGCCTGGCAGTACAAAGACGCCAGCCCGCCGCCAGTCGCAGGCCCGTGGCTCCACGGGTCGAGCTCGGCCACCACCTACAATTCGGCTTCGCCCGACGCGCAGGCCGGCGCCCTCTACCCGTCGTACTTTTGGGCGGCGTTCGCCACCGCCGTCGAACGCGAGGTGCCCGGAGCCGACCAGGCCTGGGCGACCGTGACCCAAAACGTGACCGGGTTGACGAGTTGGGCCGAGGGCTTCAAGGCCGAGCCCCGGTGGGGCGTGTACCCCCGCAACAAGTGACGAATGCCTTCAGCGCTTCGGCAACAACAACACCACGTCGGCGCCCAGCCACTCCATCAGGTCACCGGCCATTTCGGCCGTCGCCCCCCGGCCGACGAGCGCGGCCTTGATGGCGTCTGGCGACGTGCTCTTGGGCAGACTTTGGGCGAACAGCGGTGAGGGTTCGCCCCGTCGTTGCCACCGGGCCTCTCCCGTCGCGAAACCTGCGCGCGCGCCCTGGGTCACGTAGTCGGTGAAAGAATCGAAGACCACCGGGTCTTCGACGTTCCACACAATGAAGGGTGACCCTTCGAGCACCAAGAACCCCGCGAGCCCCGTGCCGTTCGCGTCGTACTCGAGTTCGACGGCTCGCTCGAAGGTGCCCTTGCCCGGCACCGGCAGGTACACGTCGGTGGCGATGCCGACGAGCGACAAGAACAGCTCGCCTCCCGCGCCTTCGACGTTCTTCACGCGGTACGAAAAAGAAAAGTCGCTCGTCTTCGCGGCGAAGTCTTCGAGGTCGGCGGGCCACACCGTCGGGCTCGGCTTCGGAGGCGCGATGCGCAAAGGCCCCGAGGCTTCGATGTCGTCACGCTTCGAGAACAATTCAACCCACGCCCGAAGGCGGTCAAACACCGTCGTCGTCATGCCCGTGAATGACCCAACCCTTCGAAAACGTGCAAAAGAACCGCGACCGAGCCGAAATCGTTCGTGAAATCAAAGGGCCCGGCCCGCTTGGCGTGCCAAGAAGCCGGGTGACTTGGGGGCCCTGCCGGTGGTCGCTCGAGCGCTCAGTGGGCTCCAGTCACGCGACGAAGACGACGAGTATTTCTCGACCGAGCGGGCCCGGTTCGCTCAGTTGCTGGCGCTGGCGTGACGGTCTTCGCTCGCTCGTCGCTCACCGCGACGGGCCAAGACCGATGACCCGGCGAATGACGTCGAGCGTCGAGCGCTCGAGCTCTTCGCGTGCGCTCCCTGCGTACACCCAGACTTGGGCGTCGCCACAGCGTTCTTGGCGTGCCGGCGGGCCGAACCGCGCTTCGAACGCGCTCGCGTCGAGGCCGGCCATCACCACGAGGCCCAGACGAGCCGGCGGGC
>JBGAIY010000441.1:0-6238 GCA_044225205.1 Myxococcaceae bacterium | reverse complement strand
CATCTATTCGTGCGGCCCGATGACAACGCTCCTCCTCGACCAATGCCCGCTGTACAGCCCATCAGTGTACGTCTGCGGAGGCAGCAAGAGCCCCACGTCGAGCCAAGTTTCCATCGGTGGCGAGACGACGTACCCGAAGGGCACCTATTACTTGTTCGTCGACACCAACGCGTCGAGCAACTTCGGTTGTGGCTCGACGCCCAGCATTCTCGTCAATCTCAACAAGCCATGAGCCCTCACGCGTCGACGGTTCGACTGAACGTGGCGCTGGCGGTGCTCGGGCTCGGGTCGGGGTGCCTCGACCTCGACGCGGCTCACTATGGGTTCGAAAGGCCGGCGTTCACCGACGGGGGGCGCGTCGATGGAGGCCCGAGCCCGTGCCCGCTCGGCTGTGACAAAGGGCCGACCCCGGCGTGTCTCGACCGCGAGCACCTGGCCACGTACCCGACCGGCCGGTGCACCCCGTCGGGCTGCGTCTACGAGCCGACGATTGTGCAGTGTGGTGACGGCTGCGTCGACGCCGGGTGTGCGCTTGACACGTGCGCCGGCGTGGTGTGTCAGCGGCCTCCGGCCCCGGTCTGCGTCGACGCGACCCACGTTCGCGTCTCGTCACCCAATGGATCATGCACGACGGGGTCTTGCTTCTATTCATCGACCGTCGTCGCCTGCGTGGGTACCTGCGTCGACGGCCACTGCACCGGCGACCCGTGCACAGGAGTGACGTGCAACGCGCCGCCTCCGTCGGAGTGCGTCGACGCGACGCATGTGAAACTGTCGAGCCTTGGCGTCTGCGTGGCCGACGCGGGCATCTGTTCGTACGGCAGCACCGTCGTGCAGTGCTCGGCGGGTTGCGCCAACGGGGCGTGCGTGAACGACCACTGCCTCGGGTGTCTCGAGCCGCCTCCCGACACCTGCGCCAACCCGACCACGCGACGCGCGTACGCGTCACCCGGCAATTGCGTCGCGAATGCGTGCATTTACAGCTCGGCCGACGTGCCGTGCGAGGGCACGAAGGTGTGTCAGAGCGGCGCCTGCGTCGCGCCGCCCGTCACGTGCACGGCGACGAGCTGCGCTGGTGGGTGTTGTCAAAACGACACCTGCGTCTTGCCCGCGAACCAGAGTGACTCGAAATGCGGGTCGGGAGCGGCGGTGTGCGGGGCCTGCGGCAGCGGCTTTGTCTGTTCGTCTGGCGCATGTGAAGACGTCAACGAGTGCAACATCAACAACGGCGGGTGTTCGGTCAACGCGACGTGCACCAACACCGCGGGCTCACGCACCTGCCAATGCCTCGACGCGTTCACCGGAGACGGGGTGACCTGCACCTTGACGCGGCCTCCGGGCGGGTGCCCGACGGGCATGTCGTTGGTATCGGCGCTCAATCTGTGCATCGACTCGTTCGAAGCCTCGTTGGGCGAGCGCGGCGCTGCCCGCTCCGTCAGCGGCGTCGCCCCGTGGGTGTCGTTGACGACCGACCAAGCGAAAGCCGCATGCGCGGCTGCCGGCAAATACCTGTGCACCGAAGCCGAATGGCAGGCGGCGTGCTCGGGCCCGAGTGGGCTCACCTACCCTTACGGTTCGCTCTATTCGGGCACGGCCTGCAACGGCGCCGACAAGGGGTACAACGCCCTCATCGCCACCGGCTCGCTGTCGACCTGCCAAGGCGCGGCGGCGGGGCTGTACGACATGAGCGGCAACGCCTATGAGCGCACGTCGACGTGCAGCAACGGCAGCTGCCGAGTGCGCGGCGGTTCGTTTCGCAGCAGCGCGAGTGCGGGGTTGCTCAAGTGCACGCAGGGGTTCGACTTTCCTGAAGCGGGGCCCGACAACGCCGTGGCGTTTCGCTGTTGTCTAAAGTGACGTGCTCGGCGGGCGGCACAAGGCGTTCAGCGCCGCCGCGCCGACCGGGGCCGCCGCCACCCAAGGCACGACGAAGAGTTGGCGCGCCAGCCCCGACCCAATGCGCTCGAGCTGGCGGCGCTCGCCGGCGAGCTTCGCCGCCAACAACGGGTCGCGAGCCCCTGCTGCCGACAACCTCCGGTTGACGACCCACGCGAACGGCTCGACATGTGCGCGGCGCAGGTCTTCTTGGAGCGCGGCGGCCTGCGACACGGGCGTGCTCTCCGGGAGCGTCACGATGACGACGTGGGTCAGCGCCGGGTCTTGGAGCCGCATCAGCGGGGTGGTGACCCGCGCGGGGTTGATGCCCGGCCCCAAGTCTCGCATCGCTTGGCGGTGGTACGCGCCCGTCGCGTCCATCAACAAGAGGGAGTGCCCGGTCGGCGCGGTGTCGAGCACCACCAGGCGACGGCGCGACTCGCTGATGACGCGAGAGAACGCGTGAAAGACCGCCACTTCTTCGGTGCACGGCGAGCGCAGGTCTTCGCGCAACAGGGCTTGACCTTGGGCATCGAGCGCTTTGCCCCGGGTGGCCATGAGGTGGTCGACGTACGCGCGCGTCTCGGCGACCGGGTCGATTCGGCTCACCTCGAGCCCCGGCACCTCGCCCGCGAGCGTTTCGACCAAGTGGGCCGCGGGGTCGGTGGTGCTGAGGTGAACGTCGAGCCCCCGCTTCGTGAGCGCGACCGCCAGCGCCGCGGCGATGGTGGTCTTGCCCACGCCCCCCTTGCCCATCACCATGACCAGCCCGCGCGGGTTCGCCGCCACGGCGTCGACCAGCGACGCGAGCGGAGCCATGGCCGGCGGCGCGGAGACGATCGCCGGCGCACTCGGCCCACCGCCCGCCCCCCTCCGAAGGAGCGCCCTCAGCGCCGCCAGCCCAACGGTGTCGAACGGCACGAGCGCCACCTCGTCGCACGGCAGCTCGCGGAGCGCGGCGGGCAGCTGGGCCATGACCGCCCGCTGCTGGCGCTCGAGCGCCACCGCCACTGGGTCGGTGCGCTCGCTCGCGTGAAATACCCCGTTGAGGGCCAAGCGCTGGTGACGCACCCCCAGCGCCGCCAATTCGTCGGCCGCGCGCGCCGCTTCACGCACCGCCCGCTCGTCGGGCGTCGCCACCAACACGACCGTCGTTCGCGCCGGGTCGGTGAGCGCGTCGAGGGCTTTCACGAAACGGTCTTCTTGCATCTTCAAACCCGAATGCGGCCCCAGACACGAAGCGCCCCGGTCGTTGCCCTCGAGAAAGCCCGACCAGGCCTTCGGCAGACTCAACAGCCGCAGCGTGTGGCCAGTGGGGGCGGTGTCAAAAACAATGTGCGCATACTGTTCTGGGCCCTCGGCCAACAGCGTCGCGAACTCATCGAACGCGGCGATTTCGGTCGTGCAGGCCCCCGAGAGCTGTTCTCTCACCGTGGCGCGTTCGGTCTCGGTGGCGGCCCCGAGCTGCGCGAGCACCCGGCCGCGGTAGGCCTCGGCGGCGGCGTCAGGGTCGATGTTGACGACTTCGAGCCCGTCTACGCCCGGCACGGGCACCGGGGTGTTGCGCAATTCGATGCCGAGAATCTCGTCGAGGTTCGAAGCGGCGTCGGTGCTGACCAGCAACACCTTGAGGCCCTGGTCGGCGAGGGCCATGGCCGTGGCGGTCGACAACGACGTTTTGCCCACCCCGCCTTTGCCGGTGAAGAACAATGAACGGGTCGGTTCGACGAGAAACCCCGGCCCGTACACCCGGGCCAGGCGACGGCACAGCTCGCCTCGCACCTGGCGAAACGCTTGGAGTTTCGCCGCTTCGTCACCTGGGGCCGCGGCGGGGTCGGGCAGCGGCCACGACAGCCGAGTCGCCGGGCCACCGAAGTGGGGGCTTTCGCCTTCGCCGCACAGCGTGACGACGACGTCGACTTCGGCCAGCGGCACGTCACCGACGCCTTTCGAGCGCTGCGCCGAAAGGTCGACGCCGATTTCGCCCATGACCTTCGCGGCGAGGGGGTCGAGCACCGTCGGCGCCGAGCCGGCCGAAGAGACCTTCACCGCGTGGCCGGCGAAGGCGCGCGCCAAGCCCTCGGCCATTTGGCTGCGGGTCGAATTGGAGGCGCCTACGAACAGCACGTGCTTCGCGGCCCTCAGCGTCTCGGCGTCGGCTTCCCAACCTGTGGTCATCACGACCTCCTTCCTCGAAAGCTCTTACTCCCGCAGTGCTCACGACGCCCGCCAATTGGCCCGAGCGACCAATCTGAGCGACGGCTCGCGAGCCGACCTACCTACTCGACGGGTATCTTTCTCAGCTCGCCGATGACGGCGGTGCCGGGCATTACGGCCACTTTCTGGACGCCATTCAAGAAGTGGTCGTGCCGGAGGTACTCGATGGCTTTGGGTTCGTTGCCCCACAAGTGCGCGGCGACGTCAGCGAGAAGCACCCAATCGCCAACGGTCGGAGTGCGCTCAGAGACGGCAAAGAAGCGCCGCTGGACGCCCTCGCCGAGCCGGATCGGGACGCCATTCTGTGTTGCTCTTGCCGCACCCTCCACCTCATAGAGCATGAACGTGTCGTGGGTGTGCCCCTGAGCCAAGCCGTTCTGTGCTGAACGGTCGACCACGACATCCAGACGAGAGCCCCCTGTCTTCTTGATCTGCTCGGCAGCATCTCCCGACATCATCTCGATGACCGGCGTTTCCCGGCCGTTCACAACGCCACCGTTGACGTCGTAAGCGGCGGGCCCATCACGACGCCGTTTCTCAGCTTCTAAGTAACCCTGCGTGGTTGCCCAAAACGTAACGGCTGACCGCAACAACGCCGCCTCAACTGCCGGCCGAAGTATCGAGGCCAGTCGCCCGCCAAGAACGTCGGCCGACTTGATTGCTCGAAGTCGTTTTTGCTCATCGAGATGCTCGTCGCGCACAGATTGAACAAAGAGACCAAAGGCCAAGAGCGTTTCAGCTGACAAAAGGACGCCAGCCAAGACCACCCGCTCGTCGTCAAATCCGTAGTCGCGGCCGAACCTTCGCTCATCGATGAGCATCATCGGCCGCAATGGGTCTTCAATGAGTTCCAGGAGCAGTTCGGGCAGAGCCATGGGGTTCCGACGAGATTGTCGATGAAACCTGAAACAACGCCCTGTGGTTTGTTGCAAATTGAGCGGCTCAGGCCCTCGACCTTTGTGTTGCCCGACCACGGGCTCGACTTCGACCATACTGACGAGAAAGACACCGAATGACCCGCCCTGCCCTGCTGACCCTGACGTTGTTGACGGCGTGCTCGCGTTCTGCCGACAACGCGCCGAGCCCCACGCCCGCTCCCGTGACAGTGCCGGCCTCGGCCCCAAGGGCCGATGACTCGCTCGACACCAGAACACCGCTGCCCTTGCTGCCGATGATGGCGAACCACCAAAAGCAGAACATGCGAGACCATTTGGCGGCGGTTCAAGAGATCGTCGCGGCGCTGGGGAGCGACGACTTCGCCGGCATCGAAAAGGCGGCATCGCGCATCGGCTATTCACCGCACATGGGGCAGATGTGCACGCACATGGGGGCGGGGGCGCCGGGCTTCACCGAGCAGGCCTTGGGGTTTCACCACACCGCCGACCGGCTCATTGAGGCCGCTGCTCAAAAAGACCGCAAGCGGGTCATTGCGGCCTTGTCGGCCACGCTCGAGACCTGCACCGCCTGCCACGCGACGTGGAAGCAGCAAATCGTCGATGAGCCGACGTGGGCTCGGCTGACCGCCTCTCCGGTACCGCCCGCTCACGACCTGCCGCACTGAGGCACCCGCGCCCGACTTGACGTTCTTTTCTTGGCCGTGTCTGGTTTCTCGGCCCGCCATTCGTCACTGGGTACCTTCAACGCAAAGGAGACTCCCGTGGCTCAATTCATGTACATCTTTCGGGGTGGTGGGTACGCGACGCCTGGCAGCCTGTCACCGACCGAACTCGAGCAGCACCTCGCCAAGTGGGCGGCTTGGTCGGGCCGGTTGATCGCCGCCGGCCGCCATGTCGGCAGCCACCCGCTGTCGCACCCGCCGACCGGCAAGACCTTGCGAGGCCGCGACCGTCTGGTGACCGACGGCCCGTACGCCGAAGCCAAAGACTTGGTGAGCGGCACCTTCATCGTCGAGGCCTCGTCACTTGACGAGGCGGTCGACCTCGCGCGCGAGTGCCCCATTTGCGACCTGGGCGGTTCGGTCGAAGTGCGGCCCGTGCTGGCCACGCCGCGCGGGTGAGTGCCGAGCGCGCCGTCGAGCAGGTCTTTCGCCACGAGTTCGGCCGACTCGTCTCGGCCCTCGTGCGGTGGTTGGGCCCCGCGCACGTGGCGCTCGCCGAAGACGCCATGCAAGACGCGTTGGTCAGCG
>JBGAIY010000440.1:0-6333 GCA_044225205.1 Myxococcaceae bacterium | reverse complement strand
TCTGGCCGCTCGTGCCCTCGGGCACCCACCCCAAGGTGGAGAAGCGCAAGGCTTGGCCCACGAGCGCCAAAAAAAGGCCCACCCAAGCAAAAACATCATCAAATACAGGTGTTTCGGCGCGTGAATGCCACACGGCCCACCCGCAGAGCGCCACCACGGGCACCGGGGTGAGACTCCGCAGGCGAAAGAGGGCCTGGCCTACTTGCAGCTTTGCCGTGGTCACGTCAGCCCGAGCGCGTCGCACACCTCGTGCCCCATCGCAAGCCCGTGAATGCGGCGGCGGGGGCCAGGCACCTACCACCATGCTGTGGCTGGACACTCAGGGGACGGCGGCGGTAAGCGCGAGGGCCGTGAACAAGGCCCTGCCACGTTCTGATGTGGTCGAGCGGGCCCAAGCCGGCGACGTCGGCGCGTTTCGCGAGCTGTACGCCGCGCACCACCGTCAAGTCGGTCGGCAGCTGGCGTTCTTGGTGCCGCGCTCCGACCTCGAAGACGTGCTCCAAGACGTCTTCATCGAAGTGTTTCGCAGCATCAAGCGCTTCGAAGGCAAGAGCGCGTTCACCACCTGGCTCTACCGAGTCACCGTGCACGTGGCCATGAAAGCCCGGCGCCGCCACACGCGCTCGCGACTCGACATTGTCGAAGACGTGCCCGACCAGGTCGACGAGCGGCCCCTGCCGGTCGACGTGTCGTTGTCGGTCGAGCGCCAAGCGCGGGTCGAGGCGCTCCTGCAGCAGCTCGCGCCCAAAAAACGCGCCGTGCTGGTCATGCACGACATTCAAGGGCTCGAGGCGGCCCACATTGCCGAGGTGCTCGGCACCAACGTGCTCACCGTGCGCACCCGGTTGTTCTATGCGCGCAAAGAGCTCGAAGCGCTGGCCAAGGCCGACCCGGCGTTGGCCGAATTTTTCGGGGGCGTCACACCATGAGTCACCTCACCCCCGAGCTCGTCGAGCGGGCCGCCCGTGACGAGGCGGTCGAACCAACGCACCTCGGTACGTGCGCCGCCTGCCGTGACGCGGTCGCCGCGGCGAAGGGCCGCCAGCGCCTGCTGGGTGGGCTGCGCCCGTACACGCTGAGCGACATGGCGTTTCGCCGGGTCGAAGCGAAGCTCAACGAACAGCTCGAACACGGAGTGCCCGCCGAGCCGTTTCGCTGGCGGTGGTTGCTCTGGTCGGCACCCGTGGCCGCCGTGGTGGCGGTGCTGCTCGTCGTGGCGACCTCGCCGGGGCGCCCGACGGTCGAAAGCCCGGTCGTGGTGTTGCCGCGCGGCCCGGCCCTCGTGGTGGCGAAAGCGCCGTGGCAGCCCTTGACGGTGCTGCTGGCGTCGGGCGACGCCCAACAACGGCCCGGTCACGAAGCGTGGCGGCCGGTCGTGGCCGGCGCCGTGCTCGAACAGAACGTGGCGGTGTCTGGGTCGAGAGTCGTGTTGGGCGCGAAAGGCTGGGTCTTCGAGGCCAGCGGTTCGGTCGCGCTGGGTGGCCCCGCCACCTTGGCGTTGGGGGCCGGTTCGTTGCGGGTGCGCAGCGAGCAAGCGCCCGTCGTCGTGGTCGCCGGTGGCCTGCGCCTGTCGACCGACCAAAGCGCGTTTTTCGTGAGCCGCGCGGCGTCTGAAGTGGTGGTCGACGTGTTCTCGGGTACCGTCGAGGTCGGTGACGCGGTCGAGCGGGTGTCGGTCGTCGGCCCGCGGCGGCTGCGCTGGGTCGACGGCCATGCCCCGACGACCGAGGCGTTGCCCGACCGCGCGTTCGACGCCACGCCCCCCGTGCCGACGCTGCCCGCGGTGCCGTTCGACCTTTCAGAACTGCTCGCGGGCACGACGCTCGACATCGACGGTCAGCGCGTCGGCACCGCACCGTTCACGCTCGTCTGGAGCCCGGGGCGGCACCGGGTGCGGGTGACGCCGGTGGGGCAGCTGCCGCGCGAGTCGTTCGTCGACTTGGTCGGAGGCCAGCCCAACGTGTTGCACGTGCCTTCGGTGGCGCCGAACCCGGGCGCTCGTTCTCCTGGCGACGACGTCGAAGTCGACCCGGCGGCGCTCGCCCGAGTGCTCGACGATGTGAAGCGCCAGACCCCGAAGCTTCGCGCGTGTTACGAAAAATGGCTCAAAGCCAACCCCACCGCGTCGGGCGAGGTCGCGCTGTCGCTGCAGGTCAACGCCGAGGGCCACGTGCAACACGCGTCGGTGCACGGTGCCGACATTTCAAAAGAGTCGGCTGCGTGCCTGGTGACGACGGCGCGTTCGCTCGTGCTCTCGCCCCTGGGTTCGGCGCAAGAACTCGAAGTGCCGCTCGTGCTCACGCCCGGGCGCTAAAGAAAGCCGCGCGCCGCGGCGGGGCCAGGTTTCAGCGCGGCCGGTGGGCGCCCGAGTCTTCTTCAGGCGGGTAGTGCGCGTCGAGGCACTCTTGGCACAAGGCGTGGCTGAACTTCGCGCCCGACCGGTTCTCGATGTACGTCTCCACTTTTTCCCACAGCTGGCCTTCGTTGCGAATGCGTTTGCAGTGCATGCAAATGGGAATCATGCCTTGCAGTTCTTTGACGTGTTCGGCGGCGGCCTCGAGGTCGCGCAGCTTGCTCGACAGGTCTTGCTCGAGCCGAACGATGCGCTCGCCGACCCGTAGGCGGGCCCGCAGCTCGGCCGCGTCGACGGGCTTTGAAATGAAGTCGTCGGCGCCGGCCGACAGCCCTTCGACGATGTCTTGCTTCGCCGCTCGAGCGGTGACGAGCAGCATGTAGGTGTAGCCGAAGGGCCCCTGCCGGGCACGAATGCGCCGGCACACTTCGGGCCCGTCGAGCCCCGGCATCGACCAGTCGAGTACGGCCAACGACGGTGCTTTGTCTTGGTTGAGCAACTCCCACGCTTGGAGCCCGTCTTCGACGGTGATGACCTCGTACCCGAAGCGCGCCAAGGTCGCTTCCAGCAGCCGCCGACTCACCGCTTCGTCTTCTGCGAGAAGCACTCGCATCGTGTTCTCCGTACCAACCATGGCTTTGCCTTTTGCACGGTTCGATCCACCGCGTGTGACCTTCTGTGAGACGCGCAGTTGCGCACGAAGTTGCGCAGACTTGTGAGACAATCGGCTCTCAAATCACGGAGTTGAGTTCGGCATTCGCCCTGAATTCAGACCTACCACCCATGTACTGCCCCCAATGTCGGCGAGAGCGAAAGCCTCCTGCTCAGTTCTGCGTCATCTGCGGGCGCGGTTTGACCCGCCGCACCCGTGACGAATTGAACGTGGAAATGCAGCACATTGAGTGGCTGCTCCGTGAAATCAACCAGTGGGACCGCTACGCCGTCGCCCCATCGCTCCGACGCCAGTTGACCGAACAATACCAGGTCACCGCCCAGGTACTGCGAGACGCCCTCGCCGAGGTCGAAGCCAACCCGGTGGTGCATTCAAGCCCCCAGCACGAGTCGCCCGTGGGCGAAGGTGCGCCAAAAGCCGACGCGCCGCCTGAAGTCACTGTCGCACCCCAAGTCGCCACCGCCCCGCCACCCGAACCTGAAGTCGTGGCCCCGGTGCCCACCGAAACGCCCCAATTTGCCTCGGCCCAAGAACCGGCGGCCCAAGAACCGGCGGCCCAAGAACCGGCGGCTCAAGAACCGGTGGCCCAAGAACCGACGAGCGAAACCGAGCCCGAAGGCTCGGCGCCCGAGCCGGTCTTTGCGGCGAAGCAGCCGAGTTCAGACGACCGGGTCGTCGCCGCCGCCTCGACGTGGAACCGAATTTGGAAGCCGTTTCTCACCGAGTCGATCGGCTGGTTCATCGGCGGGTTCTTGATTTTGGCGGGCACGCTGTATCTCGTGCGCGACGCGTGGGGCGGCATGTCAGACGTCTCGCACGCCCTGACGGTGTTCGGCCTCGCCGGAGGTTGGACGCTGGCCTTCGTCACCTGGGCCCGGTTCTTGTTGCGGCGGGAACACACGCGCGCGGCCGGAGCCGTGCTCGAGCGAATCGCCGCGATCATTGCACCGCTCGCCACCGTGGCCGTTGGCCCCGTGCAGAGCCAGTCGGTGTTGTTCTGGCCCATCGTGCTGCTCTGGTCGGCGGTCGCAGGCTGGTTGGCCCACGCCGCCACTCGCCGGGTTGACGCGCGCGCGGCGCTGCCCATTGGCGGTGCGTTCGTGTTGTCGACCTTCGCGCTCGGAGCCGCCCCATTTCTGGGGCCGCTGGGCCCTTCGGCGGTGTGGCTCAACCTGCTGCCCATTGTGCTCTGTGGGTGGGTTTGGCAGGCGGGCCCGCGCGAGACCGCCAACGGCACCCGGTTCGTCTTCTCGGCCATGTTGTACGCGACGGCGCTCTTCGTCATTCGCATGCACGTCATGCTGCGGGCCGCCGGAGCCGAGCCCAACGTTGGCGCCTACGCGCCGTTCGTCGCCGCGCTGGCGGCGAGCGCGTTGTGGTTGCGCACGCCCACCGGCCGCGCCGCCGACTTCTGGTCGGTCTCGGTCGTCTCGGCCCAGGCGTTGTTGTTGTGGCCCGCGGCCTTGGCGCCCGCGCCGAGCTTCATTGTCGGAGCGTTGCTCTCGACGTTCACCGCGGTGGTGCTGACGCGCGAGCGGGTCTCGCCGGCCTCGGCGCGCTGGGTCGTGCCCGCGTACGTGTTCGGCTACGCGGCGTTTCAGCGCATCGACCAGCTCGTGCCCGGGGTCGTCACCGAGCTGTTCAACGCGCTCAAGCTCAAGCTCGGCTACGAAAGCGCTCCGCTGCCAGCCAGCTACGGCAGCGTCTACGCGGCGATGTTCGTCGTCGCAGTGGGGCTGGTCGCCGCGCGCCGCTTCGTGCGCGAAGAGGGGCAACGCCGGCTCGAAGCCGACTTGCTGCTGTGGTGCACCGCGGTCGCCACCGTCGTGTTCGGGGGCCTCGCCGTCGCTTCGCTCGGCACCGACGCGCGGCCGGCCCTCTTGGCCACCCCCGCGCTCACGTTGCTGGGTTTGGGGCTCGGTGCCTGGCTCAACCGAAAAGAACTCGTGTTTTCGGGCGTCTTGCTCGCCATGGCGACCGCCGCGTCTTACGCGTGGTGGTTGCAAAGCCCCTGGCCGGTCGGCGCCGTCGCGTTGGCGCTCGCCGCGGCCGCCTCGTTTGCGTCCAACTCCACGGCCTCCGAGCCGGGCGCGCCCACCGCGGTGCAGAAAATGCTCAGCGGCGGGGCGGTGTTGCTCGTCGCCATCACCTGTCTGGGCGTGTGGTCGCCGCCGGTGACGTTCGGTCAACCGCTCGCCTTGTCTCTGGCCACCGTCGCGGCGCTGCTTTCGGCCCGGTTGTTCGCCAGCCGGCCAGGTTGGGCCGTGGCGTGGCTCGTGCCGTTCTTGCTGGTGGTGCGCCTCTCGCAGTTCGTCGCGCCCGAGTACGGCGCGCTCGTGCTCTCCCTGGTGGCCTTGGCCGGGGCGTACGCCTCGCGCCGCGAGTCGTGGCTCGAAACCGGGTGGGTGCCGTCGTCGCTGGCGGCCATGGTGGCGGTGTTGTGGGCATTGAACCCCGAAGCCGCCCACCCCGGTGGCGCTTTCGTCGTCTTGCGCGGCCTCGAGGTGCCCATCGCCGCGGCCGCCATGTGGTTGGCGAGTACGGTCGAGCGGCGAAAGAAAAAGGGCCTGCCCGTTCAAATCATGGCCGTCGGCTCGGCGGCGCTGTGCCTGTGGCCGAAGAACGACCTCGTCGTGTTCGACTGGGTCACTCCCGGCATTTCGGTCGTGTTCGCGGCGATGCTCGTCACCGCCTGCGCCGTTCGCGCGGTGCGGTCGGGCCGCGAATGGCAGAACGTGCTCTTCGTTTCGCTGGTCGCGCTCGTTTCACTTGTCGACTTGGCCAACGCGTCGGCCCTTTCGTCGAACGAACTGGCGCTCGCCTGGCCCGTCGGTGCGGTCTTCTTTCTCGCGACACCGGTGCTGCTGGGCTCGGTGACGGTGCCGGTCGGCGCGCTCTTGTGGCTTGCGGCCGCTTGGCCGAACCCATGGGTGGTGCTCGCGTTGACGGTCGCGCTCTCGGCCGTCAGCCTGTTCGAAGAGTTTGACCTCACATGGCAGTTCGCGCTCAACCGCAAGTCGGTCGCCTGGGCCGCGAGCCTGTCGGCCCTCGCCTGTGCGGCCGCGCTCGCGGGCTTTGGCCAACCGCCTTCAGTGGCGTGGGTGGTGGTGTTCGGGCTGGCTCCCTTGGTGTGGGTACGCGCGACCCGC
Organism: Myxococcaceae bacterium; assembly: GCA_044225205.1. Classification (GTDB taxonomy): domain Bacteria; phylum Myxococcota; class Myxococcia; order Myxococcales; family Myxococcaceae; genus JAEUJT01. The sequence continues at coordinate 158 of JBGAIY010000440.1, read as the reverse complement.
TCGGCGGTGCTCTCGGGCGCCGCGGTGGCCTTGGCTTTTGTCTTGGGGCAGCGCCTGGGTGACGCCCACGTCTTCTTGCCGGTCGTGGCGGCGGTGGGGCTGAGTCGTTTGACCGAGCTTCAGCCCGTGCGTGGCTGGCTCAAGCGCGAGCGACCGGG
>JBGAIY010000439.1:0-6336 GCA_044225205.1 Myxococcaceae bacterium | reverse complement strand
CGGCCGGCGTCGAAGTCAAAGCCGCCGCCGCCGCCGCCTGCGCCCCCGCCCTGGCCCGTGCCCCCACCTTGGCCACCGCCGCCCCCCGCCCCGCCGTCAGCGCGGCCGCCGTCAACCCCACCGTCGCCGCCCGACACCACAATCGAGCTGTTCGGCCCACAGTCGCAGCCACTGAGCACCGCGACGCCAATCATCGCCAAGCCGACCGCTGCCATGGCGGTGAAATTCTGGTGTCTTTTCATGGGCGCATCGTAGTCGGGCTGCGCGCTTCAGCCAGTGCCGGGTGAAAAACAACACCGCGCCCCCAACGCTCCAGCCACATGGGAACTTTCAAGCCACGACGTGCGTTGGTACGGTCGCCCCGTGCCACCTGCGTCTGCTGCTGCTCGGCGTCGTCGTTTGGGAGACCTGCTGGTCGAAGCGGGGCTCCTCAACGAGGCGCAGCTCAAATCGGCGTTGGCCGAACAGAAAAAATGGGGCGGCCGCTTTGGGCGCACCGTGGTCGAGCTGGGGTTCACGACCGAAGAGACGATGGTGAAGGTGCTGGCGGGTCAACTTTCGCTGCCGACGGTCGACCTCGATTCAGCGGTCTTGCCACCCCGCATCGTCGAACACCTCCGACTCGACTTGGCCGAACGGTACGGCGTCTTTCCGCTCCAAATTGACCACACGCAGCGCACGTTGAACGTGGCGACGTCAGACCCGACGAACGTCGAAGCGATGCGAGAGTTGCAAGTCGCGACGCAGCTCAAGATTTTGGCAACGGTGGCCACGGCGTCGTCAATCGACCGGGCCATTCGCCGCTACTATTTTGGCGAGCAGACGACGGCGACCCCCGCGGCGACCCCACAAGACCTAGGCGTCGACGAGACCAGCTACGAGCTCGATGAGCTGTTGGGCCAGGTGCCGCCCCGGCAACCGGCGCCCGAGCCTTCGCCCGTGCGCCCCGCGGCGACCGACATCGAGCTTGCGCTTCGCCGAGAAATCGCCGTGCTGCGTGAAAAGGTCGACACGCTCGAAACGGTGAACGCCGGCCAAGTACGGGCCCTGCGCGGGCTGCTCGAATTGCTCATCGAGTCAGGTCTGATTTCGCGCGAAGAATACGTGCAGAAGCTCCACCGCCCCGAATGACGGTCACACCACCGACTGCGCGGTCGACTTCGACTTGGCCAGTTCTGCGTTCGCGCGCGTGCGGCTGTCGTTGAGCTCGGCGACCTGCTCGAGAATTTGAGGGTGACTCATGATGAGCGCATCGAAGTCTTCGCGCGGCAGCCGCAACAGCGAGGTCTTCTTCTTGGTCGTGACGGTGGCCGTGGCCGGCGTGCGGGTGAGCAACGACATTTCGCCGAACACGTCGCCCTCGTGGAGCGCGGCGACGGTTTGCCCACGAACGGCCACACTGACCTCACCCGTCAAAATCACGTAGAGGCCGTCGCTCTTTTCGCCCTCTTTGATCAACGTTTCGCCGCGGTTCACGTCACGCGCACGAAACTTCTGAACCAGGTCGCGGCGCTCGCTCTTGGTGAAGGGCTTGAACAACGTCGCCCCGTTCATCAAGTTCGACAAGAGCCGTTGCCGGCAGAATTTCTTGAGCGCCGAGGCGATGGTGGGGTGTTGCCGCGACAAGTCGGTCAGCACCGCCGCGGGTATTTCGAGCAGCTGGGTGTCTTCGCGCGCGGCCTCGACCGACGCTGAACGCGGAGCGTCTGAGAGCAACGCCATTTCGCCGAAGAACGCGCCCTCTTCGAGCGTCGCGAGTTCACGCCGCTTGCCGTCGTCGGTGCGAAACACCTTCACCCCGCCCGAGCAAATGACGAAAAAGCTGTCGCCGTGTGAGCCCTGCTCGACCACCACGTGCCCCGGCTCGGCCCGGCGCAACGGGCACTTTTCGAACAGGGCGATGAAGGCGTCAGGCGGCAGGTCAGAAAAGAGCGGTATTTTCGGCAACGCTCCAGGCTCGAGCTTGGGCTCGTCGACCGCTTCCATCGCTTCTTCGGTCGAGACCGAGACGCTCGGCGACGACGCGAACGGCCGACCCGCCGCCGCTTCGACGGCTTGCAACAGAGAATCGGTCTCGAGCTCGAGTTCGGTGAACGCGGCCACTTTGACCGGCTCGGCCACCGCGGGGGCCGGAGCGTCGACGTCGAATTGGGTAAACGCTTCGAGGCTTCGTTCGAGTTCGCTCGTGCCCGAAGTGGCCTGCGAACGAACCGACGAAGGCGACGACGCGGTCGACGCGCCGGTGGCCGACGGCGACGAACCGGCCAAACGAGGGGGCAGCCAAATGCGGCCCGACGGAGTCGACGCGGGGGTCGGCTCCGAAGGCTCGGCGGCGACGGTCACTTCGGTGCGTCGGGGTCGCAACCCCGGAGGAGCCGCGGTCTCTGACGCGGGCGGCGGCGGAGGGAGCGCGACCCGCGGTGGCGCCGCGGCGACCGGTTCATCGGGCTCGGGCTCGATTTCGTCGTCGGGCGCGGCGTTCGATTCAGGCTGGGGCGCCGGCACCGCCACTTCGCCGCTGACAATCGGTATTTCGACTTCGCCGCTGGTGGGTTCACCCCCCGCGACGTCGATTTCGATGGCCGCCGGGGCACTCGGCGCCGGCGGTTGGGGCGCACCGTCGAGTTCGACTTCTATGGCCACGAGCGGCGGCAGTTCCCACGCGGGTACTTCGACGGGAGCAGGCGGAGGCGGAGGCGCCACCTCCGTCGCTGCGACGGGCGCGGGCATGCCTTCGACGACAGGCTCGAGCTCGACCTCGACGTCAATGGCCTCGGGGGCCGCGGCGGTGTCGGGCGCGGTCGGCGCGGGCGCGGGCGGTGCCGACACGCTCGACGGGCTCGAGGGCAACGATTTGGGAGTCGCCGGCCGCCCTGCTCCCGACTTGCGCGCATAGAGGTCGGCCAGCATTTTCTGCACGCCTTGGTGCGCAGGGTCGAGTTCGAGAATGAGTTTGCTGGCCGCAATGGCCCGCGGCAAAAAGCCCTCTTTGGCAAAGCCCTCAGCGGCGCGCGTGTAGGCGAGCACCGCTTTGTCTTTCTTGCCCGCTTTCGCCCATGCGTCACCCATGCGCAACCGGGCTTGCACGTCGCGTTCGTCAGCCTTGCAGTATTCTTCGAAGGCCTCGGCGGCTTTGGCGAACTTGCCTTTCGAGAACAGCTGCGTGGCCCGCTCTTTGATTTCGCGTGGGTCGACCGCCATCAGCGTTTTTCTCCCGGGTTCAAATGGGCCAACGCGGCTTGCGCACTCTCGCGCACTTGAACCGAGTAGTCGCCCTTGAGCGCGTCGAGCGCCTCGGCGGTGGCGCCCGAGGCCCCGAGCGAAGCGAGTGCTTCGGCGGCGGCGGCGCGCAAGTCGGCACTGTCGCTGTACAAGTCGTGGCCGACGCCTTCGGCGGCTTTGGGGTCTTTGAGCCGGCCGAGGGCGACGAGTATTTCGCGGCGGGCCACGGCGGTCTGGTCTTCAAGCAGGGCGAGGAGCGGCTCGACGGCGGTGGGGGTCGCAATGCCACCCAACAGCGAGGCGGCGGTTGCGGCGTCGGCGCCGCCGTCTCTCACCACCGCCAACAGCACCGGTACCGCGCTCGGAGCCAGCGGCTGGCCCCGGAGCCCCTCGAGCAAGCGAGAGCGGTCGCCGCCGAGTTGACCAATCGCCTCGAGCAGCAGCGCCTGACCAGCCGGGCCCGCTTCTCCGAGGGCAGCGGCCGTGGCGGCTTGAACTTGGCGTTCGGTGTCGAACAGCCCAGGAGCCGCCGACCGGAGCGCGTCACCTCCCAAGTCGGCCAAACCGGCAGACGCGGCGGCGCGCAATGAGGGGCTCGACTCCTTGAGCCACCCTTCGAGCTTTTCACGGGCACCGTCGACCTTGAGGCGGCCCAAGGCGCGCACCAATGACGCCAAGACTTTGAGCTGTTCTTCACTCGCGTCGTCGACCAACTCTTTGGGTGCGCGGGCCTGCAACGTGGTCTTGCCGGCTTCACGCAACTTTCGTTCTTGCAGCGCGCTGGCCTTGCGCAGCACTTCGGCGGTCTTGGCACGCACTTTCGCAGCGGGGTCGTCGTCAGGGAGCGGCACCGCCGGGTCGAACCCAGAGCCGTACTTCTGGGGCAGCTCGGCGGGCACCCAGTCGGCCCGGGTTGGCTCGAGCAGCTTCACTTCGGCCTCGTACGCCTTCAACACCGGCGCAGCGGCCGACGGGTCACCCATTTCAACGAGGGCGTCGACCGCCAATTTTCGAACCGTCGCGTCGGTCGACGTGAGCAACGGCACCACCTTCGGTACGAGGTCTTTGGCTGTCGGCCCCAAGCCGATCATCGCCACGAGCGCCGGCGTGTTCGCGTTCTTGAGTTTCTCGGCGATCGCGTCGGCGGGGCACCCCCCGCGTCGGCGCATTTCTTTGGCGGCCCCCAACGACTCCGGGCCGACGCCCGCCAAGGCCATTTGGCACAAGGCCTTGTCGGTTTCGGGCGACTGCGGCAACGCGATGATGGCCGAAGCCGCCAAGGCGCTCGAAGGGCTGTGCTCTTCGGCCGCTGCGAGCAAGCGTGGCAGCGAGGCCGGGTCTTTGAGGCGAGCCAGCGCCTCGCACGCCGCTTCGCGCAGCTCGGGAAAATTTTCGTCGAGCAACGCCGACAACGCCGGCACCGCGCGCTTGTCTCCCGCGTAGCCCAGGCCTCTGGCCGCGGCCGCCGCCAAGACCACTTGGTTGTCTTTGAGCAGGGGCACCAAACGGTTCACCGCTTCGGGCCGCCCCGACTTGCCCAATTCTTCGGCCGCGCCCACCCGCTCCGGCAACGACCCCTGGGTGAGGGCTTGGAGGTTTCTTTCCCAAATGGCGTTCGCTTCGGCGACCACCACGCTCGCCATGGCCCCAGGAATGTTGGCGCTCTTGAGCGCCTGCACGATGACCATGCGTGTCGCCCGCCCGCGACGGCCGTATTGCAACGTCAGGTAAGCCCGAGCCTTGTCGCTTTTAACGCCTGCAAGGGCGACGGCGGCGCGCGCTTGAACGTCGTCGTCGGGGTCGCCGAGGGCTTCGCCCAACAAGTCGACCACCCGGGAGTCGCTGCTCTTGCCCAAGGCCACCATGGCCTCGGCTCGCACAATGGCCACGGGGTCGCGCGCCGCTTGGGTAAACAGCCCCAGATCGTCGGCGTCGAATCGCTCGGCGAGCTTCTTCACCGCCAGCGCTCGCTCGTCGGGCCGCGGGCTCTGCAAGTCGGCGATGAGCTTGTCGCGCCCACCTTGGCATGACGCCGTGACCACCAACGCGCCCCACGCCAACGCCCACCAGGCGCTTCGAGAAACCGGCAGAACCATTCACGACGTCATAGCGCACCCGCTCGAATTCGGGGCGAGAACGATTCGCCAGAATGCCGGTCACCGGGTCGCCAAAAAGAAGAGAGGCGAGCTGGCATTCGGTTGAAAGGCGTACCCACCCAGCTGCGGCACGGGCTGAAACAGCGTGCGCACGGCATTCGGATCTGCGGCCGGCTTTACCTTGCCGTGCGTTGCCATCGTTGTCACGACGTAGGTTGAGAGGTCGACGTTCATGATTTCGCCCGTGCTGAGCGCAAACACCACGGCGTTGAGACAGGGGTCGACGAAACCGATCGCAGACGGAGAATTCACCGCGATCGCATTCGTGCCAGACAGTTGCACGTTCGTTTTCGTGCGCTTCGACACATCGAAGACCCGCCATTGGCTCACGGTGGTCGACGGCATCGCGAAGACTCGGTGAGCGTTCGAGTCGACGACGATGTTCGAGAAGGTCTGCATGGTGTCGTCAGAAATGGCCCCGAGGTCGGTTCGCACGTTCGTCGCCGCGACCCAAACAAAGAGCCGACGCGCATCGGCCGACGTCGTTCGGGGGTCGACCTCGATTTGGTACACATCGCCACTGGCGAAGTCTTTCGCGCATGGCTGGTCGGCTGGTTGAAAGGCCAACGCCGGGTAGGTGCCCGCGTCTTCGTACGAGCCGCTGTCGGCGTTCCAACCGTCGACGGCGGTCGCGGTCGCCCCCGACCCCCACAGTTCGAGGTCTCCAAACCGCATGAGGTGATTCGTTGATTCTACGAACCATACGCTTTTCGACGTCACGGAATTGGCGGGGTGACCGTCGGCGTAGTGCGTCGCCCCAGCGAGCACCGACGCGGCCGGCGTCGGCGGCGTCACGATCGACCATTGCGGTGAACCCACGTTCAAATCGAGCCGGTAGATCTCGTTTCCCGAATAGGCCTGACCTCCGCTGGGCCACAGGTAGAGCTGGCTCGTACGGGTGTCGGCCGCCAAGCCCCCCGAAGGGTCGATTCGAGCGCTCAGAGTGCCCGAAGGTTGT
>JBGAIY010000003.1:18125-57899 GCA_044225205.1 Myxococcaceae bacterium | reverse complement strand
GTCGTCGGCGATTTCGCCCAAGCGGCGGCTGGCGTAGGCCAACGTGTCGAGCGTGACGTGTTCGGCGAACTTGGCGGCTTTGTCAGACCCGGTCATGACCGTGCGCACCCGCTCGCCCAGGTCTTCGACGTCTTTGGCCGCGCCGAGCGACTCGAAGCGCACCTTGTTCTGGGCGCGGTATTCGAGCGTCTTCAGGTCGAGCACGAGAATTTCTTTCTCGCCTTCGGCCCCTTTGTTCTTCTTGTAGAAGCCGCCGCCGCTCTTGTCGCCGAGCATCTTCTTCTCGACCATGCGCTCCAAGAACGCGGGGGGCTTGAAGGTGTCGCGCGCCTCGTCTTTGGGCAGCGAATCGAAGCAGTTCTTCGTCACGTGGTAAAACGTGTCGAGCCCGACCAAGTCGGCGGTGCGAAAGACGGCCGAATTGGGCCGGCCCATGGCGGGCCCGAAAATCTTGTCGACCTCTTCGATGCTGACCTGGTGCTTTTCCATCAGCTCCAGCGAGCGCATCATGCCGTAGGTGCCAATGCGGTTCGCCACGAAGTTCGTCGTGTCTTTGCCGTACACGATGCCCTTGCCGAGCACGCGTTCACCCCACGCCGCGAAGTTCGCCATGACGGCCGGGTCGGTCTTTTCGCCCGCGACCAGCTCGAGCAACTTCATGTAGCGAACCGGGTTGAAGAAGTGCGTCACCAAGAAGCGCTTTTTGAAGTCGTCGCTGCGCCCTTCGGTCATGCCTTTGATGCTCATGCCCGACGTGTTCGAGCTGACCACCGCCGTCTTCGACACCAAGGCTTCGAGCTTCGCGAACAGGTCGTTCTTGAGCTTCAGGTCTTCTTTGATGACCTCGACCACCCAGTCGCACTCGGCGACCCGCTTGAGGTCGTCGTCGAAGTTGCCAATGTCGATCAACGACAGGGCCTTCTCGGTCATCAACGGCGCCGGCTTGAGCTTGCGCAGGTTCGCCACCGCCGACGCGGCGAACTTGTTGCGAAAGGCTTTCGAGTCGGTCTTTTCATTGGGCTCGGCCTTCGGCGGCACGATGTCGAGCAACAGAACAGGAATGCCGGCGTTGGCCAGGTGAGCAGCGATGCCACTGCCCATGACGCCCGCGCCCAAAACAGCGGCCTTGCGAATGCGAAAGGTCATAAGTCACTTTCGAAAAAGAGAAGAAGAGAGGGTTGCCCGAAGCGAAACGGCGCCCATTGTTTAGCGCAGTCACGCCAGGTTGACCTGAGAATCAACCGGTGCCCGAATTCTGCCGTCGTTTCAATTGGCTAGCGCGTTGAAATCGGGCCAGAAGTCTCCGTTGGAGACATATGGAGCACCCGCTGGAGCGCCCACAGCGGCAACGCCAGAAACACCGCGAACGCGACCGAGAACGCGAGCGGGGTTCGGTGCGTCAGCGAACCGAGGGCCTGGGCCAACACCAGCGACGGCTGGTCGACCACATTCCACGAATTGAAGCGCCAAAACCGGCCGAGGTAGACGCCGTAACCGCTGGCGAAGCACAAAGCCGAACCGACGGCGACTTTGAGAGAGCCCGACTTGACCCGGGCCAGGGCGGCGTCGAGTGCGGTGACTCCCAGCCAACACCCCGTGCCCGCGTACCCACAGAAGAGCAGCACGTCGTACCAGAAGGGCACTCCCGCGCGCGGAGCCAGGTGCACGAGGTCGGTCACCAAATAGGGCGCATTGGGCAAGAACGAGAGCCACGCCAGGTCGAGCGGCACCAACACCAGGTGCCGCCCGGGCCGGCCGTGGAGCGCGAGGGCGCCGAGACCGCGCAGCACGTTCAGCGCCACGGGTACCCAGGCGAGCAGCAGGTTCCAATTCAGAAATTGGAGGGCGGGTCGCCCGAGCCAGGCGCCGCGGGCCCAGAGGCCCAGCAGACACAGGCCCGAGGCCACGGCTCCGCACCAGACCAGGCTGGGGCGCGGCCAACCGCTGACGGCCGTGGCTTCGAGGCCGCGAAATCGCAAGGGCTTCATGAAAGGCCTCACCCGAGCAAGCGACGTGCCGCCCAAACGGAGGAAGCACGGGTCGGGTTCGAGCGTTAAACCCAGGTTCTCATGAAACGTGCGCTCACCCTGGTAACGGTCTGGGGCATACCGATTCGGGTGCACGTGTCGTTTGTGCTGATCATTGCGCTCAATGCCTGGCAGTGGAGCATGTTCGGAGCCCGCGGCGCCCTCTTCGGCGCGGTGCTCTCGGCCTTCGTCTTCACCTGTGTCGCGCTGCACGAGCTGGGGCACGCGCTGGTGGCGAAGGCCTTCGGCATCGGCGTGACCGACATGACGCTGTACCCCATTGGCGGCATTGCCCGGTTGAGTCGTCGGCCCGAGACGCCGGGCCAAGAGCTGCTCATCGCGCTCGCGGGGCCGCTGGTGAACGTGGTCATCGCCGGGGTGTTGGCGGGGCTCGGGGTGGCGCTGTTCGGGGCGCCGGTGCTGCTGGAGACGCTGCGGCTGTCGCGCGACCACGCGCCGACCGGGTTGACGCTGTGGGTCTGGCTGGCGGCGTCGAACGCGGGGCTCGCGGTGTTCAACCTGCTGCCCGCCCTGCCGATGGACGGCGGGCGGGTGTTGCGGGCCTTGCTGGCGTGGGTCGTGGGGCAGCGGCAAGCGACGCGCTGGGCGGCGGTGGTGGGGCGCGTCTTGGCGGTGGGGCTGTTCGGGCTGGGCTTGGCTTCAGGCAATTTCATGCTGCCGTTCATCGCCGCGATGGTGTTTTTCGGGGCCGGAGCCGAAGTGCGTGACACCGAATTGCAGCGCTTGCTCGACGGGGTGAAAGCGAAAGACGCCGTCAACACGCAGCTGCCCCGCTTCGCTCCCAGCACGACGGTGGGCGAAGCGCTGCAGGCGCTCCTGTTTTGGCCCGCGCGGGCCTTCGCGGTCGAGCACTCGGGCCGGCTCGTCGGCGTGGCGACGCGGGAGCGCATTCTCGAAGTGCTGCGGAGCCCAGAACGAGACCACGGCCCGTCGAGCTACATCGCCGCGTTGATGGAGCGCGCCGTGCCGCAGGTGCAAGCGCGCGACTCACTCGAGGTGGCCCGGCAGCGCATGGGCGACGGCTCATTCGTCGCCGTGTACGACGGTGACGTTTTCTTGGGGCTGCTGACCGACGCCGAGTTCGCCCACCAAGTCACCGTGCTCGAGGCGTTTCGCGAGTCGGCCGAGCGGGCTCGCCGCGCCCGCACCAAGTCGAATTCGGCTCGGCGTTGAAGTAAATCGCGAGCGAAAGCAAGTGCTTGGCCACGCGGGCGCGTCGGCTGATGATGAAACCCCCAGGCGGTCGTGGTGTCTTAGGGCCCATGACTGCGTTGCTCACCTTGCTCGTGCTGTTGGGAGCCCCAGACCCAGACCCCGTTGACCACGAGCGCATTCGGTCGCACCTCGAATTGGTCGAGAACCTTCTTCGAGCCACGCCACCGCCGCCAGAAGAGCGGTTGGCCGAGGCGCGCGGTCGAAACCTCGATGCCCTGCACGACTATTGGCGGCGGGGTCAGTACCCGGTGAACACCACGGTGCCCGGGGGGCGAAACCCGATCTTCGTCGACGAGAATGGCACGGCGTGCGCGGCGGGAGCCCTGATCATCGCCTCGGGCCATGCGCCGCTCGCGGCGCGCATCGCGAAGACCATGAACGCCCGGTACCTCGACCAAATGCACGACGCCGAACTCGACGACTGGGTGTCGAATTCTGGGCTCTCGCTCGGTGAGCTGCGGCTCATTCAACCGGCCTACGCGTATCGGCGCCGGTTCGACGACGACTTTCTGGAGGCCGCCTGGGTGCTCGACGCCAAAAACGTCAAGGCGCTCGCGGCGGGCGCCAGTTCGGCGCGCCTCAACCGGGCGCTGTCGACCGCGGTGGTCGCGGCGGCGGCGGCCGCGCGAGACGACTTCGGCGGCCCGAGCAACCCCGACTTTCATTCAGACGGCGTCGAAGTCGTCGACCTTCTGCTCAACCGTGGAGCAGACCCCAACGCGGTGCCCCAAACAGGTGACCACCGGCTCACCTCGCTCGCCCGGCTGCGGCTCCAGACCACCGGCGCCCCGAAAATCGAAGCGTTGCTCGTCGCGCACGGCGCGAAGCTGACCGACACCGAAGCGGTGCTCGACGCGGTCAACCGCTTCGACTGCGAGCAGTTGCCCGGCCTGCTCGCGAAGCCCGGCGTTCACCTCGACCCCGAACACCAGCCGCACCCCATGACGGTGTACTTCGGCACTGGGCGCACCCTGCCGCGGGCGTGCGCGTTGACCCTGCTCAATTCGCCGAAGGTCACTTGGCCACTGAGCCGAACGAACCCTTCGTGGTTTTCAACGCTCGCCTCAGAACCCGAATACGTCGCGATTCTGGTGAAGAACGGGCTCCGCGTTCAAACGCCGTTCGACTTCATGGGCGCGTTCGAGCTGTGGCAGCAGCTCCGCCAAAACCCGAGCGAGGAGCACGAAGCCTGGGCGGCGACCATTCGCAGCGCCCTCGGCGCGACGAAGGTCATGCTGCCGAAGTCGGGCCTGTCGTGCCCTTCGGCCGTTCGGCGGGCCGCGGTGAGCGGCGACTTCGAGGCCGTCGAATTGTACGCAGCGCACCAAGGCGATTTCACCGGGTGTGACCTGCGACTCTCGCCCCGGCTGGTGAACCGCACTCAGCGGTTTTCACCGGGTGAGCTCGCGACGACCCGCTTTTTGCTGCGGCGCAAGCTCGTCACCCCCTACGACGACTGGCAGTCGGTCGCGCCCCTGCCCTGGGCCGCTTCGGTGGGAGACCTCGAGCTTGGGCGCATGCTGTTGGAGGCCGACCCCACGCTCGTCGACGCGGCGCCCAGCTACGGGTGTACCCCACTGGCCATCGCCGCGAGCCGAGACGACGAGGCGTTCGTCTCCCTGCTCGTCTCGTACAAAGCCGACGTCACCAAGCCCTTCGCTCCGACGGCGAAGTGCGGTTGGCCCAACAAAGTCGGCAAGTACAGCAACGAAATGACGACCGTCTCTGAAGTGAAACTCTCTGACCCGATGCGCGCGAAGCTGAAGCTGCCGAAGCCGCGAACTTTGCCCGAATCACACGTCGACCCGACGCCGACGCCCGACGTACGACCGCCGCCCCCGAAGTGGGTACCGGGCGAATTCGGAGGCTGAACGAGGCTCACAGTTCGCGGCGTCGACGAGGGTGGCGCCGACGAGCTTCGCGGTCAGCGCCGCCGAGTGAAAGAACGGAGCCGAATGACGGCCAGGGTCACTTGCGAATCAAGAACTTCACCTTCTCGGTGCCGAAGGTGAATTCGTCGTTGTCGCGAATGGGGCGACGGGTGACCTTGTCTTTGTTCGGGCCGAAGAAGGTGCCGTTCGACGAATTGAGGTCTTCGAGAACGAAGCCCGGCCCCTCGCGCAGAATGCGCGCGTGTTCGCGGCTCACCCGATTGGAGTCGATGACGAAGTCGCAGGTCTTGCCGCGGCCGATGGTGATGACGTCGCCCGTCATTTTCAGCGGGTCGCGACCGGCCATGACCAGGGTCAAGGTCGAACGGCCGGCCTTCGGGGGCGGTTCGGGTTCGGGCTCCGGCTCCGGCTCGGGTTCAGGCGCCGAACCCGCGCCGTTGCTGTCGGCGTCGAACGGGTTGCCGCCCTCGTCTTCGGGAGGTGGCTCGGGCTCGGGCTCGGGCTCCGGCTCGGGTTCAGGTTCAGGGGCGCGCTTGGGAGGCGGCCGAGCGGCGGGCTTGGCCGCGGCGGGCGCGGGCGCTCGAGAGGCAGGCAACCCCGCCGAAGACGGTGACGAGCCCCGGGCCGGAGCAGGCGCGGCACTCGCAGCGGCCCCACCGCTCTTGCCCGGCACCACATAGCCGTTGAGGCGAGCCAGCGTGAAAACGGCCTGCGCGACCAAGGCATCGCGGTCGACGCCAATTTCCTGCGACATCAAGTCCAACGCTTCCCACAGGTGGGGTGGGAGCGAAACCGGCTGTGAGTCAGACATGAGCTGCGACCATACAGGGAGAATGGTTGCTGTCGAACACTTGTCTTTCGTTCGAGATGTCGGCAGACCCAATGCATGCCGCTCTACGACACTGCCGCCAAACCGAACCCCGCGGGCTACAGAGATGTGGCTCCCGCCGACGTCACGCTGCCTCCGGGCGACGTGGTGCTGGTCGATGTGAGAGAACCCGCTGAATTCACTGGAGAGCTGGGCCACATCGCCGGCGCCAAACTGGTGCCAATGGCGACGGTGCCACTGACGGCCGCCGGCTGGGACCGAAACGCCGAGTACCTGATCATCTGCAAGTCGGGTGGGCGCTCGGGCATGACCGCCCAGGCGATGATCAAGCTCGGCTTCACCAAGGTCATGAACCTCGCCGGCGGCATGCTCGCGTGGAACGCGGCGGGCCGCGGAGTCGAGCGCTAGGCGTGGCGAAAAAGGTGAAGGCGGCCGGCTGGGCCCGGGCCCTCCGCTGGGCCGGGCGGCTCGCGCTCAGCTGGTTCGCGGGCACCTTCGTGCTGGTGCTCGCGCTCCGCTGGGTCGACCCGCCGACCACCGCCTTCATGCTCGAGCGCCGCTGGGCGAAGAACGAAGAGAAGAAGCCCTTCGTCGTGCACCAGCAGTGGGTGCCGCTGTCGGCCATTTCGCCCGAGCTCGAGCGCGCCGTCATCGCCGCCGAAGACCAGAAGTTTCTCACCCACCACGGGTTCGACTTCGAAGCCATGGGCGAGGCGTTCGAAGACCGGCTCGAGGGCCACGGCACGCGCGGAGCCAGCACCTTGACCCAACAGGTCGCGAAGAACCTGTTCTTGTGGTCGGCGCGCTCGTTCTTTCGCAAGGGGCTCGAGGCCTACTTCACCGTGCTCATCGAGCTGTTGTGGCCCAAGACCCGCATTCTCGAAATGCACCTCAACGTCGCCGAATACGGTGACGGCATTTACGGCGCGCCGAGGCGGCGGCGCGCGCGTTTTTTCACAAGTCGGCGAAGCAACTGAACGCGGTCGAGGCCGCTCGCTTGGCAACCGTCTTGCCCGCGCCGCGCCGTCGAAACGCCGCCGCCCTCTCACCGACCATGGAGGCCCGCGCCGAGCACATTGCCGAACTCGCGCAGGGCCTGAGCCCCGACCTCGTGCCCACCTTGACCAAGCGCTAGAGCCCAGCGCCTTTCGCCACCCGAAACCGATACGGTTTGTCGCGCCATTCGCCCACCTGGCCCAGGCCCACCCGAGGCCCGCGAACCACAAACCGCGACGCCACCCGCGTACCCGCTTCGATGAACAGCGGCGAATCGCGTTGGGTCAAGTCGACCCCGTTGAGCCCCAAGGTGATGTCGAAGGCCCGGGTGAGGCGACCTGGCCCGTCGAGCCGAGGCGGAGGCTCGGGGGTCGTCAGCGGCTCGAGCGCCCTGATCAACACCGCGGCCGCGCGCCCCGTCACCACGTTGACGCAAAAGTGCATGCCGTAAATGAAGTACACGTAGGCGTGGCCCGCGGGCCCAAACATCACCGAATTGCGCTTGGTGTGGCCCTTCGCGGTGTGACTCGCCAAGTCGTGCGGCCCCAAATACGCCTCGGTCTCAACGATGCGCCCCCGCAACACCTGCCCAGAGTCGAGCCGTCTGACCAACACGTCGCCCAACAGGTCGCGGGCAACCCGCAGCGGTGGCTTCGCCAAGTCGGCCCGTTCACGGCGCATGACCGTCGCGTTCTGCCATGCGACCGTCAGGCCGCGCACCACGAAGCGACGGCCCACATCAAACCACCTGGGCGAACGGGGTTCACACCGTTACGGTTCGAGGTGAATGTCGGCGCTGGCAACCCTCGAGTCGCGTTGGGTGCAGTACTGGTTGCCGCCGACCGCGCGCGCATGTGCACGCTCGGAGCGGCCACGACCTCGGTGCTGGCGGTCGCCTACCTCGCGTTGCGGCTGTGGGTGCCCTTGGCGGCCGCGGCCTTGCTCGTGTCACTGCTCTTCGGCGCGCTGTGGGGGCTGCGGCGGGGGTTGGCGGTGAACGTGGTCGCGAACTTCGGCATTGGGGCCGCGTCGCTCGCCATCGCGGTGCCGTACTTGGGAGCGCCCACCCGCCAAGGCGAAGAGCTGGCCTGGTACGCCATCGTGCCGCAGCTCGCGGTGCTGTTGTTGGGCCAACGCGCCGGCATTCGTTGGGCGCTCGTCGCCATGGCCGAAGTGGTGTTGGCGGTCGTGCTGCACCCGTACCTGCCGCACGCGCCGCTCGAGGGGCCCGACTACAGCGAGTGGCTCAACACCTTTCGCACCCTGCTGCTCATACCGTCGGTCATGCTCTTCGGCCTGTACTTCGAGCGAGAACGTGAACGCGCGCAAACCGAACTGCACCACGCGAACCGCGCGACGAACGCGTTCTTGGCCAGCATGTCGCACGAAATTCGCACGCCCATGAACGGGGTCTTGGGCATGACCGAAGTCATGCTCCAAGGCACGCTCGACGACGAGACCCGCGACCGGTTGGCGCTCATTCAACGCAGTGGCCAAACCCTCGTGGCGTTGATCAACGACATTCTCGACTTCTCGAAGGTCGAAGCGGGCAAGCTGAAAATCGAGTCGACCGACTTCGACCTGCTCGAGCTGATGGAAGACCTCCAGCGGCTGTTCGAACCGGTGGCGCAGCAAAAAGGCGTCACGCTCGACCTGAGCACGATGAGCGGCGTGCCCCGGCTGTTGCGGGGAGACGCGCTGCGCTTGCGCCAGGTGCTCAGCAACCTTGTCAACAACGCCGTGAAGTTCACCGAGCGAGGCACGGTGTCACTGCGCGTCGTGACGCGCGAACAGAGCGGGCCCCAAAAGCTCAAAGTCGAATTCGCCGTCGAAGACACCGGCATCGGCATCGCTCCCGAGGTCGTGCCCAAGCTGTTCACGCTCTTCGAACAAGGCGACGCCAGCACCACGCGCCGGTACGGCGGTACCGGGCTCGGGCTCGCGCTCAGCCGGCAGCTGGTCGTGCTCATGGGCGGCACGCTCGAAGTGGAGTCGCGGGTGGGGGTGGGGTCGCGGTTCACCTTTTCACTCTGGCTCGAGCGAGGCGTGCAAGCCCTGGTCGAAGCCAGCCCCCGCGCCCGGCCCGAAGAACAGACGCTCGTGAACCCGGTGCTGGTCGTCGACGACAACGCCATCAACTTGCGCGTGGCGTGCAGCCTGTTGAACAAAGCGGGCTACTCCACCGACACCGCCACCAACGGTCTGGAGGCGCTCGAAAAGGTGCAGGCCCACCCCTATTCCATGGTGCTGATGGACTGCCACATGCCCACGATGGACGGTTTCGAAGCGACCGAACGAATTCGTGGCCTCGAGGGCGACGTGGCGCTCATACCGATCATCGCCTTGACGGCGTCGGCGCTGCCCGAAGAACTCGAGGCCTGCCGACGCGCGGGCATGAACGAGTGCCTCACCAAACCCGTTTCGATGAAAATGCTGCAACGGGTGATTTCACAGGTGAATCACTTCGAGTCGATCATGCTGGGCAAGTTCAACTGAGCCCGAACGGCTGAAAGGGAAAGCGCCCCACGTCAGGGCCGCCGGCCGGTCCAGATTTCGAAGTCGTCCCACAAGACGTTGGGCACGGCACCTCGGCTCTTGAAGTGCTCGATGAGCTTGGCCGAAGTGTAGAGCTTTTGCGGGTTGAAGTGACCGAACCCATTGGGCGCTGGGTCGTCGGGGTGATGGGTCACGTTGTGAACGTCGAAGATGACTTGCTTTGCCCCGCCCGCGGGGGTCACCGCGGCGTAGAAGCGACCGCTGCTCGCGTTGCCTTGCTTGAAATAGAGCTCCAATTGAAACCACTGCCCGCTCGGCACGGGGAAAGTCGTGTCCGAGGCATCCCAGACGACCGTGAAGGTCGCTCCTCCATCACCTCCATCGGCGATGTCGATGGTCTGGGCGTGTACGTGAAGAAAGAGCGCACTGGGCACCGTCGCGCTCGGCTTGGTCAGGTCGAGTGTGATTCGAAATGGGTACCCCTCCGAGGTCCACTGCCCGTTGTTCCAAATTTCGGCGAGCGTGAGCCAGGTGATGACGCCCGGGTAGGTACGAAAGGCCTCGAAGTCGCTCGGCAAAAAGATGCGACTCGACACGTACACTTCGTCGAGACCTTTGTTGCCGTAAACGTCCATTTGAACGCGGCCTTTGTCGAGCGCGGGCACGTTCGGTTCGGGCAACCAGAATTGAAGAACGTGGTTGGTCGGGTTGCCTGGTTCGGCGATTACCCGGGCCTGCCGCTGCGTCGTGTCACCGGCTTCGTAAGACAAGGAGACCGAGCCAATGTGAGGGTCTTTCTCGAACTCGGCCCAACTGTTTGGCGCTGGCAACGTGGAGTCGACTCCGGTCGCAGTTTGTCGGCCTGAGCGCCCGCCGAGACCACGGTGACCGTACCCTCGTACCCTGAGTGGAACAGCAGCACGGCGCCGTCGCTGACCGAGGCGTCAACGCCGGCATCGACGACCGACGCGTCGACGATGGAAGCGTCAACACTGGCGTCGGCCCCCGAATCGGCGACCGAAGCGTCAAGCCAGAATCGGCGGCGCATCAGCGTCAAAGCCAGAATCGGCGACCGAAGCGTCAGCCAGAGTCGGCGACCGAAGCGTCAAAGCCAGAGTCGGCGACCGAAGCGTCAAAGCCAGAGTCGGCGACCGAAGCGTCAAAGCCAGAGTCGGCGACCGAAGCGTCAAAGCCAGAGTCGGCGACCGAAGCGTCGGAGCCGTCGTGCTTCCCTCCGTCTCCGCCCCCCGAACCGCCGTCGTCACAGGTGAGCGACGCGCAGGTGCTGGGCGCGCCGCAAGACGCGAAAGACAGGGCCAACCCCATCGAGAAAATGACTCCGAGCACCAGCGATGACTTGACCGCGTTGCGCATGCGACTGCGTGGTCAGCAACCTGGGTGCCAGGCCGAACACATGTGGGGTCGGCGAGTTGCATGGGCGGCGGTCTCAAGAAACTGAGGCCTTGGCGACGCTTGAATCGCTCACGCCACGAGAAGCCACGGGGCGTCGGTTTCGAAGCGCACGAAAAAGTACCATTGGCCGTCGCGGTGCTCGGTTCGAACTTCGGCGCCGGCGTTTTCGCACGCGCGGGCGGCGACGCTCGTGAGGCGCCCGAAGGCGACGGCGGTGGGCCCGCTGATCAGCGCGCGCAGAGCGTCGGTGGCTTTGAGCGCACCGAGCACGTCGAGAAATTCGCCGCGGTTCGCGACGTCGGCGCGCACCCTCGCGGCGATGTCGGCGGCGAAGTCGACGGCGTGCTTTCGACGAATGGCCTGCAGCGCCTCGCGCCAGACCGACACGTCGGCTGACTGCAAGCCTCGGCGAAGGTGGTCGGCTTCTGCTTCGGTCACCGGCACCGGCTGCTGGGGTTTGAGCCCCGCGGTGAAATAGGCGTATTCACGCCGCTCGAACGCGCGGTCGTCTTCGTCGGCCCGCCGCGGGTAGACCTGGGGAAAGAGGTGCTCGAGCTCGTTTTCGAACGCGTCGGGGTTCGTGAACGACTGGGCCGCATGCAGCTCGTCGAACACGTCGTACCGGTCGCACGCCAGGTACTTCTGGCATTCGATGGTGGGGGCGTACGTCGAGTGGTCGTTGTACTGGCCGATGAGCACGTCGGCGGAGAGGCCCTCGAGCGCGAAGACCTCACCGGCGGTGAGAATGGTGCGCGCCCGCAGCGTGCCGCGAACCATGAACAACGAGTACTGCAGCCCCGGCGAATACACGAAGCCGTCGACGACGCACGACCCCAACACGTACAGACACGAGCCCAATTCGAGCAACAGCGGCCCGGCGACGTGGAGGTCGCCCGGCACGACGAGCGATTCGTTCTTCACCAACACGAGCTGCGGGCAGCGCATGGTCGAAGCGTCGCCCGCCGGTACGAGCGCCCTCGCCTTCGCGAAGTCGCGGGGCTCGTCGAGCAACGCCAAGCGAACGGCGTCGACCTGTCGTTCGATGGTTGGCGACACTGAACAAATGCTCCAAGGCCGATTTACCGGCCTCACACGAGGGTCGTGAAAGGCGACAAAAAGACCTTTTATTCCAACGGTTTACAAATGGCCAGGGGCCACCTAGGGTGCGCGCGCCAGGCATCGTCGGTCAAAAAGAAGACACGTCGCTACAAGCCTGTACCCTTGGGTGATCGATCGGAGGGCGCCCCCAGGTGAGTGACACGCCCGAAGCATTGTTGAAGAGCGCGCTGGAGAAGATTGTGTATTTCGAAGCGCGCTCGACGCAGCTTTCTAACGACCTGAAGCAGGCTCGACTCGAAACCGAGCGCCTCAAGGCCGACTTGTCAGGCGCGGCCCAGCGCGAAATCGAGCTGCGCCGGCTCATCGCCGAGCTCGAAGTGCGGGCGACGCGGGCGCACGCCGAGCGCGAAGACGCGGCCCGCGTGGCCGAGGCGTTGCGCCGTGAGCGAGCGGAGTTGATTGGCAAGATGCTCGAGGCTTCGCGCATTCAGCGCTCGGGCGAGCCGCTCGACGACTTCGACTTGGCGCAGTTCATCGCCGAGTTGCGCAGCGAAGTGCTCTTTCGCCGCGAGGGCTCGCAGGTGGTGCCGGTGGCGGTGGGAGCGCCCGCGGCGGCGCCAGTGCCCCCGGCCGACGACGAGACCGGCGTGTTGGCGTACGGCCCAGTGGCCACCGGGGTGACGGCGGTCGCCAACGAATTGCGCTCGCAAGGCCGGTTGCGGGTTTCGGCCGAGCAGTTCGCCGAGCTCGGCGGGGCCCAGTCGTTTCCCGGGCGGGCCGAGGAAACGCTCTTCGGGTTCTCGGTGCGTGAATTGTCGGCTCCCGACGCGCAGGCCCGCGTGCGCGCGGCCGAACGGCTCAAGGCGCTGGCGCACCCGGCGGCGGCTCCGGCGCTGGCGACGGCGCTCAACGGCGAAACCGAGCCGCGGGTCTTGGTCGCGCTCCTCGGGGCCCTCGCGTCGCTGGCGCACGCCGAAGGGGTGCCGGTGGTGCAGCCCCATTTGACTTCGACGTCTCCCGACGTGCGCATCGCCGCGCTCAAGGCGTTGCTGGCGCTCGACGCGGCGCAGGCCGGGCCGCACCTCGCGGCGGCCATGAAAGACCCCGACTCGGCCGTGCGGCGCCGGGCCTCGCTGCTCGCGCTGTCTTTGACCGGCACGGCGGCCCTGGCACTCGGAGAACAGGCCATTCGCGACCCAGTGCCCGACGTGCGGTCGCTCGCCGCGTTGGTGTTGGGCGCGAGCGGCGCCGAATCGGCCCGCAGCTCGTTGCTCGAAGCCATGCGCGACCCCGACCTGCGTGTGCGTCGCTCGGCCAGCCAAGCCATGTCGCGCTTGCTCGGCCGTGACGTCACCGGGCTGGTGTCGCTCGACGCCGCCCAGCGCCGGCGCGAAGTTCGCCGCTTGGTGAACGAGCCGGCCAACCCCGTACGGAGCACCGCCACCCCGACGCCAGCGCCGATGTCGGTGACGGCGCCAATGTCGGTGACGGCGCCGGCGCCGTCATTCGCCACCGTGGTGCAGCCGGTGCGGCCGTGGGCCCAGGGCGCCGATACCGCCGCGTCTCCGATGCGTCAACGGGTGGCGGTCGCGGTGCTCGAACCAGCGGCGGCGGCGCCCACCGCCGAACCGGTGAAGCCCTCGGCCGACTTTCTCGACTCGGTGTTGCGCGAGCTGCGCATGAGCATTCGGGGTCGCCCGGTCGACGAGCTCACCCAAGGGTTGAAGGCCTCCGGGCCGCAGACGCTCCACGCCTTGTCGGCGTTGATGGAGCGAGGCCAAGTCATTCGTCGCGGTCACAAGTATTTCGTTGCCTGAAGGTGCGTGCCCCATGGAACCGCTGCTCTACAGCCCCAAAGAGACCGCCGAGATTCTCGGCATCACGACGAAAGCGCTCGGGGGCGCGCTGAAGAAAGAAACCTACACGCCCGAAGACGTGTGGGAACTGCGCGGCAAGCTGCAGCTCGAGCCCCCCGCGTTCGGTACGCGCAAGCAGCTGTTCTTGAACTTCAAAGGCGGCACCGGCAAGACGTCGCTGTCGACGAGCTACGCCTGGCGCATGGCCGAAATGGGCTACGGCGTGCTCTTGGTCGACCTCGACTCGCAGGGCCACGCGACCAAGTGTCTGGGTTTCGAAGGCGAAGACTTCAAGGCGACCCTGCTCGACGTGCTGGTGAAAAAAGCACCGGTGTCACAGGTGATTCAGAAAACGCAGCTGCCGAACCTCGACTTCGTGCCGTCGAACCTGACCATGTCGACGGTCGACCTGGCGCTCATGCCCATGGCCGGCCGCGAATTCAAGCTGCGCAACGCGCTCAAAGAAGTCGAAGCCCACTACGACTTCATCATTTTCGACGCGCCGCCGTCGTTCGGGTTGTTGAACTTGAACGCGCTCATGGCCGCCGACGACCTCATCGTGCCGGTGTTGGCCGACTTCTTGTCGTTTCACGGGCTCAAGTTGCTCTTCGAGACGGTGCAGAGCCTCGAAGACGACTTGAACCACGTGCTCGACCACGTCTTCATCGTGGTGAACTCGTTCAACGCGACGTTCAAATTGTCGAAAGAAGCGCTCGAGGCGCTCAAAGAGCACTACCCCGAGTTCTTGATGCCGCAGCTGGTGAGGCAGTGCACGCGCTTCGCCCAAGCGTCGAGTGAGGGCATGCCCATTTTTCGGTTCGACCGCGACTCGAAGGGCGCGGGCGACATTCAGTTGGTCATCAACGAAATTCTGCGACGGCTGGCGCAAAAAAAGCCGCAGGCCCAGGCGAAATCGGCCTAGTGCCGCGAAGGAGACCTCATGAAGAAAGCATTTGATGCCAACGTGTCGCGGTCGAAGCCCCGGGTTCGGTTGGGGGCGCTCATGGCCGGAGCCGGCCTGACCCAAGCGGTCGACGAAGCGAATTCGCACACGCACTCGGTGTCGGTCGACGCGGTCGAAGCCATTGCCGAACAGGTCGCGCGGAGCGAGCTGGCTCCCGACCTGAGCGCGGCGGTTCGCAACCGTCAGGCCGCCAGAAACGTGCGGGTCACCGCGACGACGGCCTTGCAGCAGGCCATCGAAGCGCCGGTAGCCGAGGTGGCGCCGCAGGCGGCGATGGTCGCCGAACCCGCTCGGGCCAAGGTCGACGTGGCCGAGGTCGAAGTGAACGCCCCGGTCGAGGCGGTCGTCGAGGTGCAGCAGCCCGTGGCCACGCCCGTGGCGAAACACGCCCAGGAGCCCGTGATGCGCCCCAGCCCGAGGAACCATGCCGAGGCGCCCGCGACGGTGACCGAGGTGCAAGCCCCGGCGATGCCGGTCGAACTCGAGCCCGCCGAGCGCCGAGAACGGCTCAAGGAGCGCCTGCGTTCGGTGCGTGAAAACCCGCGGCCCGAGCCGCTGCCCGAGACGGTCGCCGAGGCCGGCGTGCTCGCCGTCGAGCGCATCGCCGCGCTGCAAACCGAGTTGGCCAAGGCGCGCACGTTGAATTTGGCGCTGACCCAAGACCTCGAAGCCGCCCGCCGCCAGGCCGAGCGCGCCACCGAAGAAGCCCGCCTGAGAATGGACGAAGCGCGTCGCCTCTCTTCGGAGATGGAGGGCCGCGTGAAGCTGCTCACCGACTTGGAGCGAGAGCTGGAGTCGCTCGAGTCGGAGCGCAACGAGGCGCTGCTCGCATTGCAGGAGTCGCGGCAAGCGCTCGACGCCGGCGCCAACGAGAAGGTCGAGCTGCAAAATGAATTGCTCAAGCGCGCGACCGAATTGAACGAGTCGCTCGCCGAAGAAGAGCGGCTGGCCGGCGAGCTGGAGTCGGCGCAAGAGACGATGGGGTCGCTGCGCCGTGCCGCCGACGTGCTGAAGACCGAGCGCGACACGCTGGCCCGCCAGGTCTCTGACTTGACCCGAGAACGCGCTGAGCTGCTCGAAGCCCGAAAGGCCCTCGAAGCGGTTCACCGCGCGCTCAGCCACGCGAGCGTCAAGCGCTAACCCCAAGTTCACCTGAGCTGAGCTGGTTGCGCTGATCAGCTCAGGTCAACTTTGCGAAGAGCGTCGCCCATTCACCGCAGTCGCTCTGGCAACGCGCAGACGCTCTCGTCGAAGAAGCCGGCCGCGGGCACGCCCAACCCCTGGTTGAAGCGCGACCAGAAATTCACCTGGGCGATGGTGGCGGCCAACACCACCGTTTCACGCGGCGAGAACCGCGCGTGCAGCGCCTCTTTGAGTTCAGGTGAGAGCACCACCGGCGTCAGCGACAGCGCCTTGGCGTAGCGGGCGGCTGCGGCTTCTTTCGGCCCCAAGGTGTCGTAGGCGCGCTCGTCGTCGGCGAAGAGCACGGCCAAGTCGCCGGCGTTCAGCCCGCTGCGCCGCCAGGTCGCCGCGTTCATGTCGACGCAAAATGGGCACCCCGCCACCGCGCTGGCGACGACCCGAGCGACGGCCAAGCAGCGCGCGTCGAGTGATTCGGGGCCGGCGGCGGTCAGTTCGAACACGCCCGCGCCCACCGCCCCTTTGGGGAAGTGGGTGAGCAGCCGCGCGGGGAGCGGGTCTTTGCCCGTGATGAGGCGGGTGACCCAGAGCATGGGCCGCAGGTACCAGGGCACCCGCGCCGGAGGCGAAACCAGCAACTGACGTTCGACGTTCGAGACCACCCGCCAAAATTGGCAGCAAAACGAAGCGCTTGCTGATCAATTCTGGTGAAAGCGGCAAATTTCACGAGCCGCGGTGGCGCAACCGGCTCACCGAGGTGGCGCCCAGGGTCTGACGGGTTCTCGCCCTGGTGCCCTAAGGTAGGTGCATGTCGCATCGGGTCGACCCTCAGCCAGCGCGTCAGCAACGGGCCGTGGGCGACACCGGCCGCCCGAGCGCGCCGACCGTGGCGAAGGTCGAGCCCGTGCAGACCCCAGCCGCGCCGTCGCCCGTGGCGCCTCCGCCGGTCGCGTCGGGGAGCGTGGTGCCGGCGGCCTTGCCGTCGACCTACGTCGGTTCTGACCTCTCGTGGGACTCGGGCCGTTCGAAAATCGTTTCGCACTTTCGGCCGTCGCTGCCGTCGCACCCGGGCGTGGTGGGCGACGAGCTTCAAGCGGCGCTCGACGAAGTGGCCACGGGGCCCGAGGCGGTGGCGGCCAAGACCCGAGGCTTTTTCGAAGCGTTTGGTACCTCGAGTTTCAAGCGCGCGAGCCAAGCTTTGGCGGCGATGACGGTCGAAGAATTTTCGGCGCTCCCTCCGCGGGCGCAGTTCGCCGTGGCCGAGCGCGTCGCCATTCGTCGCGCGCAAGAGCCAGCGTCGAGCCAGTGGGCGGTCATCTCGCGGGCGGTCGGTTTGGTCGAGGCCCGCTCGTTGATGCCGGTCGACCCCAAGGGCGTCTTCCCCTCCGAACCACCGACCGATGCCGCGGCGAGGCTCGCTCGCGACCTCGGCGGCCCTTTCGTGCGCCTTTCACAGGGGCTCGACGCCGACATTTCAGCGTCGGAACACGAGTCGGCCTCGGCACTTTCGGCGCTCGGGTTGAGCCCCGCGAGGGCCAACGTCATGCTCCTCGACCGGTCGAGCGGTCAGGCCACCTTCGTCGAGCACCGTGGCCTGTCGGCCCTCGTGACGCACCTCGGGCGCATCAACGCGGCGGCGCTCGAAGCGGGAGCGCTCACGGTGGGCCGCAAGCATGAGCCCGACGAACTGCTCGACGACGCTCCCGAGCCATTTCACCAGTTGTTGATGAAGGCCGCCAAGACCGGGGCGCCGCTCGCCGGCGACCTCGAGCCGGGGGCCCAAGGCGCCCCCCGAACAGCACCCCGACGGCACCGTCACCGAGCAGTGGCAAGCGGTCTTGGTGTCGAACGATGACCAGCTCAAGTCGTTCACGTATTCGCGCCAAGTCGACGGCCGCGGTCAGGCTTTCGCGCCTGGTGAATGGGGCACCGGGTACCGACCCGAGACGTTGCGCTCGTTCGTGTTGGGCTCGTCAACCACCGTCGAGTTGGGCATGCCGCACAGCGGGGCGGTCGACGCCGGCTGGTCGAGCGAGGCGGTCTCCACCGTGCTCGGCACGTACGCCGCGAGTCACACGGGCAAGACCGACGAGACCGTGTACGCCGTACGCGAGACCGACGGGTCGGTGCGCAAGCTCACCAAAGACGCGTGGAACGAGCTGCGCGAAGCCGCGAAGCTGCCCCTGCCCACCGCCTGACAGATCGTTTCGACCGCGAGCCCGTTGAAGGAGAGACGAATTCGTTCTCTTCACGACTTGGAGCAAGCACATGAAACGACTGATGAAAGCGTGTGGCCTCGCGGTGATGTTGGGCAGTTCACTCGGGTGGGCGGCAGACGCACCCGCCGAAGCTGCCCCAGCGGCGAACAAGGCCGAACGGCCGACCCTCGAAGTGGTGTTCGTGCTCGACACGACCAGCTCGATGGGGGGGCTCATTGAAGGCGCGAAGCAGAAAATCTGGTCGATCGCGTCGCGCATGGCGTCAGGCAAGCCGACTCCGCGCATTCGCATCGGGCTCGTCGCGTTTCGTGACCAAGGCGACGACTACGTCACCAAGCGCTTCGACCTCACCGAAGACTTAGACAGTGTGTACAAGAACTTGAACGGGCTGAACGCGGGCGGCGGCGGTGACACGCCCGAACACGTCGGTCGCGGCTTGGGCGAAGCCGTGAAGTTGATGAGCTGGAGCGACAACACCAAGGCCGCGAAAATGATTTTCGTCGTCGGTGACGCGCCGTCGCACGAATACCAAGACGGGTGGAGCGCCAAGACCTGGGCCCACAACGCCATTGCCAAAGGCATCGTGGTGAACACCATTCGCTGCGGCACCGACGCGACGACCGAAACCGAATTTCGCGAGCTCGCGAAATTGGCCGACGGCACCTACACCAGCATCGGGCAAGCCGGTGGCATGGTCGCGGTGGCGACGCCGTACGACGCCGACATCGGCAAGCTGAACGGCGCGCTGGCCAGCACCTCGCTCGTGGGCGGTGGCAAGGCCGTGCGCGAAGAAGCCGAAAAAGAACTGAAGGCCGTGGCCGCCATGCCGGCGCCGGCGGCCGCCGACCGAGTCGCGTACCACTCCGCCATGGGCCCGGGCAAAGGCAGCGGCTCCGGCGCGTACGGGACCGGCGCTGGGGCTGCCGTCGAGCTGGCCGAAGAACCTTCGCGCCTCAACGAGCTGAGCGCCGACGACATGCCCGACGTGCTGCGGGCGATGAAGCCGGCCGAACGCGCGGCCTACGTCACGAAGACGGCCGCCGAACGAAAGGCGCTCCAAGCGCAGCTGACCGAGCTGGCCAAGAAGCGCGAATCGTGGCTGAGCGAGAACGCGAAGAAGGCCGAGTCGGCCGACAGCTTCGACAACAAGGTGTTCAGCTCGGTCAAGGCGCGCGCGGCGAAGGTCGGCGTCTCTTACTGAGCGTCACCGTCGCCGCCGCTGGGGGTGCGCAGGTATTCGGCCTGCGCGCGCTTGCGAATGGTGACGACGGGGTGGTCGGTCGGTTCGAGGCGCAGGCCTTTGAACGACTCCGGCAGCCCGGCGATCTTCGGGTAAAAGCGCTGGTCTTCGAGCACTTGGTTGGCGGTGATCAACCGAGACACCCACCGCACGACAGGCTTGCACCAACGCGCCCACTTCGGTGCTTCGACGAAGATGAAGGCGTGCAACGCGGTGCGGTCGGCGCCCCGGGGTATGAGGTAGTAGTACACGCGATTCTGGGTCACGACCCGGCCGCTCTTCGGCTCGTACCACCGCGAGTCGTACTGCATGTAGGTTGGGCCGAAGTACGTGCGCCATTCGATGTGCCAGTTCAACGGCGCCAGCGGCGACAACAACCGAAACAACGGGTTCATGCGCTGGGGCGCGTCGTAGCGGGTGAAGACCGAGTCTGCGTCGTTGCGCCACTCGAAGCGCACCTCCCCGAGACGCGACGGAGCGGGCCCGAGCAGGCGGTGCACGTACGGCGTGTGGGAGCCCTCGTTAAAATTGTCGAGCACGACGTGGTACGGGGCCGACAACGTGAACTCCAGCGAGCCACAGAACTCGTGACCGGCGGGCGCCGCCACCGGCACGGGCGACCCGGGCTCGACGAGCCAATGCGAGCCAAAGGCCAGTTCGAGTTTTCGCACCGGCACGGTGCATTCGACCTGATCAGCCGCCGCGGCGCGACGAACCTGGCCCCGCGGGTCGACGCTCCAACCGTGGTACGGGCAGACCAACCGACCGCCGGCGACGCGGGCGTGCACCAACGGCGTACCGCGGTGGGGGCACCGTTCGGGGTACGCGAAGACGCCGTCACCGGTGCGAGCGACGGTGAGCTTCTCGGCACCGACCTCGACGACCACCGGGCGCGCGCCGAGGCGACGGTCGACCATCAACGGCTGGGTGAACCGAGTCAAACTCACGGGCACTCTGGAGTATGCCGCGCCTTCACCCAAAGTGCCGAATTTCGCCACTCACCGCCCGTGCGAACGAGGGGCCACGTCAGTACCCGGTCGGCCCTTCAACCCAATCGGTCGTGTCGTCACTGCCGATTTGCAGGTACTGCAGCGTGTAGTCACCGTAGAAACGAACCATGTCCCACCGCTTGAACTTCACGGTCGTGAAGCCGGCAGCGTCGAGGGCGTTTTGGGGCGACAGCGAGACCCGTTGCAACGCGGTCATGTTTTGAATCGCTTTGGGCAGGCGCAGCAGAAGCGCCGTCTCGGCGCCCTCGTTCGACGCACTCGACGAATTCGCCCGAAAAAGGGGCCTCGGGCCTTTCGGGTCAGTGGCTTTCGACCAGCTCGGTACCTCACCCAGCAGAAGTTCGAAGACCGCGTGGGTGTAGCGCTGTGGTCGAGCGACGTCGTCGTCGTCGACCTCAGCGACCAAGACGACCTTTCTCGGCTCGCTTCGACCCTCCGCGGTCTTGTTGAGTGAAGGGCTCTTCGCGTTGTTCAAAGACAGGTCGATGTACAGCGAGCCCTTGTGACTCCGGTACTTGACGGGGTTGAGAAGAATGTCGGTGAGATACGCCGGCGAGGTTTCTTTGATTTGCACCCCGTTCGAAACCGCCACCATGGTCTCGTTGCCTGAGAACAGCGCTTGAGCATCGGCCCGGCGAAAGTCGATCTTTCGCCCCACATTGGTTTTCGGGGGCGCCGCGAGGGCGATGGAGCCTTCGCCCCGACTGAGTTCGGCTGGCACGTTGGGCCAGACATCGGCCGGCACCTCGCCCTTGAGTGACTTGGTGGAGGCGTGGTCGGGCATGCCTCCAGCCACATTCACGTCATGCGGGTAGAGCATCACGACCCCGTTGTCGAATTCTCTCCAATAGATGCCGGCGTCTGACTTGTTGATCTTGAAGACAGGGTTGCCGGCGCCGTCGACCGATTCGATGGGCGAACCGAGATGGTACCGCTGTTGATCAGAAACCTGCAGACCGTCAGACCGCACGTTGTCAGCCGGAAACTGGAAGACGCTCATGTACTTGAACGACGTGTTCGGGCCAGAGCCAAGGAGGTAGGCGGCGTAGAGGTAGGTTTGCCAGTTATAGTCGTCTTCAGAAGCTCGTAGTTCTGTTCTCATGCGTCAGCGACTACGAAGAACTTCTGTTTCGGCGCTACCCTTGACGGTGTCGAGGGTGTTCGCGAACGTCTTCTTGTAGAAGTTCGTGGTACGCATTGCAGCTCGTCTTCCACGATTTTGGCAATAGTTGGTTTTCGGCGACATCTTGACGTTACGGAAGCCACTGTGCCACCAACGGAGTCCTCCGTGGGTATACCAGCAATTTTCTGTTGGTGGTGCTAACTCTGTTGGGCCATTGCCCAAGGCTGAGGCTGTGCGCGCTCATTGAGATTGGTGAGAACACCAGCAATTGATATTATCGAAGAGGCTGAAAAAGTCGTTGGCGCTGAAGAGCCGCTGGCCTCGAAGGCCGGCCTTGTACTTACAAATGAACGAAGGCGTTTGGCTGCTCCACTCATTGACGGCACTCGCTGTTTCGGTTTTGAGAAGCGGGGAGGAGTGGGTGCCGTCGGTCGCCAGCCCCGAAAGAATGGGAACGCCGCTCTGGTCGGTCATGCTCGTGAAGGCCGCGAGCGCACGGTCGGCCACCTTCTGAGCGGCCGTCGCGTTTGAGAAGTTCACGGCGATGACGTCGTCTTGATACTTCGCCGGGTTGGTCAATGACTTGGGCCGATAGGGCTGCCGATCGGCGGGGTCTTGAGGGTCGGTCAGGTACTCAAGATGGTTCAGAACGGAGTCTTGAGACGAAGTGAGGCTGCCGGTATCGATGGCAAAAGAGGAAAAGGCGCGATCGACGAGATCAGACGGCTTTTCAACGTCACCGGGGAGGTTCGTACCGACGGCTTTGGTACTGAACGTGTAGCCCAACAGAACGTGTGGAACGGTGTGCTTCTTGTTTTGGGAGTCGGTGAATTCGTAAACAGTTCGATCGCGCACGTGCTGATAGAGGTTCTTGTAGTCGATGTCTTTCGTGACGCTCGTGACCTGCGTCGTCTGTGACGAACTGTAGAACTGGTAGGTCAACGTCTTCGGCGAATCGCCGTGAGGGCGCAGAACGATGACGTCGGCAGAATTCGATTTCAGAATGTCGGTGAGCTGGGCGTTGAAAAAAACGGTGTTGCGACCTGACGCCAACCAAAACCCGGGTCTGGTGCCAGCGTTGTTCTGAATCACTTCGCGCTTCGAACGAGCGTTGAACTGGTCGAAACTCGCGATCGTTGGGTTCTGCTGGTACCAGGCCGTAAGGTCGGGCGCATCGCTCAGCCGGAGCCAACCTCGACTGGAGCCGTCGGTTTTCCATTTGAGCGTCGACATCGCCTTGTTGACGTCGTCGATGTCGCAGTTTTGAACGATGGTGGCCATCGCCGGCAAACCCGCCCCTGACGAGAGCCGGAACTCGCTGGTGCCGTTTTCCGGTGGTGGGCTCTTTGGTTGAGACGTCTCGCTCTCCAAGCCACAGCTCACGACGCTGAGCACCCCGACCAGAATCAGCGAGTGAACGGCTGCGTTTCGGGAGACGGTCGCGCTGCAGCATCTGGGAGCCATGGCGACTCCATGTGTACCAACCCCGTTTGAGCCTTCGACAGCCCCCCGCGCGCCGCGAAAGGGCTGAAGCGATGGGGTCGTCGTTTTCCGTGAGACTTCAGCTGGGCAACAAGCGTCTTACGTTTTGGGCCGGCGCCGCCACGCTTGAGTCACCGCGCCCGGTAGGCACGCCAGCGGCTCATGATGGGTTCTTTTGGCGAGCCGTCAGCGTGACGCAGCCCCATGGCACCGAAGACTTTGAACACGAAGTCGCCCAGCAGGGTGTTGCCTGAGAACGCGCTCTCGATGTCGCACCACTGCGCACTGGCGGCGCATGGGCAGGAGCCCATGACCTCGTCAGGCAACAAGTCACGGTCAGACCACCAGTTCACCAACTCGAGCTGATTCGCATCGGCCAAGCGAAGCACCGTGTCGAGAAAGTCGCGCTGGGTCGCCGGGGTAGCGGTCAACACCGTCGTGCAGCTGGCGGGAGTGCCATCGCCCACTCGAACATCGACGCTGTTCGCGCCCGTTTCAGCCACGATGATGGGTTCGAGGCCACCGTCGACCCGGCGGGCGAAGCGGGTGAACGCGTCGTCTGCGAGGGGCACCGACGGGTACACCGAGAGCGCGAAGCGGTCGCGCTGGAGCTGGTCGATTTGTGCCACCGCCTCGGCACTGCACTGCGCGGCCGTGTGCGACTTCGGGCAGCTGGCTCGGCCGTACAGTTCTTCGAGCACGAACGAGGGGAAAGCGACCGTGCCCGGTGCGGCGCGGTGCACTTCGTCGACGGCGTGGTTCATCACCCGTGCGACTCCAGGCCACGCCGAGGGGCAATTGCGCCCATAGCTGCTGATTTCGGTGCCGACGTTCAACCAACGCGGCTCGAACTCGGAAATCATGAAGCGCAGATACTGAAGGTACGAGGCCTCGAACGCCGCTCCCGCGTCTGAGTCGAAGTCGAAGCAAGGGGCCCAGTCGGCCTTCACTTCATACCCGCCGTCGCCGAGCGCTCGCGCGTCGTTGATCAACCCGTTTCGACCCAGCGCCAACGACACGAAGACCGGCTTGCCGAGCGCACGAGCTTCTTGCGCGATTTGGTGAATGTCGTGAACCCAGGCTGTCGGCGGCCCGCCGTCGGCCAGCATCGACTCCCAGGGCACTCCGTAGAATTCAGTGAAGACGACCGTCACATCGACGTCGTCGGCCAAGTTCGCTGTCGTCACGTGAAAGATGTTCGGGTCGACAACCGGCTTCGCAATGGTACCGGTGGCCCCCAGCAACGCTCGCCAACCGGCATCACTTGACTGACCGGCATCACTTGACTGACCGGCATCACTTGACTGACCGGCATCACTTGACTGACCGGCATCACTTGACTGACCGGCATCACTTGACTGACCGGCATCACNNNGACCGGCATCACTTGACTGACCGGCATCACTTGACTGACCGGCATCAC
Source organism: Myxococcaceae bacterium (assembly GCA_044225205.1). Taxonomy (GTDB): domain Bacteria; phylum Myxococcota; class Myxococcia; order Myxococcales; family Myxococcaceae; genus JAEUJT01. The sequence continues at coordinate 33,494 of JBGAIY010000003.1, read as the reverse complement.
TTGACTGGCCGGCATCACCTGGCTGGCCGGCATCACTTGGCTGACCGGCATCACCTGGCTGGCCGGCATCACTTGGCTGGCCTGCGTCGGCGGTGACGCCACCACAGCCGACGCAGAGCGCCACAAGAGTGCCGAGCAGCAACCATTTCCCTGCATTCATGTCGTTGGGTGGACACACCACGGGCCAAAACTTGAAAAAGACCCGGAAAATTAGGGGTTGGCCTGGCGGCCGTTGACCGGTTCGCTTTGATTGTTGTTCGGCTGAATCAGCCCAGTTGCCTCGAGTTCGGCCTTCCGTGCTTCGAGCGCCAAGCCGAGGGCACGGGAGTCGATCGCCTTCTTGGCGGGGGGAAACATCTGTTTTTCCTCTTCTTTGACATGGTGTTCGACGAGCTCGCCCAACACGGTGACTTTCGCATCGAAGTGATCATCGCTTGGGCGCGCACGGGTGAGTTGGGCGATCAACGCCTTCATGCCCGCGTGCTCGACGTCGGCCTCGTCCATCAGGTCCTCTTCGTCGATGGCTTTGCGAACGGCGGGGTAGAAGAGTTCTTCTTCGATTTGCGCGTGAATCGTCAATGCGGAGCAGATCTGCTGAACCAGGGCGAGCTTGTCAGGCGCCGAACCGCTCTCTTTGAGTGAAGCGAATTTCTTGAACATGGTCTTCACCGCCAAGTGGTCGGCGGTGAGCAGGCCGATGGCGTCGACTTCTCCTGGGGCCAGAGGGGCTTTGCGGCGCTTCGATTCAGTGGTCATGAGTCAACTCGGTCTGTGAGGTGGAACAGCTCGTCTGCAGCACTTCACGTGGTGTGCCGAGGTGGTTCTCGGTACTTCGCGCTGACCGGTCATTCACTCTGAGTGAGTGGGTCCATCGAAACGGACGGCCGGGTGTGGCCCCGGGCCAGTGAACACAGGCCCAGCGCCTTGGCGTGATTCGTGCGTTGCAGGTGGCCGCAGCGACATCGCACCCCACTCTCAAAGGAACCCACCATGAAGCGAACAGTGCCCCTTCTCATCACGGTCATGCTCGGCGCGGCGTGCGACGAGCGAATGAAGACCAACGAAGCCAAAGCAGAGACGGTCGCGATGGAGCGCGCCCGGGCCGAACCGCGCGTGCCGGCCGACAACTCGGGCAAGAACACCCGAGATCGCGACGACACGGTGACTCCGATTGATCAGGGCAACAGCAGCGCCGAGACGGCGATTACGGCCGACATTCGCAAGGGCATGATGGCCGAGACGTCGCTCTCGTTTACCGCGAAGAACGCGAAAGTCGTGACCGTCGGCAGCCACGTCACGCTGCGAGGCCCGGTGACGAGCTCGGCCGAGAAGACGCTCATCGCCGCCGTCGCTCTGCGCACGCCTGGCGTCACCGACGTCGACAACCAACTTGAAATAAACCGTAGTTCACCAGGAGACCACCATGAAAAAATCAGTGATGTGCATCGTCGAAACGCAGAGCAAGGCCGAGTCGGTCGTCAACCAAGTCGAGCAGGCCGGCTTCGTGCGCAGCGACGTGTCGGTGCTGCTGCCGAACAAGTCGGGCACCAAGGACTTTGCCCATGAGCACAACACCAAAGCCCCCGAGGGCGCTGTCGCGGGGGTCGGGGCGGGTGGCCTGGTCGGTGGCACCCTTGGGTTGCTGGCGGGCATTGGCGCGTTGGCGATACCCGGCGTGGGGCCGCTCATCGCGGCTGGCCCCTTGTTGGCGGCGCTGAGCGGCGCGGCTGCGGGCGCCACCGTCGGCGGCGTGACCGGCGCCCTCGTCGGCATGGGCATACCGGAAATGGAGGCCAAGCGTTACGAGGGCAAGATCAAAAGCGGCAACATTCTGATCTCCGTGCACACCAACACGAGCGAAGAGCAAACCCGCGTCGAGAAGATCTTCAAGGCCGCGCACGCGCAAGACATCTGTTCGGCGATGGAATCGAGCGTACCGAAGCCGAGCGCACCGATGCCTCCGGCCCCGAAGCCCAGCCAGCCTGAGCGAATGTGAGCCACGGCCGACCGGCACCAGCTCACCGAGCCCAGGTGCCGGTCCGTCTCGCCAACGCGTGGTGGCGAAACGTCACTGATTTGCGCTTGTCTTTCTCGACCAATACGAAAAGGTCGGGGCTCCTCTCACGTCACAGGAGTTTTCATGCGTTTGCTCAGTCTGGTCGTCGCGGTTTCGATGTTCGGGTGTGCCACGGCTTCGTCGTCGACCACGGCGGCTCCAGTCGCGGCGGGGCCGAGCTCGTCACCGTCGGCGACCGAGGTCAACCCGTTCGGCAAGCTCTACGAAGGCGAAGGCGTCACCGTTGAAATGGCGATGCTGGCGCAGAAGAACGACGACGGGCTCAACGACGTGCTTTTGCGCATCAGCGGGGCCGAGGCGTTCAACGAGGGCATCAATGGCAAGGTCATCAAGTACGTCGCCAGGCCCGCGTCGCGCGACGGGGTCGACTTCGTGACCCAGGTGAACGGCGCCGACTACGTGCGAATGCTCAGCCGCGACCGCTCGTTCGAGGTGTACCTGGGCCACAAGAGCTACCCGGTGTGGCTGAACGAGACCAAGTCGAAAGACGTCGACACCAAGAAAATCGTCGCCGACTTGGGCAAGTAAGTTCAGAAGTCTCGCGACCAAATGAAGTTCGCGTCGACGGCGGGTGCGGTGCCGGCACTCGCCTCCGCGCTCCAGTTTCGGCTCATTTGCAGTTCGACTTTCACCGAATGCGGGTTCTCGCCTTTCTGGGGCTGGGCTCCGGGGTTGAGCGAATACCCCAAGAACACGGTGTCGGTGAGGTACTTGCCGATGTTGAAGCGGGCGCTTTCCCAGTTCTCGGTGGCTTCGAAGTCGAGCACGTCGATGGGCACCTTCTTGGCAATCGCCTGTTTCACCTGAGAAGCCACCGCGCTGCCGATGACCGACGCGGCCTGTTCGGGCGTGATGCTCGAGCCGCCTCCGCGGGTGAGCGTGGGCCGACCTGTCGCCAACAAGGTGTAAATTTCAGACTCGGTGAGCGGCGGGTCTGACGAGGGCTTGAGAGAAACGTCGGTGCCCTTGCCGACGACGCTGACGGTCACTTTCGTTTTGTCGGCGCTCTTTTGGTTCGAATACACGGCGGTGACGTTGACGTACGGCGAGGTGGCGGGGCCGGCGAAGCGCACCTGCGAGCCGGGTTGCACTTCGAAGTCACGGCCGATGACCGACAATTTGCCGCGCAACACGGAGGCTTCTCCGAACAGCTGGGTGCCGTTGGCGACTTCGACGCGAAAGCCGTCAGACAAGCCGAGCTCGAGGTCGAGGTCAGAGCTCTTCACGAACACGTGCCGGGGAGCGTTGAGCAGCGCGCGGGTGGTGAACGGTGCTTCTTCGGCTTTCGGCGCACTCAAGTGCAGCGCGGCGCGCGCTCGCTTCGAATACTGCCCCTGGCGCATGACGAACACGTCGCCGGGCCGTTCGAGGTCTTGGAGATTCTTGCGTCGAACGTCGGGCAATTCGACCTCGACCCGCGGCAGCGACAACTCGTTGATGTTGAGCAACTTCTCACTCAGCTCTCCGTCGAGCGCGAGCTTCATGGTCACAATGGCGACGAGCTGGTCGTCGTTGACGACGGGAAAATGGTCGGTCGTACCGGCCGCTTCGAGCGACCAGGTGCGCGGGGCCGTGCGGTGGGCCGAGAGCGTCACGGTGGCCTGGCCTGCCGCCGAATGCACGTCGAGTTTCGTCAGTGAAATCGCATCGTTCGACGCTTTCGCCTCGAGGGCGATGGCCCGGTAGTCACCAAAGTGGGCGAGGTTGAGCCGGCCGTCGGCCCACGCGATTTCGCCATTCAAGCGCGGGTCACCGAGTGAACCTTTGGCGGTCGCGTTGAGGTTCAACCGGCCGCCGACGATGCGGAGCATGGGCGTGACGCCCGACAAGAACGCGACGTCGAAGTCTTTTGCCTGGGCCGACGCCTCGAGTGGAAACTTCGACCACGCCAGGCCGCGCCGAACCGCGTCGAGCGACACGTCGGCGTCGACCGCCCCCTTGACCTTGAGTTCACTGCGGCCCCCGGCCCCCACCGTGAGCGAGGCGACCGTGCGGTGCGCGTCACCCTGAACGTCGAGCGACGCGGCACCCAAGGCGGTCTTCGAAAACGAGAGCCCAGCGGCCGAGGCGGTCAGCGAAAACCGAGGCGAATGCAAAGTGCCTTCGAGGTGGGCGGCGGCCTGGGCCTGACCCGTGATGGCGCTCTCGGGCGGCAACAACGACTTGAGGTCGAGCGGCGAGACGGTGGCGGTGAGGCTGACGGGCTGCGCACCGAGTGCTTCGGGCGAGCCGTACAGCCATTGTTCGACCGGGGCGTGCACGGCAGCGTCGAGTTTCAGCACCTGCGCGGCTTGGCGTTGCACGGTGACCGCCACGGTCGTCGAGGTCGCGTCGGCGGTGACGGTGGCGACGCCGTGCAGGTGCTCCACGGTACCGAATTGCGCGTCATTGAGCGACACGAGGAGGTTGGCGCGGGGGGCGTCGGCGGTGCCGGTGACACGGCCGCTCACGGCGAGGTGACCCTCGAGCGACTCGTCGGCGACGAGCCCCACGCGGTGCAGCTCGGTCAGCGATACGTCTTTGAGGTCGAGTTCGACGGCGACGGGCGTGGCCCGCAGCTGGGCGACGTTCGGCACTTCACGGCGAAGGCCGCTCACGGTGAAGGGCGTGGCGAGGTGAAGGCGCGCGGTGCCGCCCAAGACCGTACCCGAGAGCGTCGCCGCCAATTCACCGCGCGCGGCCGTGACGACTTCGAGGCCGAGCCGTTCGACGGCGAGCGCGGGTTGGTCGGCCACTTCGCCCTGCGCGTCGGTCGGCTTGAGGGCGAGGAGCGGCGTGTCGACGGTGAGCCGCACGTTGGGCGAAGCGCCGGTGCCCGAAACTTCGAGCTGGGCGGCGAACTTGGCGGTGACCGGCAGCGGCCGCTTGAGAAACGCGGCGACCTTGGCCGAGTCAACGTCGAGTACTTCGAGGTGTGCCGCGAGGGGCTCGGGCCGTTCGTCGGCAAGTGCATTGAGGTCGACGTCGACGGTGCCTCCGGCGCGCCCGAGCGGCGTGGCGAGGGTGAACTGGCCCGTGGCGCGTTGGTCGTGCCAAGCCCCGGTGGCCGAAAGGTCGATGCCGTCGAACCCGCGCGCGGCTCCTCGGCGCAGCGCTGCGGTCGCTTCGACGTTCGGGCGTGGCCAGCGCCCCTTCGCCTTGACCATGGCCGTCAGCTCGCCCGCCAACCCGAGCGACGCGGGAGCGACGACGCGCGGCAACTTCGCCAAGTCGAGTTCGTGCACGGCGAGGGCGGCGTCGAGCGACGAGCCACGTTTGGTGGCGCTGACTTCGAGCCGCTGCCCGCCCGAATGCAACCGAATGGGTTCGACGACCAGCGACGGTGCCCACCCCACTCTGGCCGGGGCGTCGAGCGCCCAGGTCGCTTCGGTGCTGCGGAGGTCGAGTTGGGTCACCGACAGCCCCTGCGCACCGGGTTCGAGGGTGCCCGCGAGGTGCACGACGACGTCGCCGAGGCCTTTCGTCGACACCTCGGCCTCGAGTTCGCGCCCGCGCGTGGTGAGCGAGGCGCGCACCTCTTCAACGGCGCTCTCTCCCACGACGAGCCGTTTCGCGGTCAACACGCCGTCTGAGTCGAGCGGCCGCAGCACGTCGGGCACTTGGGCGTCGAGGTCGACGGCCTCGGCCGACACGTTCGCGATTCGGAGCGACTTCACGGTGCCCTTCACGTTGAGCGAGGGGTGCGTCGGCGCGCCCGCCGCTTGGAGCGAGAGCCGCCCCGACCCGGCCATGGGCGGCAGGGTGCCACCGGTGAATTCATGAAGGGCTTTGGGCAACTTCGACAAATCGGTCACCGTCGCTTCGCCCGACACGCGCAGCTTCTCTCGGTCGAGCGAGCCGTGCACGTCGACCGCGAGGCCCGGCACGGTAACGGCGAGGCGCGGCACCGAAACCGCGCCGTCTTTGGCATTCGCCGCCAGGCTCACTTTGGCGAGGGTGGCGGTGCCAACACTCGGGGCGTGGGCGAGCCAGTCGCCGTCGACGGTGAGGTGCCCGGTGAGGGCCTTGACGTCGTCGACCGCGCCTTTGACCGAGAGCGACACCCGCGACGGTTCGCCGCGCCCCAACAGCTCGGCGGGGTCGAGTTCGCGGGCTTGCAGTTCGAAGCTGGGCACGGCCGAAAAGTCGCGGGCCGAAGTGAGTTCGACCGTGACCTGCCCACGGCCGGCGCGGAGGTCGGCGGTGCTGTGGGTGGGGGTCAGGTCGGCGCTCGCGGTCACCGTCGGCCCGACCGGCCACTGGGGCCAGAATGCGCGGGCCGTCGAGCTTCGAAGCGACAACGTTTTGAGCTGGAGCGACCAGTCGGGCCAGGTGCCGGTGGCTTCGAGCTGATCAGCGCCGAGCGACCCCTTGACGGCCGCGTTCATGGCCGCCGCGGTCGACGACGTGACGGTGACCGCCAGCGAAACCGGTTCGGCCAGCGGCGCCGTCATGGCCCCGGCCAAGGTGAGGTCGGCGTCGACGCGCAGGGGCTGGGTGTGAACGGCGGCGCGGCCTCGAACGTTGAGCCCGCCGAGCACGACCGAGCGCGCCGGGTCGGCCCATTCGACGTGGCCGTCGCGCAGCTCGACCGCTCCGACGACGACGAAGAGCGGCGAAGGGGCCGGCGCCGGCGCGGCGGTGGTCAGCGGGGCCGACTTCGCGGCGAGCGCGCGGGTCAGGTTGAGCCCCCGCTCGTCGTTCACCAAGGACAGCGCCGGCGTGTCGACGACGACGTGGTCGAGCTTCACGGTCTTTCGCCAGAGCGCCGCCAAGTCGATTTCAGCCCTCACCGCCGCGACTTCGGCGACGAGCTGATTCTCGGGCGGCGGGGTGAAGAGCTTGAGCCCGCGCAGTTCGAGCGTCTGCCCGGTGAAGTCGACCGACCCCAGCTCGAGTCGACCGGCGAAGGTGTCTTGGGTGGCGGCCAGCACTTGGTCTCGAACGAGGCGCGACGCGCCCGCTGAGTGCGCCCAGGCCCAGGCGCCGACGAGCGCCACCAGCACGAGCGCCAGCACCACCGCGAACACCATGAGCAGGCGGCGCTTCAAAACGCTTCACCAATGGTGAGGTGAAAATTGCAGCTGTCTTCGGGCGCGCCCGAATACGCGGCGGCGACGGCGTCGTTGCCGATGTTGCGGTTGCCGAGCCCAAAGCACCCGCCGTTGTTGTGAAAATACGCGGTGCGGCCGGTGGTCGCTTGGGCCACCTCGCGGGGGCCGCCGATGCCCGGCACGCGGAGCGCCAAGTCGAGCCGCACCGGGCCAATGGGCAATTTGTACCGAAAGCCGAAGCCGACGGCGGCGTAGAGGTCTTTCGTGAAGTCGGTGTCGCGGCCCAGGGGCTTCGAGGTGACGAGGCCCCAGTCGGTGAAAACGGCGACCAAGAAGTCGCCCCAAAAGTTCCACCGGGCTTCGAGCGAAAATTCGAGCAGGCCCTGGCCACCCACGGGCAACGCGGCGCCATGGTAGTAGTCGAAACAGGTGTTCTGGCCGGTGCCGCGGCAGGTGTCGCCCGACACGAGCGACGGTACGGCGGTGAGCGGCGAAAGCCGTCGTTGGTTGAAGCCGCGCATCATCGAACCACCCGAGAAAAACCGAGCCACGATGGGCGTTTCATTGCCCGCGGCGAGGAGCGTGCCGGCGCGCAGCTTCGAAGCAATGGTGAATTTGTGTTCTCGGTCGGGGCTCCAGTACCCCCGAATCTCGGGTACGAATTTCGCGAACGGGGTCAGGGCGTTGGTCTGAAACAGGCCGGCCGACACGTCGAGGGCGGCGTAGAAGCCTTGGGTCGGCTCGAGGCGGTTGTCGCGCCGGTCGAACTCGACGAGCGCGTCGAGAAACCCGATGACGCACGCCTGCGGCACCGTGGGGCAGCCGACGGCGGCGCTGGCGGCCGACGTGTTGAGCTCAATGGGCGTTCGCAAGAAATACGTGTCGAGGTTCACGGAGGGGAACACGGTGAGGTCGGGGCGAGCGCGCCACAACACGCCGACCTTGAGGTCGCCGCCGAAGTAGTCGAACGCGGTGTCGAGCACACGGCTCAAGTCGAGCGAGCTCTGCAGCGACACGTTTTTGAGGCCCAACACCCGCGGCACTTCGTATTCGGTGAGAATGCGGCCGATGGGGCCGTACTTCGCGTCGGGCCGGTCTTGCACGACGCTGACGATGGTGGGCAGAAACGCGACACCCAGCTTGGTCTTCACCGAGAGCCGGTCGAGCAGCGCGTTCTTCGAGAACAGCCGCGCGAAGCCCAGGTTGCGGTCGGTGTATTCGAGCACTCCGCGAACTTCTTGCCGAATGGAGTCGGCGCTCACCCCGCCGCCGACGCGGAGGCTGCGAAACGGAGCCTCGCGCACGTCGATGACAATGGGCACTTCGCCGGCTTCTCGCTCGGGCGCGCCGCGGTTGACTTTGACGCCGGCGAAGACTCCGAGTTGAAACAAGCGGGCCTGGGCCAAGCCGAGCGCGCTCTCTGAAAAGTAGTCTTTGCGGTTGAGTTCGCCGCTCACCTGGTCGGCGATGAATTTGGCCGGCACTTTCGAGCCCGGGTCGGTGGCGACGAAGACTTGCCCGAAGTGGTACCTCGGCCCCGACGCGACTTCGACGCTCAATTCGACTTTGCCCGCGTCGGCGTTGACGAGCGCCTCGCCGGTGACGACGGTCTCGGCGTAGCCGGCTTCACGCAACCGAGCGGCGACCAAGGTCTTGAGCGTGTGCCAGCGTTCTTCGAGAAAAATGTCACCTTCGCGAATGGGCAAGCCTTCGAGCACGTCGGCGCGGCCGTCGGGCACGCCTGAAATGCGCAGCGACGTCACCCGGGCGGGCGCGCCTTCGCGCAATTTCACCAGCAATTTCACATGACCCGGCTTCGTTTCGGTGACCAGGTCTTCGAGAATGTGGGCTTGGTAGAACCCGTTGGCCTCGTAGAAGCGGGTGATGCGGCGCAGGTCGGCCTGCCACGACGTGGGGTCGAACCAGCCGGCGTGGCCGAGCAACGGCACCCACTCGGGCAGCCACGACGACTCGGTGGTGACGATTTTCTCTTTGATGTCGCCCGCGCTGAGCGCCTTGGGCCCCTCGAGGTCGAGCCGGTCGACCCGCTGCGAGTCGGGGGTCGGGGGCGCTCCCGCGCAGGCGCCAGCGACAAACGCCAGCACGGCCATCAGCGCGAGAGTGGGCAACGGGCGGGCCGGGGGCGACACGCGGTGGGTTGTAGCTGAAGTCCTGGCCCCAATGTGGAGGTGAGCTGATCTGCGCCTGGTCACCGCGGCGAGCCGAAATGCGCCCGTTCGACCGCGAAACCAGTTCAGCTCAACGAAACTTGGCACTAGCCTTTCGGGCACCATGAAATTCGACTCTTCGGCAGCAGCTCTTCGTGTGAAGCGGTTGTGGGACTTGAAGGCCAAATTCGGCAAGGAGGCGAGCGCGTATTCTTGTTACCTGAACGAAATTGTCAGTGACCGGTACACCTTGGTGAACGGCATGCAGCTGCTGCGCGACGAGCTGCAGCTGGCCGACAAAGAAACGAAGTCAGACCTGGTCGCCTGTGGCGCCGACTTGTCGGTGCCCACGGTCGTCACCACCGTCGCGCACACCAACTGCGGCGACCGCATTCACCAGGGCGAAGCCACCAAGGCGTACGAGCACGTCGTGGCCGCGCGGTTCGGCACGCTGTCAGAAATCGGTGAATTGAAGCTCGAGGCGTTTTCGCCCACGGGCGGCGGCACCGACGACGGCGCGACGCTCGCCCACGTCACCGTGGCCCACCAGCTCGACGAACCGATTCGCCGCAAGTTGTACCAAGGCAATGCGCAGTCGTTCGTCATGGTCGCCATTGACTTGAAGACGCACGTGGGTCGGCTCGACGAGGGCAGCAAGGCCGGCATCTACGGCAAGACGCGTGAGTCTCCATGGCGGCAACCGCGCAGCGCTTGCGGCGCGTTGGTCGGTGTGTTGACCCACTACAACGCCGACAACGCCGTGCACCGTCGCTTGCGCAACGACTTGGGCGAAGCCAACTTCGAGTACCTCACCAAGAACAAGGTGACCGCCACCAACGGCAACGACATCACCGCCGCCGTCGGGGCCGCCATTGTCGCCGTGCAGGGCATGATCAACACCGCCTGGGCGTTGACCAAAGAACTCGACGAGCGCGGCGTCGGCCACGTCACCGCCAGCATCAACGTCAACCAAGTCTCGAAGATGGACCCCGTCATTTACCTCGCGCGCGCGACCGTGTTCGGCGGCAAGGTGACGGTGCAAGGCCTCGGCACCGACGCGAAGAAGTACGCCGGCAAAATCATTGAAGAAAACGGCGAGAGCCACCTGCTGTTGACCTACGACGGCATCAACGAAGACCACTACCCCGTCGAATCGAAGCCGTACCAGGTCATCGAGAAGACGTTCGAAGTCGACCCGAAAGAGCACCTGTTCTGAACGACGGGCCTCTGTTTTCGGCTCACTGACGCCGGTGTGCGCAACCACGCACACCGGCTTTTTCTATTTTCGGGCGCGGTCGTGTCATGGTCTTCACGCCCATGAATCGATTCGACGAGCCCCGAAGCGCGCGGGTACGACTGGCAGGGCTGCTCCTGGCGCTGACGGCGAGCGTCACCGCGCACGCCAAGCCGCCCGGCCCCTCGACGTTTTGCGCCAAGTACCCGACGGCCCCGGTCTGTACGGGCGGGCAGCCGGCGTGCACGTATTGTCATTCGTCACCGCCGGCCCGAAATGCGTTCGGCCTGGCGGTCGAGAGCCACTTGGCTGCGGGGGCGCCTCGCCCGTTGAGCGACGGCGACTTTCAGGCCGCCCTGCCCGCCGCGCTGAGCGCCGCCGAGAGCGCCGACAGCGACGGCGACGGCGCGAGCAACTTCGTCGAAATTCAAAAGGGCACGTTGCCGGCCGAGCGGTCGAGCGTGCCGCAGATGACGGCGTGCGGCTTCGGCACCAACCCGAGCTACGCGGTGTGCCAGTACGACGCGAAGTACACCTACCGAAAGGTGCTGCTCGACTTCTGCGCGGGGTCACCGACGTTCGACGACCTCGACGCGTTTTCGAAGCTGAGCAAAGACGACCAGCTGGCCCGCCTCGACGCGACGCTCGACGCCTGCATGGCGACCGAATTTTGGCGCGGCAAGAACGGGCAGCTCTGGCAGCTCGCGCACCGCAAGGTGCGGCCCGTGGGCAGCCTCAAGGGAGGCCCCGAAGACACCGGCGTGGTGCAGCTGGGCGACTACTACGACGACTACGCGCTCTTCACCTATTCGCAAATCGACGACCACGACGCGCGCGACGTTTTGACCGCGAACTATTTCGTGGTGCGCTCGACGAGCCCGAAGACGACCTACACCACGTCGCTGCTGATACCGTTTCAGGGGGTCGACGTGGCGCACCGGGCCGGCAACCTGACGACGGCGTGGGCCTTGGGCTACTTCACCATGTTCACCGCGCTGCCCCGAAACGCGGCGTCGCAGGCGTACCGGGGGTACCTGGGCCTCGACATCGCCAAGCAAGAGGGGCTGTACCCGGTGGCGAACGAGCCGCGCGACTACGACGCCAAAGGGGTGACGCAGCCGCTGTGCACCCAGTGTCACGCCACGCTCGACCCGCTCAGTTACCCGTTTCGCAACTACAACGGGCTGTCGGGCACCAACAACGACCTGCTTCGCTACGTGCCCAACCGCATCGAGACGTTTTTTTCGGCGCAGGCCCCGACCATCACCCAGATACCGGAGAGCGGGTACATTTTCGGTCAGAAGGTGAACGACTTGAAGTCGTGGGCTTCGGTGGCGGCGAACAGCGACGCTTTCGCGGTGGCGACGGTGGGCGACTATTGGCGCCTGCTCATGGGTGGGCCGCCCACGTCTGATCAAAACGATGAATTCGTGGCGCTCTGGCAGCGCTTCAAAACCACCAACGGCTACAGCGTGAAAAAAATGCTGCACGAGCTGATTCGCACGGAGGCCTACGGTGCGCCCTGAACCTGTTCTTCGAGCCGTGCTCTTCGCGGCGTTGGTGTTGGCCGCGGCCTGCCCCGGGCCCAGCCCGGCGGGCGCCGACGGAGGCACGGGCGGTGGGTCGGGCCAAGGCGGCGGCGCGGGGGGCGGCACCGGGTCTGTCGACGGTGGAGACCCGAATGGCTTCGCCCCGTCGGCCAAGGGCAACGTTCGCTTCAAGCGCAACGAGCGCCTGACGGTCGACTTCGGCAACGCCTTGGGGCTGCCGTACGAAGAGCTGTGCAAAGAACTGGGCATCTATTCGTGCACCATGTTCGTGCACCCGCTCGCACTGGGCGGGGTCGACCCCTACGGCACGGGTCTGTACGAGCCGTTGCCTTTCACCGGAGTGACGTCTCCCATCGTCGTCGACCGCGTGGCGCTCGCCGGGTGCACCCAGCGGGTGAACGCCGACCTGACGAACCCGACGTCGGCGGTGATTTTCAAGAACATCACCGTGGGCCCAGGCGGCAAGGTCGACCCCACGTCGGCCGCCGCGAAGACGGCGCTCGACACGTTGTACAAACGGGTGTTGCTGCGCACGCCGACGGCCGACGAAGTGGCCCATTTGCAGAAGCTGGCGACCGACATTGAAGCGACGGGGCAACCCAACCCGGGTCAAGCCTGGCTGACCTTGTCGTGTTTCGCGGTCATCACCTCGGTCGAGTCACTCTTTTACTAGCGAGCACGTGCCATGAGCCTCAAGAAAGACGGTCGTCTGAGTCGTCGCGAAATGATGAGGGCGCTCTCGGTGGCGGCGGCGGGCGGTTCGGCCGGCCTGTCGGTGATGTTGCAGGGGTGCCGTGACGCGCAGTTGACCGACGAGGCCCGCGAGAAGCTCGGCGTGCACGGCGAGGCGCGCACCCGCCGCGACGCGCTCAAGCAGCCCAAGTTTCTCATTGTCATCGCGGCCACGGGCGGCGCGTCGATTGTCGACAGCTTCATGGCGATGCGGGCGTCAGAATCTCCCAACGCGGCGACGCTGAACACGTTTCCCGACTCGTTGGTGAAGAGCGTGTCGGGCAGCCCGCTTCGCGCGGTCGACTATTCGGGGCAGCTCACGCTGGGTTCGCTCAACCTGCCGGTTGTGACGAGCCAGTCGACCTTCGTGAACAAGCACTCGGCCGACTTGTTGGTGTCGTCGTTCATCGGCACGAGCGTGAACCACGTCATCGCCCAGAAGCGGAGCCTGACCGGCAACGGAGCGTGGAACGGCCGCACGCTCCAAGAATGCATGGCGCTCGAATACGGGGCCGGCTTTCCCATACCGAATGTGAACATGGGCATGGGCGGGTACCTCGAGCGGGGCAGCGACGACTCGCTGCCGAGCTACTGCTACCCCGAAACGGTGGCGAACCCGTCGCTGTGGCCGCTGGGGCTCGACGGGGTGCGCGGCATCAAAGGGGCTCCCGACAAGAGCCTGGTCGAATTGGCGCGCACGCTGCGCAACGAGAAGCTCGACCCCGAATCGACCTTCGCGCGCACGTTCGCCAAGAGCGACCGGCTCAAGCGGTGGTACGACCAGCGGGGGGCCTCGCAACACGCCTTGGAGGCGATGGACCTCATCACCAAGCTCAACATCGTGCCTGATCAGCCTCCGAGCATACCGCTCGTGCAATACGGCCTGGCCGAGTCGCCCGACGCGGCGAAAGTGCGGGCCACGTTTCCCAACTTCTTTACGGATCAGTTCGAAGGCCAAGCGGCGGCCGCGTACCTGCTGCTCAAGCACCGCGTGTCGGTGGCCGTGACCATTGGGCCCAACTTCAACGTGCTCTTGCAGGGCGCGTCGCTCAGCAACCCGCCGTTGGCGTTCGACTTTTCGCACAACGACCACCGCGGCACCCAAGCCTTCATGTGGAACCGCATTCTCGGGGTGGCCGACCGGCTCATCGACCTGCTCAAGGCCGAGCCGTACGACAGCACGTCGGGCCAAAGCCTGTGGGACCACACCATGATCTACATCGCCACCGACTTCGGGCGAACCAAGACCCGGGTCAGCGGCGCCAATCAGTTCGGCACCGGCCACGACTTCAACAACGGCCTCGCCATGATTTCGCCGCTCGTCAAAGGCAACACCGTCTTGGGCGGCGTCAGCCCCACGACCTTGCTCAGCTACGGCTTCGACCCCGAAACCGGCGCTCCCGACACCGGCAAAACACTGTCGAACGACCGCGACGTCTTCGCCGGCATGCTGCACGCACTCGGGGTCGACACCACCGGCAGCGGCCTCCCCGACGCCAAGGCGTTTCGCCGCGCCTAGACGTCGCGCCGGCTCGCTCTCGTTTCTCGAGAAGTGAAAAAGCCAGGGTGCTGAGCGGCCGTGTCATCTTCGGTGAACAAAAATGACACGCGCACGGAACTCTTTTGTGCCCCGGTCGATAACCGACATGTAGGCCATTGAGCCACCCCTTCCCCACACGCGATTCACCTGAGGTGCATCATGACGGTTTCGAACGTTCGCAATTACCTGGCGCAGGCGCAGTCAGACAAGAAGCTCACCGCTCGTGAAATGGAGACGGCGCGCTACATCGCCAAGAACGACGACGGCGCCATCGACGCGGCGGAGCAGGTGGCGTTGGGTGAAGCGGTCAAGACGCCGGGCATCGTGGTCGAACGCGGCGCCGACGTGTTCGTCAACGCTGATCAACCGAAATACGTGCCGGGCACGACCACGTTTGGCGGCACCGTGGTGCCCGCGGCGGTCAAAGAGCTGGTCGCGAAAGCGAAGGCCAACGGCGCGGTGGCCTATTCGGCGACCGACCCCAAGTACAACAACTACGGCGTCACCGCCGGTGCGCGCGAAGCCAAGGGGTCGATGGGCTTTCGCTACACCGAAATCACGCCCGAGGCGATCGCGGCCGACATGGCCATTGACCAGCCGCTCACGCAGCTCGAGGTCGTCAGCTCGACCGGCAGCGGCGACGACGAAGAAGACGTCATCGGTTACCGGCAGACCACCGAAGGCCGCGGCGACGTGGCCGAGAACTACGACCACGGTGACCACAGCGCCAACCTGTACGCGCGCGGCAGCGGCGGCCAGAAGTGGTCGGCGAACTTCGCGGTGCTCGAAGACGGCTCGTTGCACTGCTTGCCCGCGACGCGCCGCGTGCCCGACTCGGGCATCATTCTCACCAACCCCGACCTCGGCCGCGGCAAGAAGATGATGTTCAACGGCCACCTCGACATCAGCGGCGGCAAAGTGACCGGCGTCGAAATGTCGGGCACCATTTCGAAGGTCGCCGGCAAGGGCAGCGCGAAGTTCATCGACCCCGTGGCCGTGTTGAAGGCGTGGGGCTTCGACGTGACGGGCATCGAG
>JBGAIY010000003.1:0-18088 GCA_044225205.1 Myxococcaceae bacterium | reverse complement strand
GCGTGGCCGCCCGGTTTTCGAACCGAGGCGGCCACGGCTTTTTCGAACCCTTTTCGTCGGTGGTGGCCTCCTTCGACATTCACCTGTCACGAAGGAGGTCGCATGCTGTACGTCAACGTGCCCACGTGGGAACGGGGAGTTCGCTTGGTGCTGGCGGTGGTTTTGACCCTGGCCAGCGTGGTGTGGTTCGAGTCGCTGTGGTGCTGGGCGGGCGTGGCTTCGGGGGTGGGCTTGGGGCTGACGGCCGTCTTCGGCTGGTGCCCCGCGTGCGCCATGGTGGGGCGCCGGCTCAAAGAGGCCAGCGTGAAGCCCCGCCCGGTTTGAATTCGAGCACCCGCCGGGGTTTGCTCGCACGCATGAGAAACCTGCTGCGGTGGGCGACGGTGTTGTGGTCGGCCGTGGGGTGGGCGACGTCGACCGCCGAGGTGACCGTGTTCTGCCCGGTGTGCGGGCAAGGCGTTCAGTCGGTCGAGGCCATGAGCACCAATACCATGGGGGGCACCGACAGCGATTTGCTCGAGCGCGCGCTGGGCGACCAGCTGTTCATGGTCATGGCGACCACTTGCCCGCGCGACGGCTACTCTGGCTACCCTGGCGACTTCAACCGGTCGCCTGACGGCGGCGTCAGTCTTGGGCGCGGCCTCGCGGCGGCCATTCTCGACGGGGGGCTCCAGCTGCCCGAAGCGGGCCTGGGCGACGAGCTGCCGGCGTCGGCGAAGCTCGACCTCATGGCGCAGCGGCTCGAGCTGCAAGACGCTGGCCCCGAAGAGGTGGCCCAGACACGGCTGCGCGCCGCGTGGGCGTTTCGAGTCGAAGACGCGACGCTTCGCCCACTTTCACCGTGCCAAGCGTTGAGCCCGAAGGGGAAAAAGCCACTGCCCAACCGCGCCGAGTACGAGTTGGAACTGGCGAAAGACTTCGCCACGTCGGCGCAAGCGACCGCCGACCGTCGCCGGCGCGACCGATTGGTGTGCGCGGCGTTTCTCTACCGGGCTCACGGAGAGGCAGCGGCGGTTCGGGCCCTTTTTCCTCTCCTGAGGCAGGCGCTCGGCGCGAAGGTCTGGGGGCCGCTCGAACGTTCACTCGAAGTGTCGCTCACGAACGAGCAACGACAGCAGCGGTTGGCGATGGCCGCCTGGCAGCGCGCGCTGGCGAAGCCAACGTCGGCCACCGACCGAGCCGAGCGGGTATTCTGGGTGTACTTGCTCGGAGAAACCGCCCGGCGCGTGGGTGACTCGGCCCTCGCGCTCACCCAGTTGGCGGCGGCCTCGAAAGACCCGAGCGCACCCGAGTGGCTCAAGACGCTGGCCGATCACCAGCTTGGCGAATTGCAGAAAGTCGTGAAACAGGAGTGAAGCTCGCCCGTATGACCGGGTGACCGAGGCGGGCCACGTGGGGTTCTGGCTGTTTTTGAGTTGGGCGGTCGTTGCGACCGGCTTTACCGGGGCGACGGCGTTTCGCGTGTGGCGACGACGGAGGCGTGTGACTGAAGAACGCCACGCCCCCGTCGCGGGCCTCGTGGTGTTGCTGCGGCCCGTCGACGCCCCGACCGACACCGAGTTGGCCTGTTTGGGCGCCACCCCCGAGGCGGCCGGGCCCTGGCGACTGCGGCAGGTGGTGGTTTCAGCCGCGAGGCCCCCCGGTCTGGGCGCCGACATCGACTGGCTCGAATCAGACCCGACGACGCCGAACCGCAAAGTCGGGCATTTGGCCAGGGGGTTCGACTTCGCCAAGAAGCTCTCGCCGGTCGCGGTGGTGTGTGTCGACGCCGACGTGAGGGTCGACCACTCTTTGCTCGAATCACTCGTCAGCGCGGTCGGGCGGGGTCACGCGCTGGCGTGGGCCGCGCCGCGCCCCGACCAGGGCACCACGTTCGCTACCCACGTGGTGCATGGGCTGTTGGTGCAGTCGCACCAGTCATTCGCCGCGCTCGACGCGGTCAGTTCTGACCCGAAACCCGTCTGTGGCAAGGCGTTCGCGGTGTCGGGCGAGGCACAATCGGTGCTGTCGTCGCTGGGCGACTGCCTGGGAGAAGACCTCGAGCTGGCCACGCGGCTCACACGAATGGGGCGTTCGGTCGTGCAGGTGGCCGCGCCCGCGGTGATGCCGCAGTCGCCGGAGCTGGCGTGGCGAACGGTTCACGCGCGCTTCACGCGCTGGCTGCAGGTGCTCCGCACGCACCGTGGGGCGCTCTTTCCAACGGTGCCGCTGTTCATTGCCCCCACGCCGCTCGTGCTGGCCTGGGCGCTGGGGTCGCACCGAGCCGAAGCGCTTGGGGCCGCGGCGATTCTGGCCGTTGGCCGAACGGTGCTCGCCGTGGTGCTCGAAGGGCGCGCCGGCCCCTGGTGGCAGTGGCTCGCCGCTGAATTCACCCTGCTGACCTGCTGGGCCGCGGCGCTCGGGCGGGGGCGCCGCGTGACGTGGCGGGGCCGACGGCTCGTACTCGACGACGCAGGCCACCTGCACGCGCGTTGAGCGTTGCCCTGTTGAAAACGCTGCCTGCGCCCGCCGGCGGTTCGCGCGCCGCTGGCGTGGCAAAGACCACCGAACCGGCAACGCCACCTCACGTCGGCTGAGTTCAGCGCGCTGCAAAAGGCGCGGGCCGGCCGGCGATGAAGAAATAGTTTTCACGTCGCTGACCCGAGCGGGGTCTCGAGGGCCAGAACCCTCATTTTGGAGACCTGCGATGATGCGACTGTGGTGTGCCGTTGGAGCCGTGGTGTTGTCGGCCTGCGTGGTTCGCCTGCCGGGCCTTTCGTTGGGCGGGCTTTCTTCGACCTCGAGCAGCGAGCCGAGCGTCGAGCGTTCGGGGGGCGCTCCAGGTTCGGCCGAGGAGCCGAGCCCCGCCGAGAATTCGGTGTGGGCCAAGGCGAGCGACGCCGACTTCGCCGCGATGCTCGCGCCTGAATACTTTGGCCAATTGCACCAGATCACCGCCATCGAAAGTCGGCCGAGTGGCAACGTGGCCGTCGGCACCATGGGCTACTCGCCGAGCGACGTGCCGGTCGTCGAGCGGCGACAAAAGAGCCTCGTCGCCAAGAAGTACCCGGGGTCGTTCGACCTCGACCTGGCCACGTGCAAGGCGGTCTTCGTCGACTACGAAGGGCTGAGCGAGACCGACGAAGACGTGAAGCGGTTGTGCAGCGGCACCGGGCGCTTCGCAGGCTCGGAGCGACTCACCGCGCTCATGCACAACCTGCTCGAATTCGACGCCTTGGTCGACGCGGTGCCAGATGCGGCCAAAGCCAAGGCGCTGCGCACCGAAATGGCGCGCCGGCTCGGGTTCAAGCGCGACGCCTTCATCGTGCACGGCGCGGGGCGTTGGTCGACCCGGTTGACCGAAGTGCCCGTGACCGAATGGACGTACCGAACCCTGCGCTTCGCCCAAGCGTACGTGCAGAAACACCAGCTCGACCCCGCGCTCGGGGCGGCCTTCGCCAGCGCCCTGAGCACCGTGAACAAAACCGAGTGCGTCACCCGGCGCGGCATTTTCGTGCGCCAATACCAGGGCGGCTCGAGCTACGGCGAGCCGTACTTCGAATACCCCGACTACCGCGAGCCGACGCCCGTGCCTTGCCCGACGGCGAACGCCATCAAGACCAGCAAAGACGACTTCGCGACCCTGCCCGCCCTGCGCCCCATTGTCGGCAAGAAGTGGGTTGCGGTGAAGCCGTCGGGCGGCTGGGAGGTTCACCGCAACGACCTCGGCATCATTCTGAACCAGTGGCGCACGGCCGACGCGTACTGGGAGCGTGAGCGCGGCGAAGACTGACCGCGACGCGTGGCCGCGGCGGCGCTAGAAGTAGTGCCACACCCCGAAATTGATGCCGGGGTGAAACGCGGTCGTCGCACGGGTGGCGATGACCGGCAGCGCGACTTCGAAGCGCACGCCGAACCTCGGCAGGCGGGGCACCATGAAGCGAATGCCGGCTCCGAAGCTGAAGAGCGGCTGAATTTCTTGGGTGTCTCGCTGCGCCGCGCCGCCGTCGACGAACGCAATGGGCATGACGGCGAACCACATTGAATCGAACGCCACGAACCGCGCCTCGAGGTTCGCGACGGCGTACTGCCGGGCCCGTATTTCTGAGTAGAGGTACCCGCGCACCTTGTCGAGCCCGCCAATGTAGAAGCGGTCTTGCGGCCGTGCCCCGCGTTCGAGGCCGGCGAGCAACCGGGTGCCGATGTTGAAGAGCGACCCCACTTTCCAAAAATATTGGCCTTCGAACGTGAACAACGCCGCCAAGGGGTACGACGGGTCGGAGGTGGTGGCGAAGTCGGCGTGAACTTCGGCGAAGCCGTGCACGTAGCGCAGCCGGTCGACGTCGAGGCGGCCCGCGCGCAGGTACGGCCCCACGAAGAGCGCCCTCGAATTGACGGGGAGAGGCGTGGGGCCATTGGCGACCTCGAACAATTCGTCGCTGTTGCCTTCGACCTTGAGCCCGAGTCGGTACAGGTCGTCAATCACTCCGGGGGCGTTGGTCTCGACGGCGAGGCGCACGGCCGCCCGACGAACGATGTATTCGGGTTGGGGGCGCGAGAGCCACTCGACCTCGAGCAAGCCGCTGACGCGTTGGTTGAACAACCGAGGGTCGAGCAAGTGCACGTGAAAACCGTTCTGCGAGCCGAACCGCTCGTAGAACGCGCGACCTTCAATCGCCCGGCCGAAGAGGTTGACGTCGGCGACCCCGAGCCAAAAAAAGAACTGACCGCCGCCGAAGTTCGCCCGAATGACCGGCCCAATGGGAAACCGGTCTTCGACGGTGACGAGCGCCACCGACCGGCCGTCTTCGTTGAGCAGCTCGACTTTCACCCGACTGAAAATGCCGAGGTTCCACAGGCGGGTTTCGAACAGGTCCCACAGGGTGGGGGTGACGTCGTCGCCCACGCGAAAGGGCAGCTCGCGCAGCACGGTGGCCTCTTTCGAAAACCACAACCCGGTGACGCGAACGCCGTCGACCCGAGTCGGCGCTTCGAACGGAGCGGAAATGGCCAGCGCCAACACGGCCCCGAGTAGCACGCAGACTCCTTCGAGCGGGAAATGCGCCTCAAGTGTCTGCTGGCTTGTTGGGCGCGGCCAGCAAATTGATCAGCCGTCGGGCGCGAATAGAGTCGGCCGGGTTCACACCTTCTCCCAGGAGTGCCTCCATGATCACCCGACGTGCCCTCTTCGCCGCCGCCGCCGCGCTCGCCGGCACCGGCTGCTACGGCAAATTCGCGCTGACCCGAAAGCTCTATGACTGGAACGGCTCGCTCGGGAACAAGTTCGTCAACACCTTGGTGATGTGGGTGTTGATGATCATACCGGTGTACGGCGTGGTCACCTTCATCGACGGCTTCATTCTCAACCTCATTGAATTCTGGTCGGGCAGCAACCCGCTGGCGACCGTCGACCACGAAGACGGCAGCCAAACGCGCATGACGCGGCTGTCGACCGACCGGGTTCGCCTCGAGCACGTGGTGAACGGGGTGCCGGTCAAGACGCTCGAGCTGCACCGGCCGAGCGACCGCTCGGGCATGGCGGTCAACAGCGCGGGCGAAGTGGTGGCGCAGGCCGAGTTGCTCGAGTCGGGCGACGTGGTGGCCACCACCGAGCACGGCGTGGTGACCCTGTCGAACGGCGAGATTCAGGCGTTGTCGCACGCGGGCTCGTTGACGTTGGCGGTGGCCGCGCGGGTGAACGCCCAGAGCGCCTCGGCTCGCACCCTCGCCGCTCGGTAACCGGTGGCTCGCGCCCGCAAGCAGACCGGTCGACGTACGCACGCCCGCCCGTTGCGAGTCGGTCTGCCCTGGTCTCCCCCGGGAGACGAGTCGATCGGCACGCAGACTTTTTACAATTCGTTCATTCGCGCCCTGGTGGGCCACCCTGGGGTGTCGGCGTCGTTCTTCACCGATTGCGGCGTTCTCGAGACAGAACGAACCGCGGTCTTGAGCGAAGTGGGTACGAGCCTGAGTGCGCTCGGGCTCGGCGCGGCGACGTCGGTGGCGCCCTCGGTGGAGATACCCGACGCGTTGGGCAGTCGAATCGACGTGTTTCACAACCCCCTGTACGAGGCTTCGACCGGGTTCTTCGACGTGATTCGCGCGCGCTCGTTGGGGCCGGCCACGACCCCCGTGACGTGGAACGTGCACGCCTTGACGCACCCGTATTTCGGCCAGAACAACGTGTTTCCCATTCTGTTTTCGGGGGCGAGGCCGTACGACAGCTGCATCTGCCCGTCGCGCGCGACCCAGCGGGCGCTTCGAAACGTGTTCTCGACCATGAAGCAGGCGCTGGCCCGAGACTTCGCGACCAAGAACCTCGACGAGCCGCGGGTCGACTGGGTGCCGCACGGCATCGACACCGAAGAATTCGGGCGGGTCGACGGCCGGTGGGCACGCCGCGTGTTGAAGGTGCCACCCGACGCGTTCGTGCTGATGTTCTGCGGCCGACTCACGCCTTTCGACAAGGCCGACTTGCTGCCGCTGCTCGAGTCGGTGGCCCGGCTGCGCCGCAAGCACCCGCGGGAGCGGCTCGTGCTGTTGCTGGCGGGCAAGTTTCCCAACGAGCATGTGCAAGAATTGGTGTGGCAACACGCGCGCACGTTGGGGTTCGACGAGCACGCGTTGCTCATTCGTTCGCTCCGCGCCGAAATGCGCAGCTTGCTCTTCGGTGTCGCCGACCTGTTCGTTTCTCCGGCCGATTCAAACGTCGAGACGTTCGGGCTGTCGGTGCTCGAGGCGCTGGCGGCCGGCGTGCCGCAGGTGGTGTCAGACTGGTCGGGCTACCGAGACCTGGTGGTGCATGAGCAAACGGGGTTCTTGGTACCCACCTCGTGGGCACCGTGCGACCAAGACCACCGACCGTGGGCCCACATCGGCTCGAATGCGCCGGGCAACCTGCCCTGGCAACGCACGGGTCTGTTGTTTGGGCAAACCGTTGGCGTCGACTTCGGTCTGTTCGAAACCGCCATCAGCACCCTGGTGACGAACGCGGCGCTCCGACGACGCTTCGGTGAAGCCTCTCGTAAACGGGCCGCCACCGAGTTCTCGTGGCGCCGCAGCCTGACGTCGTATGCGCAGTTGTGGGCCGAGCT
The DNA here is from genome assembly GCA_044225205.1 of Myxococcaceae bacterium. Classification (GTDB taxonomy): domain Bacteria; phylum Myxococcota; class Myxococcia; order Myxococcales; family Myxococcaceae; genus JAEUJT01. Next base: position 11,015 of record JBGAIY010000003.1, on the reverse strand, counting down.
TCGAGACATCGCCAGCGTGAGCGCCTCGAAACCGCTCGCGGGGCGGCCCTGGTTCGTGGGCGACGTCGGCGACGTGATTCTCGAGAACGTGTCTTTGGCCCTGACCGACGACGCGACCGTGGCGCTCAGTGCGCTGGGCCAGCGGGTCGTCGCGGGGCGGGCTTCGCTGGCGACCTACTACGAGCACGCCCAGGCGCACCCCGGCGTCGCGGCCGAGGCCGTGCTCGGGGTGTTGATGGGTCGTGGGCGCCACACCTTGAAGACGGTGATCGACGCGCTCGAGCCAAGCTCGGGGTTTTCACCCGCCCAGCTTCGCCGTTGCGTGCTCTGGCTCGGCAAATACGGGGTCGTTTCACTCAAGGCGTAGCCACGAGCCCCTGACATTCGGCGGGCCAGGCCGTGCGAGAGACGATTTGACCGTCTTGCCATTCGAGCGGGTTTTGGCAGCGCCAGTGACGTGCGTTCGAATGCGTCTCGTACACGGCGACGCCAGGCACCGAGTCGAGGGCCGAGACCAGAGAACCGTCGGGGAGCCAGCGCACGTCGAACCCGTGAACCCCGAGCTGGAGCCGGTCGACCGCGACGCCGTGCTCGAGGTCCCAGACGATGATGGTGCCCGACTGGTCAACGCTGGCAATTCGGGTGCCGGTCGGGTCGAGGCGCGCGAAGTACACCTGCTGCGCGTGACCGACGAAGCGCCGCACGAGCGCGCCGCTCTCGGCGTTCCACAGGGCGACCTGCTGGTCGAGGGCCGATGACAAGACCCGCCGGTCGTGGTCGACGAACTGAGCCGCCCAGACCCCGTCGGCGTGCGCTTGCCAAGACCTGAGCTTTCGCTCGACCCGCCATTGCCAGACGTGAATCGTGCCGTCCTGGGCAGCGACCGCGACGCGCTCTTGGTCAGCCGAGAAGCTGGCGCCCCACAGCGGCGTGTCGTGCTTGAGCCGAGCCATGACCTCATGCGTCGTGGTGCTCCAGATCAAGGCGAGGCCGTCGGCCCCCGTCGTCACCAGCAGTGAGCCGTCAGGGCTGAACTCGAACTGGCGAACCGAATCGGTGTGGCCCGAGAGCGCGGCCGCCGTCGCTTGGCCCCACGTCGACAGGCACACCACGCGGCCCTGCCCAGCGGCGACGAACGGAGCGTCGCCTCCCGAGACGGCGACGTTCGAAGGTTGGGTGCAAGACGCCAACGACCATTGCTCGAGCAAGCGACCGCTCTCCACGTCAACCCGGGTCACCTTCGCCGAGTCAGAAACGGCCACCACCGTGCGCCCGTCGGGAGCCGGAAAGGCGTACGACGCCAAGCCGCCGGTCGAGAGTTGCCGGGTCGCCGTGCCTTCGAGCGACCACCGCCGCAGCATGCCGTCGCTCGCCTGGGTGAGCACTCCGGCGCGCGGGCTCACGACGAACCCCACGAGGCGAGAAGCGTGCCCATACAGGCTGAACAACGGCGCATTCGCCCCGCTGAGCCAGACGTGCACCAACCCGTCTGCCGTGCTCGTGATGATTCGGTCGTCTCCCCCAAACACCGCCCGAAACGCGGCCGCTCGGTGCCCCAGCGACAACCGGGCGCCGCCGTTGGCGCCCCAGAGCTTCACCGTGCCGTCTTCGCTCGCGCTGAGCACCTCGAGGCCGTTGTCGGCAAAATGCAGGTCGTTGATGACCGCATTGTGGCCCGCAAGTTCACGCAACGTTCGGCCGGTGCGCGCGTCGAAGACCCTGACCAGGTTGTCGCGGCCACCCGTCGCCAAGCGCAGCCCATCACCCGAGAAAGCCGCAATGGTCGTGCGCGGGGCCCCCGTGTTCAACCGAGTCACCCGGTGGCTGGCCACGTCGAGAACGACCGAAAACCCAAGGTCGCTGAGGGTGCTGAACACGCCTTGGTACGCAGCGGCGCGGGCTCCGTCGGGGCTCCAGAGCACCTCTCCGAAGTCTGCGCCCAGTTCGACTCGGGCACCATCGAGCAGGGCGTCTTGTTCGAGCCGCATCAATTGGAGCACGCCGCGCGCCAGCTACACGGCGACGGTCTTGCCGTGAGGGCCGACGGCGCAGCGGCGCAGGTCGGGCGGGAACGTGGCGACTCGCCGAGCGCCTTGCGCGACCGACACCAAGTGAACTTCACGGCCCCAACAAAACAAGCCGCTCTCGGTCAGGGGCACGAACGCGAAGGTTTGGTTGGCTCCATGACCGCGCACTACGAGCTGTGGCTCGAGGGTGTCGAGCGCCACCAACCGCAGAGTGCCGCTCGTGCTGACCGCCGCCAGCGTGCGCTCGCTCGAAGAGAGCTGCAAGACGGAGCCTTCGGCGCCGAGCTGACGCTGGGCCTGCGTGCCTCTCAACTTGGCCCGCGCGCGCTGTTCGAGGTAGTCGAGCACCGACCCCTCGCCCCCCAGGGCCCGCGCCTGCTCGGCGTACAGCACGGTTTGAAAGGGCTTGTCATCGAGCGCGGCGAGCCGGGCCTGCTCGATGCGCAGTTCGGCCAACCGCTGGGTCGCTTGGGCCGCGTTCGCCTTCGCCTCGACCGCCGACGCATCGGCCCGCTGGTAGGCGCGAAAGACCACCACCAAGCCGACGACCAAGGCGACGAAGGCGCCCACCGCGGCGCTGCGTTGGAGCGTGCGCGCCCGGGCCTCTTCGCGGAGCGAGGCCGACGTGAATTCTTCTTCGAGCGAGGTGAGGCGGCCCCCGAAACGCGAGCGCCAGGTTCGGTATTCGACGAGCGCTTCTTTTCGCCACAACAGCCCAGCGGGCTTGCCTCGGTCGGCCCACTGTTTGGTCGAAGCCCGCAACGCATCTCTCAGCCGGGCCGTTTCGGCGTCTTCGTGCCGCCAGCCGACGAGTCTCGGCCAGGCCACGATCAGCGCTTCGTGAATGACTTCGATTCGGTCGTCACCTTCGTCTTCTGAGGTGACCAGCAACCGGGCGCGAACGAGGTGCTCGATGACCGAATGGGCTTCGGCCGTTCGCCCCAGCAAGTCGGCGAGGTCTTTCTTCGACAACACGGCACGGGTCGACTGCGACGTGACCAAGTGGCGAAACGCTTCGCGTACCAGCTTCGCTTCGCCGGCGCTCATTTGGTTGAGCGTGTTTTCGGCGTGGTTGGCGAGCGCCCCACCGACGCCGCCCAAGACCTCGTACGTCTTGGCGCGCATCTGGTGCATTTGCCGGTCGCGGAGTTCCCACAGTTGGCTCGCGGTGAACGAGAGCAGCGCGAGTGCGCCAGGGTACTCGGCCACTTCGTCGACCATTTTCCCCGGCAAGGCCGGGTCATCGAAGTCGTAACCGACCCGCTTGGCCGGCGCGGTGACGACGCGCAAGAGGTCGGCTCGGGCGGGCGTGCCGAGCAGTTGCAGCGCCGACGAGAGGCGCTCCCGCAGCGCCGGCAGTTGCTGAACGCGAATGAGAAAGTCGTCTCGCAGCGTGACCACGATCCTCACCCGGCCCGACGTCGAATCGGCGAGCGCGGTGAGCAGCCGCGCGAACGATTCGCGCACCGCCACGTCTGAACACAACGTCACGAGTTCTTCGAACTGGTCGACGACCAACAGCAGCGATTCGCCTTCGGCGAGCGACGCGACGATTTGGGCTTCGGTGCATTCGTTGACGGCGAGGCCAGCCGCGCCCAAGCGGGCCGCGAGGGCCTGAAACGGGTTGGAGCCAGGGCGCGTCACGACCGGCCTCCAGCCCCGCTCCAGCAGCGGCAGCACGCCGGCCAAGACGAAAGAAGACTTGCCCGAGCCTGAAGGGCCGACCACCGCCAAAAACGAAGTCAATTTCAAGCGGTTCGCGAAAGACTCGGCTTCGCGCTCGCGGCCGAAGTAGTTGTCGACGTCGTCAGCGGTGAAGGTCGAAAGACCCTTGTACGGCGGTTTGGCCTCGGGGCTCGGCCCGTTGGCGCCGTCACGAACGTCGAAGACTCGCGCCGCAAACCACTCGAGCGCTTCTTCGCTGTGGCGCTCGAACGGCCCAGGCCACGCGGCCATCTTGGCGCCGTGGCGCCCCGCGCCTTCGAAGAAGAACAGTTCGTCAGGCAGGCCCGCGCCCGGCGTGAAGACCTGGGCGAGTGGGTACAACGCCAGCACCGGCAACCCGGTGACGTCGACCAAGAACGGCGCACCGACCGCCGCCGAATCGGCCCCCGCGACGGCCTGAGCGACCCGGCGAAGGCGCCGCGTGCCCATCCACCGCTCCGGGGGAGGCTTGGTCACGACCAAGGTGAAATCGCACACGAAGCTCAGCGCCTTGAGTGCGTCGGCCAGCACCGGCAAGAGCGCCGTCGCCGCGGCGTGCCACTCGCTTTCACCGGCGTCGACGACCGGCAGCCCGACGGCCTCGAACGCGGCCAGCGCGGTGGCACCGGCCCCGAGACGCCGGTCGGTGTCGCCGAAGAAGAAGTCGACGAGGTCGGGCAAGGGGTGAATCGCCCGGCGCGGCACGAAGGGGCGGCACAGCTCCGAGGCCAGCGTGAGCCATTCACCGTCGTTCAAGCCGGTCGTGAGCAGCCGGCGGAGCAGCGCGACGACCGCCGGGGCGTCATGGCTCGGGCCGACGCGGGCTCTGGCGGCCAGCGCCAAAACGCCGAGGTACCGCGCCGCGACCCGCCGCACCATGAGCGCGGCTTCGACCTGTTGGCGTGCGCTGCGCGCCCCTTCGAGCAGCGTGATCGATTCGGCGAGCGGTTGGGGCGCTCGGGCCAAGAGGTTCTCGCGCAGGTGCTCGTCGAGCTGAATGAGCGGGGCCTCGTCGCTCACGGTGCCAGACGCGGTGCTGAGGGCGGCCGAGAACTCGAGCGCCGAGGCGTACCGGTCTTGGGGGAGCTTCGCCGAGCCTTTCGCGAGCACGTCGTTGAGGGCTTCGGGCAGCGAGGCCGGGAGCCGGGGGAGAGGCTCTTTGCCGTGGAGGCGGGCCAGTTGCCGCAACGACTTCGCGACGTACGGGTACTGGCCGGTCAACGCTTCGTAGGCGACGAGCGCGAGGCTGTAGAGGTCGGCCGGCGCGCCGGCGTGAGCGGCATCGACCCACTGCTCAGGGGCCATGTACCGCGGCGTACCGATGACGGCCCCTTGTTGGGTGAGGTTCAGCGTTTCTGATTCGACCAACCGGCTCGCCAACGTCGTTGACGTCGAGGTCGCACTCGACCACGTCGTGCCCGCGTCGACCGGCAAGGGCACTCGCTCGTCTTCAATGTGCAGCCCGCCTTCTGCTTCGGCCGAGTCGCCGTCTCGTTCACCGCCGCGTCGCGCGATGCCCAGGTCGAGCAGCTTGGGCAACAGGCGGCCCGAACGCGAAATGACCATGATGTTCGCCGGTTTGATGTCACGGTGAACGATGCCTTGGTCGTGCGCGGCCTGCAGCACCTCGCAGAGCCGCTCGAAAAAAGGCACGAAGCGAAGCAACGGCATCGGCCCTTGCTCGTGAATCATGGTCTCGAGGGTGACGCCCCGCACGAGCTCCATCGCCATCCACATCAGGCCGTCGGGCTCGCTGCCAAAACCGTAAACGTGAGAAGCAAACGGGTGGTCGAGCTTGCTGGCGAGCCGCGCCTCTCGCAAGAAGCGCTCGGTCGAGGTCGATTCTTCGTTTTTCGACCGGTAGAAAATCTTGATCACGGCCTCGCGAGCCAGCGAGACCTGCTCGGCGCGAAACACTTCACCGCCCCCACCGGCTCCGAGGCGCTCTTTGACGACAAAGTCTCCGAGAACGCGGCCTTCCATCAGGGTGATTCGACTTTCTTGGTGGCGAACGCGCTCGCCGACGCAACTTTACGAGCTGAGCATGACCGTCGACAGCATTTCAGAGGCCGGGCGTGAGTCGCACCCTTCGGCAGATCGTGCGACACGGCCAGAACTTCGCGTTCGCTCGGCTGGGTGGTACGACGTGGCGTGCGAGTTCTCCACGTCGCCGCCGAAGCAGCCCCGCTCACCAGCTTTGGCGGCCTCGGAGACGCGGTCGGTGGTCTCGCCTCGGCCCAGCGTCGCGCAGGCATCGACGCCTGGGTGGCGCTGCCCTGGTACAGGGGCCTGACCCTGGGAGCCGGGCGGCCGACACGACGCACCAGCGGCTCGTTCGCTTTCGGTGCGCGACGGGCGACATTCGAGGTGTGGGCCACGCGCTCGGCCTCGCTGCGGGTGTTTCTCATTCGTTCGCCGCTCATCGGCGGCCTCTACGGGGCACGGCCCGGTGCCGAAGGGTACCCCGACTACCATTCACTGTTTTGGGGCTTTGCTTTGGCGGTGGCGGCTTTCGTCGAGGCGAGCCCCTGGCGACCCGACGTCGTGCACTGCCACGACAACCACGCTGGGTTGGTACCGGTGTTTCTCAAGGGGGCGGGCCTGCCGACGGTGCTCACCATTCACAACGGGGAGTACCAGGGCGCCTTTGACATGGGGAGCGCGCCGAAGCACCTGCGCGACCAGGCCCATTTGGCGTTGCCGTCACCGACGTCACCGCGGGCCAAGTACGTCAACTTTCTGAGGCGCGGCATTGAAGCGGCTGATCAGGTGACGACGGTGAGCCCGACCTATCGCGACGAGCTGCTGAACCCCACCCGCGTCGACCAAGAAGCACGCGAAGAAACCCGGCGACAGCTCGGTGCGGGCCGGCCGAACTTGGCCCCCGCGTTGAGAAAACTCCGGCGGCCTTTCGTCGGCATCGTCAACGGCATCGACCTGGGCCGCTTCAACCCCGCGACCGACCGTTCCACCGCAGCTCGGTACACCGCCGAATCACTCGAAGGCAAAAAGCAATGCAAGGCCGACCTCCAGCGACGACTCGGCCTCGAGGTCTCAGACCGGCCACTGTTCTTGGCGCTCTCTCGAATCACGGGTCAAAAGGGCTTCACGGTGCTGCTGCAGACCGTCGACGCCTTGCTCGCCCAAGGTGGCCAATTGGTCATTTGTGGCAACGGTTCGTCTCAGCCGGTCAACTACGTCAAAGCCCTCTTGTCGCAACAGCCCGAATCGAGCGCATACAGCCCGTTTCAACCGTCAGCAGAAGCGCGCTTCTATGCCGGCGCCGACTTCTTTCTCATGCCCTCGCTGTGGGAGCCCTGTGGCCTGAGCCAACTCAAGGCCATGCGTTACGGAGCGATACCGCTCGTTCGCGCCACCGGGGGGTTGGTCGACACGGTTTTCGACATGCGCCGACCTGGCGGGTTCGGGCTCGTCTTTCACCGGTATTCGGCGACCGCCATGACCCGGGCCCTCCGCCGCGCGTTTCAGGTCTACGAAAGACCACGCGCCCTTGCCACCCTCCGAAGCCGGGCCATGAAACAGGGCCGCGGTTGGGCTCACGCCGCCGACGACTATTCGGCCGTGTACGAGGCCGTTCTCGCCGAAGCGAAGGTGTAGTCAACGGTACGCCGCCACGACGCTCACCTAGGGTGCCAGTTGTTGAGGTAGGTGCACAATCTGCCAGGGCGCGCTTGGCCAGATCGGCGAAACTCAAAGACGGTTGGCTGGCAACACAATTGCTTTGCTCTCGTGAGACCCCTTACCGGAGCGCACCATGCAACCCAGAAAACAAAAGCCTACTGTGAACAAGCTGACGCTCGCGAAGAAGCAGTTGCCTGCGAAACACCTGAGCGCGGTGTTCGCTGGCCGCGGCTACTGAGCCCAGGCCCACCCCAACCCTCGGTCGGGCTTGCGTGAAGCAAGCCGCAGTGAAACGACCGTCGCGTGATGGTTTACAGAACGTTCGAAGCCCTCTTGGCGGGTACCCCACCGGCCAAGTGGGCTTTGTCGTTGAGTGAGGTAGCCCACGCGCTGCCCGTCGCCGGCAACGTGCGCACCCACCTGGTGCGCATGGGAGTCGCCGACCAGCTGACGCTCGCGCAATTCGCTCGGCGCGGCGACCTGCACCGCCGGCTGACGAGCATCATTCCGCTCCAGGCGCTGATTCGGGCCGTTCAAGAATTCGTCGAGCAGGCGAGGCCTCCGGCCGGCGACGTTGCTTCTTCGTCTTCGCCCGCCAAACCCAAACCACCGAGCGACGAAGAGCTGCGTGCGCGCAGCGACGTCGTGGTCGCCATTGAACGAGACACCATTCGGCTGGTCGTTGACCCGCTCGGCACCAATGCGTCGTTGCCCCCGGGGGCAGGGCCGCAATCGGTCACCCACACCGAAGGCGGCAGTCGGCATTTCGCGCATCGCCGGTTCGACGAGGAACTGGTGGCCGCCCGGGCACTGGTCGCGGCCTTGGGCTGGCCCGCGCCGGGGCCGGAGTTCACCTGGCGCACGGCTGAACACCTCGACCGACTCTTCGACTTGAATCGGCGGGCCGACGTCGCGCAGCGGTGGTCGCCGTCAGCGCCCCAGATTCGCGAACGCGCCACCCGGGCGGGGCTCCATTTCGCCGTCACCTCGGCCGGGCGAGACTGGTTCGACCTCGACGGCCACGTCGAACACGCGGGAGGGCGAACGCCGCTCACCGCCGTCTTCGACGCGCTGGCGAGGGGGCGACCCTGGTTTCACGCAGGTGACGGTACCTTGGTACCGCTCGACGACGAGAGCCGAACGCTGCTCGACGGGCTCCGGCGCCTGCGCCGCGCCGACGGAGCGGTGCCCGCGGCGGCTCGCCCCGTGTTGGCGACGCACGGCGTCGACTCCGGCGTCGAAGGCAACGTCGACCCTGCGCCGCCGCCCGAAGGGCTCCACGCGACCCTGCGCCCCTACCAGCTCGAGGGGTTTCGCTGGCTCGTGCGCATGAGTCAGCTCACGTCGGGGGCGGTCTTGGCCGACGACATGGGGCTCGGCAAAACCGTGCAGGCGACCGCGCTGTTGTTGCACCGCGCGCCGCGGGGGCCGGCGTTGGTGGTGGCGCCTTCGTCGGTGGTGTCGGTCTGGCACGAAGCGCTCGAGCGCTGGGCGCCGTCGCTGTCGCGTGCGCCTGACGCGGTCACGGTGACCAGCTGGGCGAAGCTCGCCCGCGACCGTGACGCCCTGGCCTCGCGCCACTTCGCCACCGTCGTGCTCGACGAAGCGCAGTCACTCAAGAACGCCGACACCCAACGCGCGCGCGCGGCGTTCGGCCTGAGCGCCGACTTCGTGGTCGCGCTCTCGGGCACTCCGGTCGAGAATCACGTTCGCGAACTGTGGAGCCTCTTTCGGGCCACGGTGCCCGCCGTCTTCGGTGACGAAGCGAGCTTCGTGACGCGGTTTTCGTCTGGGCCCGAGGCGCTCGAGGCCCTGGCGCAGGTGGCCCGGCCTTTCATTTTGCGGCGAACGAAGCAGGCGGTGCTGCCTGAGCTGCCGCCCAAGACCGAGCGTACGCTTCGGCTCGAATTGAGCGCCACCGAGCGGGCGTTCATCGAAAGCCTGAGAGTCGACGCGGTCACCGCGCTCCGTGGCGAGCGGGGTGAAAAACGTTTTTCGTTCAGTGCGTTGGCGGCGCTCACCCGGCTGCGCTTGGCCGCGTGCCACCCGCGCCTGGTCGAACCGAATTGGGCCGGCCCGACGACCAAGCTCGACGAAACGCGCGCGCTGATCTCGGCGCTGCGCGAGTCGGGGCACCGGGTGCTCGTGTTTTCACAATTCACCAAGCACCTGGCCTTGGTGCGCGCAGCGCTCGAAGCCGACGGCGTGACGGTCTCGTACCTCGACGGGGCCGTGCCCAGCGACGAGCGAGGCCACCGAGTGAGCGAGTTTCAGGCGGGTCGCGGCGGTGACGTGTTTCTCATTTCGCTCAAAGCCGGGGGCTCGGGGTTGACCCTCACCGCCGCCGACGACGTCATTCACTTAGACCCCTGGTGGAACCCGGCGGTCGAAGACCAGGCTTCAGACCGCGCGCATCGCCTCGGCCAGACGAAACCCGTGACGGTGTACCGGCTCATCAGCGAGGGCACGGTCGAAGAGAAAATGCTCGCCTTGCATGCCGAGAAGCGTGCGCTCGTCGACGCCGTGCTCGAAGGCGCCGACGGGGGCGCGTCTCTGACTCCCCAAGAATGGTGGTCGCTGTTCGACTGAACTCGAGAACGCTCAGAAGCGCGCGCCTTGCGTTTCACCGTGCTGGCTGTCGGCGTCGTACGCGAGGTCGCGCGAGCGGGCCAGGTTGAGTTCGGCCTGCGCCGCGGTCTTGGCGAGCGCGTCGAGCGCCTGGCAGTTGGCCAACGCCGGCAACCGAGACAGCGCCGCCGCCACTGCGCGACCGGCTTCGAACGAAATGTGGGTGTGGCCGCGCTCGTGCGTCATCAACGCGGCGACGTAGTCGCGCCATTTCGTCACCAATTCGGGCGAGGCCCGCTCGGGCTTCCATTCGGGCATGACGTAGTGCGAAGTCACCACCACCTTCACGTTCATCAGCGCACACCGTTGGTCGACTTTGTCGAAGTCGTACGACCAGGTCACGTAGGAGCGGGTGATGGCGTCGTGGCGGCCTTGCTCATCGACGGGGCCACGCTCGTTCAAGCTCGCGCGCAGTTCTTCGGCTGTTTCTCCGGTGACTTCGTAGGGCTCGGTACGTTCGACGACTTCGGGCTCCAGGGCGGTCGAAGCGACGGGGGCCCGCGTTTCGTGCACGGCACTCGAGCAAGCGGCGACCAGCATGAAGGAGAAGAGCCAGCGGGCCACGCCGCCAGCATAGCGTGCCTCGAACGAGCCGAGTGAACAGAGCTTCTCGAGCCTTGAGGCCGGGCGCGCGACGAGCGGGTCTTCGTGCAGTTCGCGCAGAGGAGCGCGGCGCGGCTCAAAAGCGAGAGAAGCGGGCAACCCGAGCTTCTCGAGCCTTGAGGCCGGGCGCGCGACGAGCGGTTCTTCATGCAGTTCGCGCAGAGGAGCGGGCGATGGCTTCGCCGTGCGCCCTTCGCGACGTGGGTTCGCTATACAGCCTGCATGCGGTCTGCCCAACACCCCTTCACGCTGCGGCAGTGGCAGTACGCCGTGGCGGTGGCCGAACACAAAAGTTTTCGCAAGGCCGCCACGCACTGCGGTGTCTCTCAACCCTCTCTGTCGTCGCAGGTCGCCCAGCTCGAAGAGGCCCTGGGCATTCGCTTGTTCGACCGCGACACCCAGCGGGTCGTG
>JBGAIY010000438.1:0-6381 GCA_044225205.1 Myxococcaceae bacterium | reverse complement strand
CCCCTCGGTCATCGAGCTGATTTACCCGGCCCGAGCACCGCCGCCCAAGAGGAAAGCGCGCGATTCTGCTCGCTTGACGCTCGCACCCTTTGGAACGAGAAGGCTGCCGACCGTTCGGCAGCGTACCGGTGCCGACCGCACAGAAGACCTTCACTCGAATTTTATGCCTGCGACACACGAACCCACCCTCCAGAGACTGACCAAGTCGGTGCTCGAGCTGCGCGAGTTCGCGATGCCGCTGATCGTCGTTCACGGGCTCTACGCGCTCGCCTTTTGGCCGGCCGTCATGAGCAACGACTCGATCGACACGTGGTTTCAGACGGTTTCGGCCGAATTTTCGCGTGATCATTCAGTGGGTTACAACATCGTCGCCTGGGCACTGACGCGCGTGTGGAACTCGCCGGCCGCCATCGCGGTCGGGCAAATCGTCATCGTGGCGGTTGCGTTGAGTTGGGCGCTTCGCGAAATCGTTCGACTCGGGGCGCCGCGGCGTTGGGCGTGGGTGTCGGTGGCGGCCTTCGCGTGTGTGCCTTCGCATGCGGTGCTCGCGGTCTCGGTGTGGCCCGACGTCTTGTACAGCGCGGCGATCGCCGTGTTCTGCGTGCTGCTTCTCAAGCTCTTGCTCAGAAGCGAAACGCCTCTGGTCGGCCTGATGCCGATCGCGCCAATCGCGGTGGCGGGCTGCGCCATCGCCCTGCTCCGCCCCAATGGCCCGCCGGTGCCCGTGGTCGCGTTGTTGCTCTTGGCCGTTTTTCAAAAGCCGCTCCGCCGCTTCGCTCTGTGGGCCGCGTGCGCGACGGTGGTGCTGTTTCTGGTCGTCGACCGACCGATCTATCACCTCCTCAAGGTGCGCCCGAGCAACGACAGTTCAGGTTCGATGAACCCGATCATTTTGCAAACCGCGGCGCACATGGCGAACGGCACCGAGGTCGACGACGCCGACCGAGACTTTCTTCAGCGCGTGTACCCCGAGCCCAAGTGGCCGTACGCCTGCACGACGGGCATGGCGACCACCTTCGCACCGAATTTCAACGGCTCGCTCTTCAAGAGTGAACGGGGGGCGGCGTTTGCAGCCTGGTGGCACCTCACCAAACGCGCCCCACTCGTTTCCATCGAGCACCAACTCTGCATGAGTTCCTTCGTGTGGAAGGTGGTGCCCACACCGATGTATTTGTTCGGCTTTTCGTTCGACGGCAAGACCCCGCTCACGCAACACCCGGCGCACCAACCGCCGCACGTCGCGCGCCCAGTTGAAGAAGGCTGGCCGGCGGTTTGGCCGTTGATCGAGCGCATCATTCGTCGCTCGACAGAACCTTTTCTCTTTTCGCTGATTTGGGCGCCGGGCACCCAATTGTACCTCTTGCTGGCGCTGCTTTCGGTCGCTGCCTTTCGGCTCAAGGCGCCGCGACTCTTCTTGCTCGTGGTGCCGGTGGCAGTGAACACCGCGGTGATCGCGCTCTTCACCGGAACCATGGAGTACCGCTACCTGCACAGCACGGCGGTGATGGCCACCCTCGCGTTGCCGCTCGCCTTCATCGTCAGGCCTCGCGCCACCCCACCGACATGATGAAGACCGAAGCGCGCCCAGTCTGCTTCGTGACGCCCGAACTTCACCCGTTCAGCAAGGGTGGCATCGGCCGGCTCGTGCACAACCTCATCGAGCACTGCGTGGCCGAGGGGCGCACGGTGCACGCGGTGGTGGCCGACGGAGGGCCTCCGGTGGCGCCTTGGTCAGACCGGGTAGTGATTCACCGAATCGCGCCGACGGCGAGCGCACCGAATTACCCCGAGCCGTCGGGTTTCGTTCACACGCCGCACCACGCCACGTCGCTGGCCGTGTTGCTGAAGCTCAAAGAACTCGAGCGGTCGGGCGTTTCATTCGGCGCGATTGAGTTCACCGACTACCTCGGCTGGGGCTACAGCACGATCGACTACCTCGGCTGGGGCTACAGCACGATTCAAGAAAAGCGGCTGGGGCTCGGCTTCGAGCACACGACGCTGGCGGTTCGGCTGCACGGCGCGGCGAGCCTCATTCAGCACACCGAGCGGCGACGACTCGCGACGGCCGACGTCGCTCTTCACGAACTCGAGCGAAAGAGCCTCGAAGACGCCGACCTGGTCATCGCTCCGCTGGCTCCGGTGGCTCGTCAGTACCGTGAGTTTTTTGGCTTTTCTGAGCGCTGGCGCCAAGCGGTGCGCGTCGAATTTCCTCCGGTGTTGTCGGAGGGCCCGCACCGCGAGACCGCGCCCCGCCCCGTCGGTGAGCGTGACCTTGCCTTCGTGACCAAGCTCCAGGCGGTGAAGCGGCCAGACCTCTTCATTCGAGGGGTCGCGCAGTACCTGATGAGCGAAGCGCCGACGGCTCAGCGCGCGGTGCTCCAGTGTGTGACCGCCACGGGGTTCGATGCGTCGACGCTTCGCCGAATGGTGCCCGCCGAATTGAGCGCCCGGGTCGTCTTCGACGAGACGGCCACCGTCGAGCAGCGAGCCGAGTTGCTCGCGCGCAGCATCGTCGTCATTCCCTCCGACACCGAGACGCTCTGTTTGACGGCCTATGAAGCCGCGGCCGCCGGAGCGACGTTGGTGCTGAACGCGCGGTGCCCAGCATTTGGCGCCGAGACTCCGTTCGTCGACGGCCTCAACTGCCACACCTTCGACGGCACGGTCGACGGCCTGGCCAAGGCGTTGGCACGGGCCAACACCACACCGCTGCCTGAAACGGTGCGGTGGCGCGTGACCCCGTCGTACCTTGGGGCGACACCGGCCTCGCAAGCCCGGCCCGCGCTCAAAGCCGCTCCACTGGTCAGCGTGATCGTGACGAATCACAACTTGGCGGGCTACCTCACGAAGACGCTCCAAAACGTCAACGAGATCAACTACCCCGAACTCGAAGTCGTCTTGGTCGATGACGCGTCGACCGAACCGAGCGACCGCGCGTTGCTCGAAGAACTCGCCCGCGACTCGAAGCGCTATCGCTTTCGACTGAAGGTGGTGCGCAATTTGGTGAACCGCGGGCTCGCCGCGTCTCGAAACATCGGAGTGTCACACGCCACCGGCGCCTACGTGCTGCCGCTCGACGCCGACGACTTCATCGACCCGGGCTTCGTCGAAATCGCCGTGAAGGCCCTCGAGACCTCAGCCGACTTTGACGTCGTCGTGCCAACCGGGGCCTACTTCACCGACGAGTCGGCGCTGCGCGAACACCGGTACGTGGGGTACCTGTGCTTTCTCGGCAACACGCCGACGCTGGGCCTGCTCGAAAACTCATTTTCCACCGCGACCGCGCTGCTTCGAAAGGCGCTCTTCGCCGAGGTGCAATACGACGAGCGGTTGACCAGCTACGAAGACTGGTCGCTGTACTTGCACCTCACCCACGCGAGGAAGCGGTTCTTGGTGACGAACGACGTTCGCTTCTTTTACCGAAGGAGAGAATCGTCAATGGTTTCGCACCTGACGGCGAGCCGCCGAAGCCAGCTGCTGGCCGAGATCTTCGGCACGTTGCCTCGGCCGTTGCCCACGTCGGTGCAGTTGGCGGCGCTCGCTCCGTACGCCGAAGACCCCCCGCCGCCCCCGCTGCGCCATCTCATGGTCGACCGACTCAATGACCGGCTCAAGCGGTGGCCGGCCGTTCACGGAGCCTTCAAAGCAACGTCGGGGCTGCTCAAGAAGAAATGAAGACGTCAGTCTGAGAGCGCCTGAACGGGGTTCGAGGCGTGCATCGAGAAGACCCCAAGTTCACGCGCTTTGCCGGTGCCATACGTCAGGCCGAGTGAATGAAAGTGCTTGAAGCGGGTGTGCTCGTGAATGAGCGCTCGCTCGCGCACGGGGTCTGGGCCCGACTCCCAAAAGAGGAGCTTGGTGACAGACTCGGAGAGCTTTCGCAGAAACCGAGGCCCGCGTTGGGCGTCGTCAACGAAGTGGTACAGCACCGTCAACATGATGCCGACTTCGTGAGGCTCGAGGGCCGTCTCTTCGAAGGGCGTATCGAGCAACGTGTATTTGAGCTGGTGCAGCTCACCGAGCGCGCGGCAGGCAGCGACGTGCTGGGCATTGGGCTCGACGGCGGTGACGACGGCGCCTTCGCGGGCGAAGTGGTGGGCGTAGAAGCCAACATTGCTGCCAATGTCGAGCACGGTGCGGCCTGAAAGCCGGGCGGGGCCCAAGAACTCGAGAATGCGATCGAGCCGCGTCGGCGAATACCAGTCGCGTTCGACCGAACGCCGCATGGCACCGTGGCCCAGCATGGGCGTGTAAATTGGCCCCTCGACCCGGTTGAGCGCGTCAATGACCGGCTGCTCGCGCACCGGGTCGGCCCAGCGGTCGAAATCGGCGGGCGACATTTGGCACCACACCCGGCGCGCACCGTTGCAGTACAAAAACATCGCGCGGTGGTGACCGTCGAGCATGTTGAAGTAGCCCGCCGGGTTCCATTCGACCTGAACCGGAGCGTCTTTGAAGAACGACGTGCGGGCGTCGAAGGCTTGCTTCATCACCCGAAAGTGCTTGTGCCGTTCTTCGACGACGAGCTCTTTGCGCAGGGGCACCTCGAGGCCACGCGTCGCGTAGACTTGCCGGTGCCACTCGATGTACTCGTCAGGGTACGGGCCGCGGTGCAAGAAGAACGAGAAGAGCTCTCGGTGCGGCGTCAGGCGGGCCAGGGGCAAGTTGGCCCAGCGGTTGTGAAACTCGCGCCACGCACGTGTCGGGCGGTCGACCGGCGGGTGGCGCCCTTCGGTGAAGAGCAGTTCGACGGGAACTTCGACGATCTTGACCGTCTCGACGGGTGCCTCGGGAGGGGCTTCGGCCGGCACCGGCAAAGCGGGCATTGGCTCGTCACGCCCCAGCGCGACCCGCACCGCACGGCGCAGCGTGGCCACCCGCGGGCGCTGCAGCAACGAACTGAGGCGATCTCTCACAGCGACGCGCTCCGAGAACTACAACTTGACGAGGCCGACGCCGCCCCAGACGTCTTCGGATTTCGTCATCCACGGCAAGAAGCGGTGCACGGGGTGGTCTGCGAAAACCACGTGCATGGGGTGCATGCGGTCGATCCACTCCATGGCGCGCGAGTCGCCGTGCGAATGGGAGTCTCCCTCCCTGTAGACGTCGTGAAAGAATTGAATGCCGCCCGGAGACTTCACCTTCGAGAAGTTGACGAAGTCGGCGAACGCGTAGGTGGCCGTGTGGTTGCCGACGATGAAGACCGCGTCGGCACCACCAGGCCCCACGGCGGCTTGTACGCGCGCCATGACTTCGGCGCTCGTGGAGTCGCCGACGACCGTGGTCAACCGCTGGGTCGACTCGATGAATTCGCGCAGCATCGTGGTGTGCTCGGGTCGCGCTTCGATGTCGACGTCGATGAGGTGGGCGTCGTTCGCGAGCAACCTCGAAAAATAAGCGAGCGAGCCTTTGTCGTAGGTACCCACCTCGACGTACGTGCGTTTGCCTTTCAACAAGCGCATCGCCCGCACGACGTCATTCATGAACGGGTTCGATTCACCGGCGAAAAGAAACTGCTTTCGAATCGACGTGGCGAGCTCAAGCTCACTGGCCGAGGGCACGTCCATCGTGGGGGCGAGCCAGTCGGGTATGTTCGAGGTGTAGCTCTTCGGGTAGACGCGCACGGGGTTCTCCTCAATCGGTCGTTTTCAACCGGAGCCGATGCATCAATTTCTGCGCCGGTTGCTGCACTTTGCTGCGCAACTGCCTCATCGCACCGCCCAACCGCGTTGAGGTTTTTGAACCACCTGCCAACAGCTCCGACAACCGCCGGTGACGGAGGTCGTGTTCTGCCGCCCAGAACCCGAGAGACCCCACTTCGCGCCGGGCGAACGCCACGGCGTCGGGCAACTCGTTGCGGCCCAAACCGGCCTGGTCATACACCGAGGCGACGTCGGTGTACTTCATCGTTTGACCGCTGCGAGCCAAACGCTTCACCAAGTTTTGGTCGAGCGCCAACCGTTCGATTTGCACCGCCAACTGAGCCGCGGTGCCGTCGCATTTGAGGCAATTTTCACCATTCACGAACACGTCGCGAAACGGCGGTATGTCAGAGAGCACCAGCGGCACGCCGACGCGGTGAAGTTCGTGCGCGGCGAGGCAGAACGACTCCGCGCGCGACGGCACCACTGCACACAGTGCCCCGGCCGTCACCGACCCGAGCCGCTCACGTTGAATGTGCGGCACGAATTGAAACCGTGCCTTCAACTGAGGAGGAATGATGGCGTCCAACCGAGCGCGCATGCTGCCGTTCGCGTCGCTCACGTCGGGCCCGATGAGCACGAAGCGAAGGTGCGGCCGTGATTCAGCGACCAACAACGCCGCTTCGACGAACAGGTCGCAGCCCTTGACCGCTTGGAGCTTGCCGAAGAACACGACCTC
>JBGAIY010000437.1:0-6627 GCA_044225205.1 Myxococcaceae bacterium | reverse complement strand
CCGGCAAGTAGCCCTGGGTGAGCCAGACGCCGGCCGGGTTGCTCTGGCGAACCACGTCGACGAAGCGGGTGCCGTCGTCGAAGTGAATTTTCTCGAGCGACTGTTTCGACGCCTCGAGCACCTTCACGGTCTCGGTGGTGGCGGTTTCTTTCGGCCGCTGCCAGGTGAAGTAGGCGACGACCAGCGCGGTCAACGCGAGCGCTCCTTGAATGGCGGTGCTTCGGGCCTTCACGACTTCACCTCTTTTTTGTGCGGGCGCCGCCGGGCGAAGAACCCGACCCCGACCATGGCCAGCGGCGCGAACAGCGTCGTGCCGTAGAACCACACGTTGTCTTGTTCTCGCGTTCGGGTCATGGCCACGTCTTGCTCAGAATTCGTCGCGCCTTGGAGTTGCTCGTCGCCGAGCAGCCACTTGAGCCCGTCGATGACCAAGAACTGGTTGCCTTGCAGCGCGTTGAGCACTTCGTCGGTCACGCCGTCAGAATCGCCCAACACGAGCACGCGCATTTCGTCTTCGATTTTGTTCGACGTGCCGCGGCGGGTCACGGCCGCCAAAAGGCCGTAGCCCTTGCGTTGCTCGGCCGGCGCGTCGAATTCGGCGTCTTTGTTCACGTCGTTCCACGTGCTGGGGAGGGCGCGCACCGCGAAGTCGATCGACAGGGCGGCGTCGTGGGCGGGCGCCTCTTCGACCGCGCCGGCCCCCAGCAGCACGACCGGTGCCTGGTAACGCGACAAGTAGGTCACCGCCGGGTGCGACGAATAACTTCGCGTGCCGATGTTGTGGCGGTCTGACGGCGAGTGGTTCTGCTTGAGCCGCGCGTACGCTTGGTCGTTCGCCAAAATCTGGGGTTTGAAGGCCAGCCCCAGCGGCTTCATGAGTTCGTCGAACGCGGGGCCGGGCTCGGGGTCGAGGGCGATGAAGAGCTTGCCGCCTCGTTTCTCGTAGGCGGCCAGGGTGTCGGCTTCGGCGCTCGCGAATTCGCGCTGCGGGCCCAAGACGAACACCGCCGCGGCGTCACGCGGCACGTCGACGCCCAGACCTTCGGCCGCCGACAGCACCTTCACGTCGAAGTTCTGGTCTTGCAGCGTCTTCGTCAACAGGTCGACCGTCGAACGCTGGTCGGCGCCGCCGGAACCGTCTTGGGTTCGCTCGCCGTGGCCCGCGGTGAAGTACACCGTGCGGCGCGCTGCCGACCTGCAGAAACCGCTTCCATTTCTTGGTCGAGCGCGCGCGCAGCTTTAGGTGCGCGACTTTTCAGCTTCGGTGCCGGTGAAGAGGTTCTCTTTGCGCGCGCCTTTCTTCACCACGATGGTGCCGTTGCCGGTCACTCCATACTCTTTGGCTTTGGTCGGCTCGAGCGCGTAGTCGAGCCGCGACACCGTGAGCATGGGCGCGTTTTCTTTGAGCTCGTCGACGTACGCCGTGACGAATTCGGCCACGTCGCTGGCGGGTGGGTAGAACAGAACCACTTCGACTTTTTCGTCGAACGACTGCACCAATTTCTTGGTCGCGTCGCCCGGCCTCGCCACGCGAAAGTACGAAAAGTCTTTCTTCACGTCGCGTTCGGTCACCACGTACTGGGTCGCGAACGCGAACGTCAGGGCGAACGCGAAGCCCAGCCCCGCCATCAGCGCCTCGCGCACCCGCGCGACTTCGAGCTTCGGCGCCCGGGCCATGGCCGCGTACGCCAGTTCGACCAACAACGTCGGCCACAACGACGCCGCCATGGCCGCGGGCCACAGTGCGCCCAGCACCCCGGCCAGCTTCGGCGCCGTCGCGTCGAGGCTCTGCCCGGCCACTTTCGCGAAGCCGTCAGACTGCACGAAGTACAGCGCCACGGCCAACGCGGCGAGCGCGTGCAGCCCGAGCAACGTGGTCTCGACCGAACGGCGGTCGGCCGCGGTCGCCCGCTGACGGCGCAGCGCGCGCCACGCCAGGGCCACCACCACCGCCGCCGCGCCGAGGCCGCTGAACACCCACTGCGAAGTGCCCCTGTCGACGATGCGCTCTCCCACCCACAGCCTCACCAGCGCCGCCACCAGCTTGAGTGACACCCAATGACTTTGGCCCTTCATGGCTTACCTCCACCGCCGGGCTTCGAGCACCCGGGTGGCCGCGAAGAGTGAACTGAACGTGACCAAGACGAAGTACGCGACGTGCCGAAGGTGCACGAGCCCGCTGCGAAACGGGTCGAAGTGGCCCCACCAGGCGAAGCCCGTCACCACGTCGGTCAACGGCCGGTCGGTGACCTTGGCGAGCAGCCAGCAAATCGTCAGGGCCAGCACCATCACCATCGACGTGACCGCTGCCAGCACTTGGCTCTTGGTGAGCGCGCTGCCGAACGTGCCGATGGCCAGACTCGCCGACGCCACCAGCAACAGCCCAAAGTACCCCGCGACAATGTGGCCCACGCTGACCTTGCCGTACACCGCCACCAACACCGGCATGTAGAGCGAGCTGACGAAGAAGACGCCGAAGAAGACCAGCGCCGACAAGTACTTGCCGAAGACGATTTCGAAGTCGGTCACCGGCGACGAGTAGAGCAGGGTGAGCGTGCCCGACTGCCGTTCTTCGGCGATGAGGCGCATCGAAATGAAGACCGCGCCGATCATGGTGATGCCCGACGAGCCGGTGAAGAAGTCGGCCAGCACTTCTGACGACTTCTTGGCCGGCCCGGGCACCGCGAACACGTTGAACCACAGGCCGTCGGCCAGCAGCATCAACCCGAAAATGATGTAGCCGCTCATGGTGCGCAGGTACGCCGACAGCTCGCGCCGAGCGATGAGGAGAATGTTGCGCATCAGACGGTCTCCTTGCCGTGGGTCAGCTTCAAAAAGATGTTCTCGAGGCGGCCCTGCACCCGGTCGACGCGAACCACGTCGAGCCCGGCGGTGACCAGGTTCTTGACGACCGCGGCCCGCACGTCGCTCGTCGTCGTCAATTGCAGCGTGTGCACCGAGCCTGCCGACTTGGCGGTCGCTTCTTTCACGCCCGCCACGCCGCGCGCCGTGGCCAGCGCCGGTTCGGCCGAAGCCGCGTTGACGTCGATTTCGACAACGTCGCCCCCGCCACCCAAGGTGCCCGCGAGCGTCGCTTCAGAACCGTCGGCGATGATGGTGCCTTCGTGCAGCACCAAGTAGCGGTCACAGATTTGCGAAATTTCAGTCAGAATGTGGCTCGACACGAGCACGGTGGCTTCGCCCTTGAGCCGCCGAATCAGTTCGCGCATTTCGACAATTTGCACGGGGTCGAGGCCGCCGGTCGGCTCGTCGAGAATCAGCAGCCGCGGCTGGTGAACCAAGGCCTGCGCCACGCCGACGCGCTGTCGGTACCCGTGCGAGAGGCTCGAAATGGGGTCTTGGTGCCGGTCTTCGAGAAAACACGTCTTTTCGACGTCGCGAACGCGGCTCACGACGTTGCCGGGGCTCACGCCGCGCAGCTGCGCCACGAACGCCAAGTAGTCGCCCACCGTCATTTCGTCGTACAGCGGCGGGGTGTCGGGCAAAAAGCCGATGCGCTTTCGAATTTCGTGTGGGTCTTTCGACACGTCAAACCCGTCGATGGTGACGGTGCCGCTCGTCGGCAACAGCACGCACCCCAACACCTTCAACGTGGTCGACTTGCCGGCGCCATTGAGCCCGAGAAACCCGATGACGCCGCCCTGTTCAATGCTGAAGGAGAGGTCGCGAATCGCCGCGCGCTCTCCGTAGTACTTCGTGAGACCGTCGACTTGAATCATCGCGCGTCGATTTAGCCAGCACTCCGAACGAGTCAAGGCTGGCGTTGAACGGGGTCAAAACGCCCTCGAGGCCTCGGGTCTTGCACGTGGCGAAGCAGAAACGAATGTGATGGCGCCGCGCTTCGTTCGGCCGGCACCACCCCACGCCTGACGGTTGGTCGTCGGGCCGGCACCCGTCGGAGTTCGTTCACGTTCAAACACGCATGGCCTCCCAGCCTTCGAAACGCCGCGGCGATTCGACACGCGGGTACTGCGTGAGTTGCTCAAGGTTCCGAAATTGTTGGGCTTTGACTTTTGGTTCGTGCGCCAACCGGGCGCAAAACACCGCCGATTCGACTCGTCTCTTCTTCAACTTGGGAGACGTGATGACCACCTTGACCGCATTCGCTTCAGCCGCTCCCGCGACCTACCGCCCGTCGAACACCGAACCGACGTCGATGGTGGCGATGGTGCACAACCGGCGCGTCACCATTCGCACCGACCCCGAAGCCGGCGGCTCGCGCATGCTCGTCGACATGAGCCGGCCCTTGGCGTGCGTGTTCATGCGAGAACGGGGCGGGCAGGTGACGTCGCTCACCGTCGCCGGCCGCGCGTTTCACTTTGGCCCGACCGGCTACGACCTCGCGGTCAAGACCGGCCTCGAGCCGAAAGGGCCGCGCCCCGCCGAAGGCACCTACGTGCGCGAAACGCCAAAAGGCGAATACGAGCGGGTGTCGAGCCCCACCGTGCCCGCGCTCTTCGAAGCCGCGCGGGAGTTGTTTTATGCGAGCGCGGTCGACGTCGTTCGCCTCGAAGCGCGCCTGCGCGAGCTGGTCAACGTCGTCGACCCGCCGCTCGTTCAGGTCGAGCCGGGGCGCGGCTTGGCGAAGACCCAAGTCAGCCCGGTGGCCACCACGAGCACCACGGCGACCCAGCCACTCGCCTCGGGGCCGAAGTCGCCTCCCGACCAGAAGCCCCGTTCGCGCGGCCACGAGGCCACCATCAAAGAAGCGCCTGGGTACAAGCCGCTGACCGGCTGACCGAACACGAAGCCTTCGAACCAGTTCCACGACAGGTGGAGCCCGATGCTCGCCCAGAGCGAGCGCCGGTGCCGCAACAGCCCAAACCACACCCCGACGAGCGCCACGTTGAGCGACGCCACGAATGACGCATTCGGGTTGCGCCAATGTGCCGCGCCGAAGACGACCGACGTCGCGACCACGGCCACCCACGGGCGGGTGCCGCGCGCCAACGCGCCGAACGCGACCCCGCGAAAGAGCAGCTCTTCGCCGACCGAGGTCGCGCCGATCGTGAAGACCTGCAGCGCGCCGCTCCAAGCGATGTTGGCGACCGAAGCCTCGGGCCCCCCCAACGTACCGGCCCCCACCGCGACCGGCCCGAGCACCCCCGCCGCGAGCGCCGCGGCCCCGAGCGCGAACCCGAGCCGCACGTCGCCCACCCGGCCCAGCGCAAAGGGCTCGCGAAAGACGCGAACGCACACCGCCGTTGCCACCAGGCCACTGAGCAAGGTGGGGGCGGTGACGAGGGCCAGGCGCGGGTCGCTGAGGTCGCCGACCGCGAAGTGCAACACGACCGCGGGCAGCTGAAACAGAAACTCGAAAACGGTCGCGATGACCACGAACGCGGTAACGACCCAGCCCGAACGAATGCGCCCGTCGTCGGCGACGAGCAGGCTGCTCACGGCCTCGGCCACGGGCTGAGGGTGACGTCGAAGCGGTTCAGCAGCGCCTTGGCGCGCGGCGACGTGAAGGTCGCCAACTCGACTTCTCGTTGCGCCGAGTACCCGCTCTTCACCTGCGTCGGCGCGTAGCCGGGGTGGCACATGAGTTCGACGAACGTCACGTCGTCGTCGAGCGAGGTGAGCGACGCGAGCTGGGCTTCGAATTCGGCTTCAGACCAGTAGGCCGTCGCGCCCGCGTCACCCAGCATGACGTCGTTCGTCACCACGCCCGCCGTGCGCAGCACCTGGCGCACGGCGTCGTCGGGCGAGCGCACCGGCAGGCCTTGCGCGCGCGCCACCGCCACCACGCCGGTCAGCACGTTCGGCAGCCGGTGGAGGTGCTTGTGCACGTCGAGGTGCGTGGCGGGCCGGCCGACCAGGGCCTCGAGCCGACCGAGCTGGGCGCGGGTCTCGGCTTCGACGAAGTCGGCGCTGAGCGTGGCGGCGTCGCCTTCGACGAAGGTGTGCGACGGCCGGGCGACCGACGGCCACCGAGCGAGGTTGAGGTGCAAGCCGACCGCGAGGCCCGCCGCCCCAACCGCCGCGTCTTCGCTGTGCGGGGTGTTCACCATCATCGTCGTCGAGCTGACGACGCCGCGTCGCATCGACTCGATGATGCCGCGGGTCACCGCGGGGTCGTAGCCCAAGTCGTCGGCGTTCAGCACCACCCGCATCGGCCGCCGCCGGCTCACGGAGCGCACCGGGCGATGAGCGCCGCCGCCTCCGACGGAAAGCGGTCTTTGAGCCGCTTTTTGACGTCGTCGAGCCCGGTCGCCGACTCTTGTTGGTGCTCGAGCTCGCACAGCGCCACCAGGGGGCGGCTGTCGGGCCCGGCGCGCTTGTCGGCTTCGAGGTACTCGGCCCGTGCGCCTTTGAGGTCACCCTTTTGGTACATGACCGTGGCCAAGTAATAGTGGCTGATCATCACTTCGGGCTTTTCGCGCACCGACCGCACGAGCAACTTCAACGCTTCGTCGGGCTGCTCTTTGCGGTATTTCACGAAGCCCAGCTCGGCGGCCGCTTCGGCGTCGTACTGTTTTTTGAGCACGCTGCTCAGCACCTCGGCCGCGTCGTCGAGCCGGTTCATTTGCGACAGCCAATACCCTTCGCGGGTGAGCACGTGCACGTCGGCCGGGCGTTTCTTGGCCGCTTTGGTCCACGCTTCGA
>JBGAIY010000436.1:0-6454 GCA_044225205.1 Myxococcaceae bacterium | reverse complement strand
GAGGGAGTCACCCTGTCTCGTTCGGGGCTCCTGTCAGCAGCCGACGCGTCGGTGGGCACGATGACCGACGTCGTCTTCTCGTACACCGAACCATGAACCCAACCGAACCGCTGTCACGACGAACGGTGTTGACCTGGTCTGGGGCGTTGGCGCTCTCGGCGCTGGCTCCCGTGGCCGCTCCCGGGTGGAACCTCGAGGCCTTGAAAGGCCTGGCCTGCGGCGAGACGCACGACTTGTCGCTCGGCTTGCCGCCGGGCGTGAAGCGAGGAGGCCAGTTTCGGGTCGACCCGCTCGGCGCTCCGTTGCCTGAAGGGCTTCACCTGTCGGCCACCGGCCTGCTGACGGTGCATTCGTCGCAGCCCTTGCGCGTCACCGGCGTCATCTTCGAGTACGACGAACCCTAGTTCCCTTCTGCAGAAACGAGCTTTGGCGTGGCCACCATCAAGTCGGCAAAGACCACCATCGTCGTGAGCCCCAAGACGACTCCGAAGACCGGAGACTGGATGTACTTTCGGGGCAACGGCCACACGAGTGGTCGCAACGGCCCGTACGACCAGGTCAACGTTCAACGTTCGTTCTTCATTTCGGCGCTCGACAACGGAGTCGACCAGCTCAAGTGGCTGAATGGCTTTAGCCTGTGCTGGCAGATCATACCGGTGAGGCAGGCGGCCTATTACACGACGTTCTTCTATTCGGCGTCGCAAGGCACCGACTTCTATGACCTGCGCGACACCTACGGCTACGTGGGCTGCCACCCGTACCCGTATTCGGCCTTCGGAGGCGGTGACGGTGAAGACTTCACCCGCCACAAGTGGGAAATTTCGGTCGACGGCGGCGACGGGGTGGGAGACCTCGTCAACTACGGCCAAGTTCACACCCAAGCGTTCACCTGCCACGTGCTGAACCAAACGAGCGGCCGGTCGATGTTGCGGTTTTTCACGAACATCACCAGCACCACACCGGCCGACCAGCACACCATCGAAGGCGTTCACGAAGGCGCGTACGCGCTGGCGCCGCCCCACCCCTACAAGGCCATGGTCTTCGGAGATGCCCCGTGGTGGCGCGCCCACCAACACGAGCGGCTGTCGGGCTACATCAGGCGAATCAAAATCTTCTCGGGTGAACTGACCGACGAAGAGCTTCTTCAAGAAGCCTCGAGCGACTCGCTGGTGACCACCGCCGGCCAGAAAAACGTGTGGTGGGCGAAGATCAATGCGTCGTCGCCCGACGACTTGACGTCTGACTTCGCGGCCGCGGGCAACATCAAGCGAGTCGGCCAATGGGCCGACTCGGCACGGTGCGAAATCATCACCGCCGCGCAATTGCCGACCCACCACGCCATGGTGAGCCCAGCGACCATTGGCGACACGCTGCACCTCGAGCGAGGCTAAAACCGGGTACTGCTGATCAGCTCAGCCGCCCCGAACGCGGCCGCTGCACACTTCGGCGCGCATTGCGCAAGTCTCGCTCGCGAGAACTGCGAAATCGACCGCGTCAAGCGGGTGGGCGGCTTGTTTCGTACGACGCCCTGCGGTCGGATATCGGTTGTTCCCAAGTGAAAGGCATTCATGGGTGCGGCCGTCCCAGTGGCTCAAACAATGGCGGAAGCGAGCATCAACCTGCTCGGCAAGGCGCTCGACCCCCACTCGTGGGGGCTGCCGCTGCGCCGAGTGACCATCGACAACGTCTGCCAAGTCGGCTCCGTTCAGGTGTGCGCAACAGTCGATGTGATGCCTACACTCGAGACCAATTTGCGCATTTCGTTTCGAGGGCCGAATTTGTCACCCATGGAGGCGGCCGACCTGCTCGAAGAATTCACCTCGGCACGGTTCCCCTTCATTCCCAATGCAGAATGGTTCGTCGAAATCGACGCCCGAAAGTGGATTCACTTTTCACGTCGCTACACCGACCGCACGTTGCAGGCCTGAGCGGCATGCGGCTGATCAGCCGGTCGAGTCGATGACGCGTTTGGCCACGTCGTAGCCAAAACCCGCGCGCGCCAGGGCCGCCAGGTCTTTTTGCCGAAATTCTCGTCGCGTCGCCGGGTCTTTTCGATACGGGCCGAGGCGCTTCTTGCGGGCGAAGACGTGGGCGGCTTCGTCGTCGCTGACTTCGAGCTTCACCCGTGCGACTTGGGTCGTGATGAGCGCGGCGGGCACTCCTTTTTGGCGCAGCTTGAGGGCGATGACTCGGGTGCTTCGGCCGGCCGCCCGCAAGGCGTCGGCCCGGTGAAGGGCGAACGACTGATCATTCAACAGCCCGAGCGAAACGAGTTTCGCCAACACCGCTTCGATGTCACCTTGATGCTGTTCGCGCGTGCCGCCGTGTTCTCTGACCGACCGGTACACTTTGCGCATGAGCACTCGACGCAGCTGCTCGACCGTCGCCGAGTGTCGTTGCAGGTAGTACATCGCCGAGTTCTCGAGAGACTTGGGCGTGATGCGTCGGGGCTTCTTGCGCTGGCCGGGGCCGCGCCTGGGTCGCTCGTCGTCGGGCTGGGCGCGGTCATCACCCCGAGCCTTCGGCGTCGGCCCAGTCATCGAACCGGTACCGTCGCTTCGCCCTGGTCGCACGAGACGAGTGCTCGGCTGGAGGGCACGGTGGGCGCCGTCGCGTCTTTCGAAAAGCGCGTCAGGGGCAGCTCGGCGCTCCCAAAGCCCGAAAGCGCGTTCACCGAAATGCGGCGCTGGCCGTCGAGAGTGACCGTGCAAGCACGCAGTTCGAGGTTCGACCGATTCGACAACACGATGCTCGAGTTCGGCGGCGCGGTCATTCGCGCGGTAACGGTCAGGGGCGGTGGGGTCTCCGTTGGCGGCGGCCCGACCACCGGGGTGGGCTGAGGCGCGGGGCCGGCAGGCTCACGCGCAGGCCCCGCGGCGTTCTGCGCCCCCGCCGCATTCTGCGCCCCCGCGGCGTTCGGCGCCCCCGCGGCATTCGGTGCCCCCGCGGCGTTCGGCGCCCCCGCGGCATTCGGTGCCCCCGCGGCATTCGGTGCCCCCGCGGCATTCGGTGCCCCTGCGGCATTCGGTGCCCCCGCGGCATTCGGTGCCCCCGCGGCATTCGGTGCCCCCGCCGCATTCGGTGCCCCTGCGGCATTCGGTGCCCCCGCCGCATTCGGCGCCCCCGCCGCATTCGGCCCTCCGGCGTTGGAGCGCACAAGCCAGGCCGAGACGCCCACTCCAGTAACCAAGAGGGCGGCCGCGACCACCACCGCTACCAGCGGCCCCGTCGACTTCTTCACCGCGCGCTGCGAGAGCTCCAACGTCGACGACGGGGGTACCAAGGGGCCGGTCGCCAGCTCGGTCGGCGGGCGAACGAAGGTGCCCTCGGCTTCGGCGCCCGTCACGGTCGATGCCTTTGACTGCGTGGCGATGCGCGTCAGCAACGCCTGGTTGGCTTGGTAGTCGGCGGGGCAATGCGCGCGCACCCATTCACCGAGGGCGCGCTGGTGGTACGGCCCACCCAGCTTGAGCAGCTCGGCCATGAGGGCGGCGGCGAAGTCGTCGGTGGTGTCGAAGCGTTGGTCGCGGTCGGCGGCGAGCGCGCGCAACACGACCTGCTCGAGCGACGGCGGCACGTCGGCCCGCAGCGGGCTGAGCGGCCGAATGCTGGGGTGGGTCATGGCGACCACCATTTCGGTGATGGTGCCTCGGGGCACGAAGGGCGTGTTGGTGAGCAGTTCCCACGCGAGCACGCCGCAGGCGAATTGGTCAGCCCGAGCATCGACGGGCTCTCCGCGCGCTTGTTCTGGCGCCATGTACCCGAGCTTGCCCATCACGGTGGCCGACGCCGTGGCGTGACTGCGTGCTTCAGACTTGGCGATGCCGAAGTCGATGACCTTCACTTCTCCCTCGTACGACACCATGACGTTCTGCGGAGACACGTCGCGGTGCACAATGTGCAATGGCGTGCCGTCGGCGGCGGTCTTGCGGTGTGCGAAGCCCAACCCTTCGGCGACTTGGTGAATGAGCGCCACCGCCACCAACAATGGAAACGACTCGCCGTTCGCCCGCAGGTGCTGCGTGAGGCTCGCCAAGTCGACCCCGGCCACGTATTCGAGCGAGAGGTACAGCGTGTCGCCCTCGCGCCCCATGTCGAACACCTGCGCGATGTTCGAATGCTGCAGCTGCGTCAGCACCCGACCTTCGTGCAAAAACCGCGACACGAATTGTTGGTCTTTCGCCAACTGAGGCAACACCGTTTTGATGATGCAGAGCTTCTCGAAGCCGCCCGCGCCGGTGAGACGCCCGAGCCAAACCGCGCCCATGCCACCCTCGCCGAGTTTCTCGATCAACTCGTAGCGGCCGAGCATGTTCGGCATTTACGGGGCTCCGTTGCTCGGGGCTTGGGCGACGTTCTTCTTCTGTGCCGAATGGGACGACGGGTTGTCGCGAAAACCGAAATACAACATGAGCACCGCCGACAACACGTACACCGCGGCGGCGACGAGCCCCATGGGCCTCGGCTTGCCTTCGGGGGTCTTCGCGCGCCTGACCTGCAAGAACAACCCCGACACCGTGAGCGCGGCGAAGAAGACCAAAATGGCGCCGACGTTCGAGAGCACGGTGCGCAATTCGTGGGTAAAGAGCACCGCGAGGGCGAGCGCGCCTTGCAACACGACGGCTCCGCGGGGGGCATGCCCTTGCCGGCCAGCCAACCACTTCGGCAAGAAGCCGTCGTTGGCCATGGCCGCGTACACCCGCGGGCCCACCAGCGTCATGGCGCTCATGGCCGACACGAAGAGCAGCAACATCATGAGGCTCATGGTTTCGGCGGCGCCCTGCCCGAGCAGCCGCGCCATCACCGCCTGGCCCAGCGTCACCGAGCCGCCGCCGCCTTTGAGCGAAGTGAAGTCGCTGTACCCGAACACCACCGTGCCGTCGGCGGGCGTGAGGTTGGCGACGAAAATGTAGTTGACCACGAGGTACAGCGCGGCGACCGACAAGCAGCCCAGCAGCATCGACCTCGGCACGTCGCGTTCGGGGCTCTTGAATTCGTCGGCGGCGTAGATGGCCGCGTTCCACCCCGAGAAAGCGAAGGCGATGAAGAAGAGGCTGTTCGCGAAGCCGCCGAGGGTGGTGCCCGAGGCGTCAGGGGGCTGCCAGGTGGGCCAGTGCAAGGTGCCCAACGCGAGGCCGACCCCGACGAAGCCCGCGAGCAACAGCACCTTCACCGCGACCAACGCGTTCTGCACGCGGGCCGACAGGTGAACGCCAATGGCGTGTACGCCGGTCAACCCGACCACGAGCGCGGCGGCGAACACCCGCGGCTCGATGCCGGGCCACACCGCGCGCGCGAAGGCACCTGCGGCGAGCGCGTCGAGCGCGATGGGCGCCGAAAAACCGACCAGCAGCGAGCCCCACCCCGCGAGGTACCCGAGCGCCGGGTGCAACAAGGTCGACAGGTAGCGGTACTCGCCGCCGCCCGCCGGCACCAGGCGGGCCACCTCGGCGTACGCGCGGGCCCCGGCCAGCGCGAGCACCGCGCCCACGAGCCACGCCAATAAAATGGTACCGGGCGTCATGCTCTGCGCCATGAAGCCGGTCGACAGAAAGACACCAGCGCCGACCATGTTGGCCACGACGAGGCCGACGCCTGACCACAAACCGAGAGCTTTGGGAGAAGACACGTGGGCGACGGTCTAGTCTACCCCGACCCAACTTGGGAGCACCGTCGTCGCGCCCCCTCAGCGAGGAATGCAGCTCTTACAGCACGTCGGTTTCCCGCAGGTGTCGACATACGGGGTGACCGTGCAGACGCTGCTCTTGCACAGCGAATGGGAGCACGTGCGCGACTGCATGCAGTCGACGTCGCACGAGCTCCACGAGCCACAGCTGGGCGCCACGCATTCGATGTTTTCAGTGACCCGCGCGCACGCGGTGGTGTCGCTGTCAGAACCGGGAGTCGAACCGCAGGTACCAGACGCCGTACAGGTATACGTCGTCATGCTGCGGTACCGAACGCCGGTGCTCGAGCACGTGGGGTCGGTGTACTCGCACGACCCAAACGCCCCGTAGGTGGTGGCGGCACAGGTGGTGCCGGTGGTGACCCGGTTGCAAGCGGGGCTGTTGGTCTCGGTGTCGGTGCCGCCGTACGACTGACAGCTGCCGGTGTTGCAGGCGTACGTGGTCATCGAACGGCTGCGCGAGCCCGTGTTGGTGCAGGTATCGAGGTACGAACACGAGCCGTAGCTCCCGTACGAGGTGGTGCCGCAGCTGTTGCCGTCGGTCGCTCGGTTGCAAGCCGGGCTGTTGGTCTCGGTGTCGGTGCCGCCGTACGACTGACAGCTGCCGGCGCTGCAGGTGTACGTCGTCACGCTGCGGCTGCGCGAGCCGGTGGTGCTGCACGCCCCGCCGTACGAGCACGAACCGTAGCTCCCGTACGAGGTGGTGCCGCAGCTGTTGCCCTCGGTGGCCCGCCCACAAGCGGGGCTGTTCGTCTCGGTGTCGGTGCC
>JBGAIY010000435.1:0-6879 GCA_044225205.1 Myxococcaceae bacterium | reverse complement strand
CCCATTGTCGACAAGGTCGGCCTCGACGACGCGGTGCAACTCGCTGACACGATTTTGCGAGAAAAGTTGGCCGGCTTGGGGGCCGCGTTCGCCCCCGACGGAGAAGACCGCAAGGCCGCCAAGGCGCTGATTCAGTCAAAAAGTCTCAAAGGGTATCAATTGAGGCTTCAATTGCTGCCCGGTTCGACCGAAAAAGGCCTCAAGGTGGAAATGTTGATCATGACGTACCCAGAACAGGCGCTCCAAGGGAGCTGGAACGTCAAAGCTTCGGGCGGCCGGCCCGAGGCACTCATCAAAGCCATGGTGCCGCGCGTCGTTGAAGACGCCGCTGGCGACCTCAATTGGAAAGAGTAAGGGGGCCACTCGATGTCGAACGCCGCAGCCACCAGCGCCACCGAGCGAGCCCAGCGTCGGCTCCGCAATTTTCTGCTCGATGCGCGCTTTCAACTCAAGTTCGCCAGCTACTTCGTGGCGCTCACGCTCGTCATTTCGGCCTTGCTCGGCGTTTTTCTCTACCGAACCACCAGCTCGCTGTTCGACCAAATGAGCTCGGCGGTCAAAGCGCGGGCCAAGGCGGCCGAAACCAGCCGTGAACTCGGGCGCTGCGCGCTCAACAACGAGCTGGCCGAAAAAATGAACGACCCCGCCTTCGCGCAGACGCTCGAAGAGCGCTCGAAGGGCATCGACGCGGCGTTCGAAGCCGAGTCGCAGCGCACGCTTCAACTGCAAGACGAGCTCGTCGGGCAACAGACCGTCACGATCTTCGCGCTCGTGGGGGGGCTCATTGTCTTCATTGCGCTCATTGCGTTCGGCGCCATTGTCATCACCCACCGAATCGTCGGGCCACTCTTTCGCATCAAGCGCATGGCCAAAGAGGTGGGCTCAGGGGTGATGCGGCCTCCGACCTACGGGCTGCGACCGGGTGACGAGCTGCAAGACGTGTTCGAAATTTTCGCGAAGATGATCACCGACCTGCGCGCGCGCACCGAAGCCGACCAAAAGGCGGTCGAAGCCGCGCTCGGTGGAGACCGCGAGGCCCTGGCGCGCCTCAAAGCCGACCTCGAAGCCCGCCTGGCGCGGTAGCTTCGAAATGCCCCAGCTGGTGCAGCGTGGGGCCGCCTCGTCAAATCGTGCGACCGAGGGGCTCGCTCTCCACGGAGGCCTCAAATTGGCCCAAGTTGGCGCCAGGCCTTGTCGGCGTCAGCTCTCGATTCGTCGAACGTGAGCAGACCCGCCAGTGCTGGTGCCGCGGAGGGGCTCGCGCTGCGTGGAAGCCTCCGTGCGCTCAATCTGGCGCAGCGCCAGGTCGGGGTCAGCTCGCGCTCCGTCGAGCGAACCCGCGCCTCAAGCGCGCCCGGAGGCCGTGCGAACCTCGCACCGCCACAATTCCGCCGGGCAGTTGGGTGAACGTGGCCAACGGCGTGCGCCGCCCCCGTCAACCTCACCCGAGCCCATGAGTGACCGTGGTGTGGGGCGAGGCGAGGCGCCGCGCAGCTCAGCGGGCCCGGAGCGAAGCGACCGTGGGTGCGCCGGAGGTGCTCTCGCTCTCGCCGTTGCCCGAGGCGAGGGGCATGGCGGGCGCCGCCATCACTCGTTCAATCACGGTGATTTGACGTACGTGCGGAGGCAATTCGAGCTGCAGCCGGCGCACGTCGTCGGCTCTGACGGGCCCGAGCAGGGTGACGTGGTCGTCGGTGAGCCCCACGAGCGATTGCCCGGGTCTCCACGGCACCAAGTGGGTGACGGCTGGTTCGACCAGCCCCAACCGCACCTGACCCGGCGCGCGGCGCAGCTGGTCGGCGACGAACGTTTCGTCGAAGCGCCCCAACGACAGCACCGTGCCGGTCACGGTGAGCTCGACTTGTCGGGGGTCGAGCAGCTCGGCCGGCACCGTGACCGAAATCGCCTGCACCGACGACCCCACGTCTCGTCGAATGCGGTCGGGCACCAGCTCGCCGTCGCCGAGCCCGAGCGCCGACAGCCAGGCACCCGTCGGCGTCACCACGTCGTGAACGAGCAATGCGTCGGCCGCTCTGAGCCGGCTCGCAAATTCGTCGAGCGACGGCGCGCCCGGGGCCACGAGGTCGAGCGACTGCGCAAACGTGTCGAGCGCGAACCGGAGACCTTCGTCGAACGGCGCTTCACCGGTCGGAGCGCACGCGTCGGCCACGGCCCTCACGTCGCTCGCCGCCGGCCCAGCTTCGGGCCACGGCTTTTGGGCCAATTCGTACAACGCTTGCAATTCACGCAGGCGTCGACCTTCGGCAGCTGGGGGCGAGGGGAGGCACAGCGGGCCGCGTCGAGTACAACGGCCGGTCGCACGCCCAGGTGCTGGCCCAGCTCGTCGTGTGTCCTGCGGCTCGGCTTCGGCCGGCCGCGCGCAGGCAGCGTCGGGCTGGGCCATGGCCCAGCAGGCCAAGCACCGCACGTCGGGCCACCGTTCGCTGAGCCACCGCTCCAGCGCCGCCCAGCTCGAGAGACGGCGTGCGTTCGAGCCAGCGCACGGCACCAGGCCACCGCGAAAACCGAGGCAATTCGAGCAGCTGGCGCAGTCGGTCGCGGCAGACGCGGTGCGAGGCGGGTGGCGGGCAGGTCGTCGGGCACGTCGGCCCACCTCGACGCCGGCACGGCGACGGTGACCCCAGCGCGTACCCATTCGCGGCACAGCAGCTCGAACGCTTTCGGCTCTTCGGTTTCAGAGCGCGCAACCCCCGCGGCAGAACTCGTTTCTCTCGGTGCGACCCTTCGCGTCGAGGCAGTTCGCTCACGGCGGTCGCCTGGCGGGGGTGGTTTGCCCGGTACTCGCCCAGCTGAGCGAGCATCGCTCCGAGCGGCCCCGCGCACGCCGCGGCCAGTGAGGCCAACGATGGCGAATCGGGTTCGCTCGCGGCGCGCTCGAGGGCCACTTTCACGACCCGAAACGTGTCTTCGGCGTCGTCGAGTGCGCGGTGCCGCGCGCCCGGGCCGACCGCCGCCCAGCGAATGAGCGCGTCGAGCGAATGGCTGCGCAGCTCGGGGTACAACAGTTGGGTCAGCTCGCACGAGTCGAGCATCGGGCGGCCGTCACCGAAGAGCTGCCGCAGAAAACTGCGCTCGAAGTCGGCGTTGTGGGCGACCAGCGTCGACCCGGCCACCAGGCCCAGAATGTCTGGCGCGGCGTCGGCCAGGGTACCGGCGAGTGGGTCGGCTCGCTCGGGCAGCCCCGTCAGCGCTTGCACCATGGGCGGCAGCTGCTTGGCGTGTGCGAAACGCCAGGTGTGGGTGCTGTGAATCACTCCCCGTTCAACGCGCACCACGGCCAGTTCGACGACCTCGTCGACCGACGGGTCGAGGCCCGTGGTCTCGATGTCGATGAAGGCCAAGTGGTGCAACAACGCGTCGGTCACCACGCTTCTTTACACAATGGCTCTGACACCCGCCCGAGGCTTTGTGCCCAACGGGTCACTCCACCATGAGCACGCCCGACACCATCATGCCCATGGCGCAGCCGAAGCGAATCTGACCCGACTTGGGGGGGGTCCACTCGAAGGTCACCGCTTCATTGAGCGGCAGCTTGACGTTGAGGTCGGTGCCTTCGACGAGCAACTCGGTCGCGCAGGTGGCGTCGCTCGTACGCTTGACGACGAAGGTCGTCTTCTCGCCCTTTTTGAGCTTCACCTCACTGGGCTCGAAACCCTTTTCGGTCACCGCCAACGTGACTTTTGGGGCGGGGGCCACGGCGACGGGCGCCGCCTTCTCGGTACAACCCGAGCACAACGCCAAAAATGCCAATGAAATGAACGGTGTGCGCATATGTCGGTCTCCGGCGGGCACGACGGCTTGGGGCATTTGAGACAGAATCACGAAGGCTGCCGTCTTGTCTCAATGAAGGGAGTTTTTCGCATGAATTGGTCTGCGTGGGCCGTTGAGACGAACCGAGGCGAGCTCCAAGAGGCCCATGTGTTGATCACGGCTCAGGCGGGAGACGACGAGCCGCGTGCGCCGGTGATGGTGAATTTGGTGCTCGACCGCAGCGGGTCGATGAAGGGCGCCCCCTTGTCGGCGGCGATCGAAGCGGCTCAGCAATTCGTCGAACTCGCGCGCAGCGACGACTACGTCGGGCTCGTCTTGTTCGACGGCGTGGCCGAGCAGCGAGTGCCCGTCTCGGCGATGGACGCTCGCGGCAAACGAGCGATGAACGACGCCTTGCAGGGCATTCAGACCGGCCGCGGCACGGCGTTGCACCAGGCGGTCGAGCTGGGGGCCAAGGGCCTGCAGCGCATTCTGGTGCCGGGGCGTCGCCCGAGACTGTTGGTGTTGACCGACGGCGAGCCTTCGGTGGGCCCCGACACCCAGGCCGAGTTCGACGACCTGGGCCTGCGGCTCGCCAAGCAGCACATTTCGGTTCATGCACTGGGCTTGGCGCGCCACTACGTCGCCGAGGTGTTGGAAGCCATCACCCAGCCGTCGGGCAACGGCTACGAGCACGTCGACGGCCCTGAAGGGCTCTCTGAAGCCATGGGCGCGGTCATGGCGCACGTGTTTGGCCAGGTCGCGACCGACGCGACGGTTCGAGTGCGGCCGTCGGGGTTCGTTTCACTCAGTTGTCGGCATGGGTTTTCGACCGCCCTCGACGGCGATTCGCTGTTGGTGATGCTGGGCGACGTCTCGCGCGGTTACAGCCGCCGGGTGTTGTTGACCGGCAACGTGACCGGGCCGTTTTCGGCGGTGTTGCAAGGCGTTTCAAAAGAACGCGGAGACCAGCGCATTCAGAGCTTCGAGCTTGAACACGTGACCGGCGAATCGGCGCGCGGCCGGCTGATCTTGGGCATCAACCACGAGCTGAATCTCGTCAGCGCTGAAACCGCGGCGTGGCTGTCGCTGGCGCGCAAAGAACGTTCGCGGGCCGAGCTTCAGCTCGAAGAGGCCGAGGCCTCGCTCCGAAACATGGTGGCGTTGGCGCCCGAAGGGCTGCCCATTCGCCGCCACCTCGAGCGCATTGGCGACCTGCGACTCGCCATTGAACGTGGCGTGGGCGACATTCCTTTGCTCATTCGGCGGGCGCAGTCGGCGCGCGCGGGCACGGCCGTGAGCCAGGTCATTCCACTCCAGGCGTACCGAAACCGGCGCAACTGAAGGGCCGACGCCATGGCCATGTTGCGGGTGCGCGAGAGCTTGGCGACGTTCGATGCCGCGGGCAGTTTTTCGCACGACGACTACGAAGCGCTCAAAGGGGTGCTGCTCGGCGTCGGCTCGTCGGTGGTGCCGAAGGGCGCCGCGCTCGACGGGTTCATCGGCCTGTTCTTCGAGCGCCACGTGCTCGACGACGTGCGGCGCCGGGAGCTGCTCGCGCTCGACGACGACGCCTTGGTACGAGCCCTCAAGCACCGCTTTCGGCAAGTCGTGGCTGGCGCGGCCGACGACCACCAGGCGTGGCACGCGTTGTCGGCGCATGTTCGCGAAGCGCTCCAGTCGCTGAGTGGGCCGGGGGGCTCGTTTCCTCCCGCCATTCAGACGAAGCAGGGGTTTTCGGGCATCGCGGTCGAGCAAGCCGTCGCGGCGTTGTGGCTCGAATGGGGGCGCGCGCCGTCACCCCGCGAAGCCACGGCCGAGCTCGTCAATCGGTACCTCAAGGCGTCGACCCGGGGCCACGTGGCGACCCGTGAATTTCCCGAAGTGATGCGCGGGCAGCTCGACGCCCAGCGGCTGGCCCGCGGCATTCTCGAAGTGCTGTCGGCCGACGAACGCGACTTGTTTCGCGCCCAAATCGACGGCGTGGGGGTCGAAGAATGGGCGAATGGGCGCGGCGTTTCTCGAGCGACCGCGTACCGCCTCATGGCGCGCATCAAAGCCCTCTGTCGGGTCGAATTCGACGAGCGCAGCAAGAGCACCCAGCTCGACGTGCTCGACGCCTTGCGAAAACAACTCTGAGGTTCGCGGTATTGGTTGGAGTTCGGGCGAGAATGCGCCAGGCTGTGCCAACCAAGCTTCGAAGGGTGCAGCGCTGCTGCAGGGAAGACGGGTGGTCGGGCCGCCATCTCATTCGGCATTGCCGAAGGAGATTCGTTGTGTCGACTCGTTCCAATCTGCTCCCGTCAGCGCCGCCTGAAGCGTGGGAGCCGCTTCTTCGCTTCACCCGGTTGGCGCGTCGGCCGCTCGAGCGGTTCTTACGCATCGAGGCGGCCAGCGGCATCTTGCTGGTGGTCACCGCCGCCATCGCGCTGCTTTGGGCGAACTCTCCGTGGGCCGACGCCTCCTTTCATTTTTGGCACACCCCCATCGGCATTCGCGTGGGCAGTCATTCGTTCGACCGAACGCTCGAGTGGTTCGTCAACGACGGGTTGATGGTGATCTTCTTTTTCGTGGTTGGCCTCGAAATTCGCCGCGAAATTCACCACGGTGAGCTCTCTGAATGGCGCCGGGCCGCGCTCCCGGCGGCGGCCGCGCTCGGGGGCATGCTCGCGCCGGCGGGTCTGTACCTGGCCCTCGCGGGAGACTCGTCACTTCGGTCTGGCTGGGGCGTACCCATGGCGACCGACATTGCCTTCGCGGTCGGCATTTTGACCCTGCTCGGCAAGCGGGTGCCCGCGGCGCTGCGCGTGCTTCTGCTGGCGCTCGCCGTGATCGACGACCTCGGCGCCATCGTCGTCATCGCGGTTTTCTATTCGAACGGCATTCAGTTGACCGGTCTGGCGTTGACGGCCGTCGCGTTCGGCGGCCTCTTCGCGATGCAACGACTCGGAGTGCGTTCGAAGCTCGCTTACGTGGTGCCGGCGGTCATTGCCTGGGTGGGTGTTTCGGCCGCGGGTATTCACCCGACCATCGCGGGTGTCGTCGTCGGGCTGGTCACCCCCGTTCGGGCGTGGCTTGGGCCAGAGGGGTTCATCAAGGGCGTTCAAA
>JBGAIY010000434.1:0-6525 GCA_044225205.1 Myxococcaceae bacterium | reverse complement strand
CTTCACGACGCCGTGCAAGTCGAAGTGGGGCGCGTGAAACTGGCGGTACAAGTGGCCTTTGAGGTACCAGCTCAACGCCTTTTGCCCGAGTGACTTGGGGTGATCGAGGCCGGCTTCTTTGAAGTACATGTCGCGCACGGTCGCTTCGGGGTACAGCACGTCGACGGGCACTTCGATGAACACCGGCCCCGGCACGCCGCTGCTCGCTTCGTGCAACGCCCGCTTCACGGTCGGCGCGAGCTGCGCGACGGTCGAACACCGCGTCGCCCACTTCACCGCCGAACGAACCAGCGACAACTGATCGATGTCTTGCAGCGCTCCGCGCCCCTTCAGCACGGTCGCCGTCGCGCCGGCGAACAGCAGCACCGGCGACTGCGCCAATTGGGCATTTTTGAGCGCGGTCAGCGCGTTGGTGACGCCCGGGCCGGCGGTCACCGCGGCGACGCCCGGGGTCCCCGTCATTCGTGCCACCGCGTCGGCCGCGAATACCGCGTGCTTCTCGTCGCGGCAGTCGATGACCCGCATGCCGGCGTCTTGGGCGCCGACCAAAATCGGTGAGATGTGCCCACCGCAGAGCGTGAACAGCGACCGAATGCCGCGCTCGGCCAGAAGAGAAGCAATGACGTCGCCACCGTGCCGAGGTTCGCTTCGCATGATGACTCGTTGAATACTCCATTGCTCCGCTTGTCGCGCACTGATCTGCGCCGCGCTCCTCTCCATCAAAGGGGCGAAAGGGGCGTTCGTCGCGCGCCCAGTTCAGGTGTGCGACAAGCTTGGGGTGTGCTCCGCTTGTCGCGCACTGATCTGCGTGCGCTCCGCTTCATCAAAGGAGCGCCCGTCGCGCGCCACTCAGTGCTTGGGCGCGGCCGCTTTCGCTTGCAGGCGGGCGAGCAGCCACATCGCGGTGCCGACCGCGAGGCCCAACAGAAACACGATGACCACGACCGTCACTCCGTACAGCAGGCGAACCTGCGTGTCGGTCAAGTCTTGGTCGACCCACGCGCGCTGAATGGGGTCGAGCAACCCGACGAAGCGCAGCACCCCCGCGGGGAAAGATTCCATCGACAGCGATACCCGCTCGGCCCACCGGGCGCCGGTGAAGCGGCGAATCAACTCCATGGCCACCGCGAACACCAGGTACCCCGCCGAGAGCAACGTCGCATTCATCATGCTGATGCGAAAGACGGCGATTCGGGGCGGGGGGCTGTTGGCGCCGCTCACTTGATTTGCTTCTTCAGCGCCAACACCGTCTTGCGCGCGCGCGCCACGTCGGCGTCGTTTTGGCTGAGGGTGATGACCGCCTCGTACTCGGCCACGGCCTTTTCGAGCATGTCGGGGCCCGTTCGAACCAGGGCGTCGGCGTAGCCCAGGCGCGCGCTCGCCCACGAGGCTGAACCGGGCGCCGTCTGGAGCGCCTCTTCGGCCGTCGCGGTCGCGCCCTTGTAGTCGTGCTCCTCGACCATCACCCGCGCCAAGGTCGCTTGGGCGAAGCCCTTGTCCCATGAATTGAGGGAGCTTTTCACGAGCCCCACCAATTCGTCGTGCGGGGTGGGTTTGCCTCCGCGGGCCGACGGTTTCGCGTGGTGCGGGCCGATTTGGCCGCACGGCGACTTCGGGTCTTCTCGGCGCGCGGCTTCGTACGCTTTCATGGCCACGTCGTAGTTGCCCTGGCGCACGTACGCGTTGCCGATTTCGCAAAACGTCTCGGCGTCTTTCGGGTTGAGCTTGTTGGCGCGCTCGAGCGCGGTGAACGCGTTCTTCGCGTCGGCCCGGGCGAAGAGAATTTGCGCCTTGAGCCGCCACCCCTCGACGTCGTCAGAATCACCCCGCACGCCCTTTGCAATGGCGGCTTCAGCGTCTTTCGTGCGGCCGGCGTGAAAGTAGACGAAGGCCGTGTCTTTCCACCCGAGGTCGAGGCTGGGGTTGTCGAGCGTCCACGCGTCGACTTGCTTGATCGCGTCGGCGTAGCGCCCCATGGCGGTGTAGGTGCGGGCCAGCAGGTGTCGGGCCGGGGCGTGGCTGCCGTTGCGGTCGACCGCGCGGGTCAACGGCTCGAGCGCGACTTCGAATGGCACCCCCGCGTTGAGCAACAATTCGGCGAGCTGGGCGTTGGCTTCGTAGTCTTGCGGGTCTTTCGACGCGTCTTCGAGCTGCGCCCGCGCTTTGTCGAGCATGTTGCGCTGCATGTAAATGCGGGCGAGCGCGATCTGCACCGTCGCTTTGTGGCGCTTCGTTTGGCTCGCCAACTTCTCGAGCAGCTGCACCGGCTTGTCGCCTTGTTCTTCAGACGCATCGGCAATGGCCAGGTACACCGCGGCCTCGGCGGGGTACTTGCCGTTGATGGTCGTCTTCGCCAACTCGCCGCGCGCTTTCTTGAAGTCGCCCAGCCGCGCCAACGCAATGCCCCGCACCAGCGACACCCGCTTGGCGTCGGGGTCGGGCTTGAGCTGGTCGAGCAGCTCTTTTTCACGGCTCCGCGCGAGCAATACCCGGCCGAAGCCCTCTTTGGCGTCTTCGCTCTTCGGGTCGAGCCGGCGCGCTTCTTCGAACGCTTTTTGGGCCCGGTCCATCTGGCCGGAGTTGCGGTAGGCCTGCCCGAGCCCCATTTGGTACGCGAACGCCAAGTCGCCGTGCGCCACCAGGCCTTCGGCCAACGTCTTGAGCGCCTCGTCGTGCTTGCCGTTCGCCGACAGCGCCCGACCCATGAGCAGCGTGTAGCGCCCGACCGAAGCCGGAGGCACGGTCGCATTGCCCTTGAGCGATTCGAGGTCGGCCAGCGCCGCGGCCGGGTCGCGCCCCATTTCGAGCCGCGCTTCGGCGAGGTCCATCACCCGTTGGGGGTGGTACTTCGAGAGCTGCTCCGCCGTGCCTTCGAGCACGTTGACCGCCGCTTCGAAGTCGCCGAGCGCCAGGTAATAGTCGCCGAGCAGCACCAGCGTTCGCTCGTTTTTGTTGTTGAGCTCGAGCGCCCGCGACAACTTCTTGAACGCTTCGTCGTATTTCTTGTCGGCGAGCAGCACCTTGCCCGCCTGGGTCAGCACGGCGCTCTGTTCGAGCGTCGACCCAAGCAGCTGCTGGCGCGCCGCGGTGACGTTGGCCGGGTCGGCCGTGAGGTAGTCGACGACCGCCGCCAAGTCGGCGAACGAGCTGCGCACATTGGGCTTGCTCACCGCGGTCAACGCCGCGTTGCGGTTCGCGTCGTTGCCGCCGTGCTCCGCGTAGAGCATGGCGTGGGCGTACGCCGACCAGGCCCACGCCTCGGTGCTGCCGTCGTCCATCGTGATGGCTTGGCCGAGCGACTGGAGCCCCGCCAGGTACTGCTCTTTCGTGTCGGCGTTCACCGCGGCGCGGCCCTGCGCCAACGTCTCGGCCAAGTTCTTGCCGTCGTTTTGGTAGCGGGTGCGCAAAAACGCTCCACCACCGCCACCCACGATCACCAACACGCCCGCGGCGATGGCGAGCTTGAGCCCGTGCCGTTGCAAGAACGTCTGCTTCTTGGTGTTGGCTTCGAGCTTCGCACGCAGCTCGGCTTCGTATTCTTTCGCAATCGCCTCGGTGGCCTGCGACGAATACTCGGCCCGCGGAGCCAGTTCGACCGACGGCGGCCCCTCGTCGGGTATGTCGTCGAGCAGACCTCCGCCCAGCAACCCGTTGCCGCTCGGGCGCGGCGCGACCCCCGCGTTCGGCGAGACCGCCACCGACGGCTGCGACGCGTCGGGTACCGGCAAGAGCACCGGCGGCCCGTCGACCGATGCGTGGGTCGCCAGCGGGGTGATGACTGGGGCAATGAAGGGCAGGGGCGCGGCCTGCGGCGCCGACTGCTCGAGCGCGTCGAACGTGCTGGTCAACCCGCGAACGGTCTCGTTGCTCTCGGGCAGCGGTTGTTGGGCGAAAGGCGCGAACGGGTCTTGCGGCGCGTCGACCTGCCCCATCACCACCGGCAGGTCTTGCTGCGAGGGGCGCACCGGAGAGACCACCACCCCGTCACTCGGAGCGGGCGGCCGAAACGCGGGCTCGTCTTCTTCGGTCAACACCGGTGGCCCCGGCCGCGGCCCCGACGGTGGCGCGTACTGGGCCAGCACCCGCGATTGCTGCGTCGGTATTTCGGTCGTGACCGACTGCTCGGTCAACGCGGCGATGGCCTTTTCGCGCTCTTTTTCAGGCACGTACGCCTGCATGATGACCGTCGGTTCGGCCACGTCACCACCGTCGCTCAACGAAGGCACGAGCGTGCCATTGGGCGCGAGGGTCATCGGCGCGATGGCCGGCACCGCGAACGTCGTCACCGGAGCGATGGCCGGCGGCACCGGAGCCGACGGCGCCTCGTCGACCGGCAGCCCCGTGCGCTCGTCGAGCGGCCGGGTGTCGACGCTGGTGTTGTCGTAGAGCACCGGCGCGGGGCCACCCGACAACGCGGTTCGGGTCTGCTCGAGCCACTGGGTGATGCGGCCGTCGTTGGGCTGGAGCTGCGCCGCTTTGCGCAGAATCGGCAGTGCCGACCGGTAGAGCCCTTTGCGCAACAGCACTTCGCCGATGAGGTTGTACGCGTGCGCGTTGTCTTTATCGATGTTGGTGGCGAGGTCGAACTGCTTCATCGCCTCGGCCGCCCGGCCCACGTTGATGAGCCCTTTGCCCCACAACACACGGCCCACGACCGAGTTCGGGTGGTGCGCACAGCCTTGCTGGCACAGGGTGATGGCCTTCTCGCTGTCGCCTCGCTCGAGGTAGGCCCGCGCAAGCTCGACGAACACCGTCGACGTCGGGTCTTGCGCCAGCATCTGCTCGTACTTCTCCACCATCGACTTAGACATAGCGTCGGCTTCTTGCCTTTCGAACGGTTGGCGACCTTACACAACGTGGGTGCTACCGTCGCGCTCATGCTGCGACTGCCCACGATTGCCGGTTGCCTCATTTTTGCCGCTTGCGCCACCTTGGGGAAACCCGACTTGGAAGAACTCAAGCCCAGCATCGAGTCGTTTCACCAAAAAATTCGGTGGAAAGACTTTCGCGCCGCCGCCGACCTGTTGGTGCCCGAACGCCGGGAGAGCTTCATCAAAGCCCGCACCCGCGCCAACGACGACAAAGACCTCTTCATTACCGATTTTCAGCTCGAAGACGCCAAGACGTCTGACGACCAGCTTGAGGCCAAGGTCGTCTCTCGCGTGTCGTGGTACCGCCTGCCGTCGATGACCGAGCAAACCGCGACGATCACGAATGTTTTTGTCTGGCGCGAGCGCCGGTGGGAACTCGAGAGTCAAGACGCGGGCCCGTTTCCCGACCTGCTGGGGGCGCCTCCCGCCCCGGCCACGCCCGAGGGCGCTCGTCACAATCAAACCGGTGGAACCAACTGATGTGGGCCGGCCTGCTGGCCCTCGCCTTGGCGGCCGACCCCCTCGCGGCCGCCCGTCAAGCCGCCGCTGAACACGACTACCCGTCTTTTCTCAAGCACATGCGCGAGGCCGCCGCCGCCGAGCCCAACCGGCCCCGGGTGTTGCTGGCATTGGCCAGCGCCCAAGCCAAGGGGGGGGCCCCCGACGAAGTCGCCCCGACCCTCGAGCGTCTCGCCGCCATGGGCCTCGCCTTCGACGTGACCCGCGAAGAAGACTTCGCCGCCGTGCGCGACACCCCGGCCTTCAAGGCCGTCGTCGCCCACTTCGCCCAAAACCGAGAAGCCCAGGGTCGGTCTACGCCCTTGTTTTCATTGCCAAAAACCGAATTGGTCGAGGGCGTGGCCTTCGACGGGCCCCGGCACCGCTACTTGGTGGCGAACGTGCGTGGCCGCCAAGTGCTGGCGGTCGACGAAAAGACCCACGCGGTGAGCGAGTTTTCAAAGCCAGGCGACGACGAGCTTGGCGCGGTGTTCGGCCTGGCCGTCGACGCCAAGCGCCAGGTGCTGTGGGCCACCACGAGCGACGTGCCGCAAATGACCGGCTTCGAGGCGTCGAAACCCAGGCGCGCCGGCTTGGTTCAATTCGACCTGGGCACCGGCAAGCAGCTCCACGTGTGGTGGGCCCCACAGCCCGGCGAGCACGTTTTCGGCGACCTCGCCTTGAGCCCCAGTGGCGACGTGTTCGTCTCAGACAGCGTCAAGCCGCTCGTTTTTCGACTCAGCGCGAAAGGCGCGGCCTCGCCAGCCACCAGCACGCTCGAGCAATGGCTCGAAGGCCCGTTTCGGTCGCCCCAGGGGCTCGCGTTTTCTGGCGACGGGCAGCGCTTGTACCTGGCCGACTATTCGCTCGGCCTCTTCGTTATCGACGTGGCCACCCGCGCCGTCACCGCCG
This sequence comes from Myxococcaceae bacterium, assembly GCA_044225205.1. GTDB lineage: Bacteria > Myxococcota > Myxococcia > Myxococcales > Myxococcaceae > JAEUJT01. The sequence goes on along the minus strand of JBGAIY010000434.1, from coordinate 244 downwards.
TGAAGCCGCCGCCCGACGTGGCGACCGTGGGCATCGACGGGTTGTACTGGGTGAACGGCGCGCTCCTCGCCACGCAGAACGGGGTCGAACCCCAGCGGGTAATGAAGTTCGACCTCGACGAATCGGCCTTCGCTCAGAGCCACGTCGTGTCGATTTCGAAACAACGCGTGCTGCTTCGCCAAGACCCTTCGAAGAGCACCGCCGACTATTCGCTGGGTACGCTCGTCGGGTCGAATTTCGTGCT
>JBGAIY010000433.1:0-6619 GCA_044225205.1 Myxococcaceae bacterium | reverse complement strand
CCCAGCGATGCAACAGGCGCCCCAATTCACCCGAATATCGCTCGATCATGCGCTGGGCGAATTCGGGAGACTGGGCGACGCAGGCGCGAATCAGTCGCTGTGCTCCCGCGCTGCGCATGCCTTGCGAGGGGTTCTCAAGCGCGCCGTGCATCTCGAGCACGGTCTTGGCGTCGTCTTCACTGAGCCGTTTCGAGCGGCCGGCGTCGGCGGCTTTCATGGCCAGGGCGCGCTGGTCGGGCGGCAACTTCGCCAAGAGCGCCTCCGCATCGGCGGCGGGCAACCCGGCAATGGCCGTGGCCAGCACCCGTGCGCCCATGCGGTCGCACACGCTGATCACCTCACGCTGCTGCAGGGTCAACAGGTCGGTGAACCGAAACGTGCCCACGCGGGGAGCGTTGTGTTGCAGCGCTTCTTCGAGCTTCCACCGAATGATCGACAGCACGTCGGGGCGAACGTCGCGTTGCAGGCGAATGGTCGGGTGGTTGGGCAGGGCCGAGCGCACCGCCGCCGCGATTTCGACTGGCAGCGCCCGCAGAACGACTTCGATCATGACCGGCCGCTCTTTCGAGAGCACCTCGGCCAAGCGCTTCGGTTCGGCCGACGAGAGCTGCTTGCGCCGCTGGGTGACCAGCCGTTTGATTTCTTGCACCAACAGCGGCACCCGCTTGTCGCGGGGTATCTGCAAAAGCGACGTCGCGCGGTGCTTGAGCAGCTCTTCTTCGTCGGGCAGCAGGTGCTCGAACGAAGACATGGCCTCGGCTCCGCCGAACGCGAGCGAGGTCAGCAGCAGCATCGTTTGTCGCTTCGAGAGCGATGAGAAGTACTGTTCCACTCGGCCTCAGCACGGGTCGTGACACGAGCGTCACGCCGCCGTGAACAAGCTTAACCCTCGTCGGGCGGCGGCGCCTTGCGTCGGCCATTGCCGTTGCTGGCCGGGGCCGGCTTGCGCACCATGACGAACGCGAGCACCCCCGTCACCGCCAAGAACAGCAACGTGGGCAACGCAATCAACGCCCGAAACACCGACACGCTCGCCTTTTCGAGCCGCACGCCCAAGTGGCTCACCATGCGTTGCTCGAGTTCGGCGTCGGTGCGCTTCACCGTGATCGATTCGATCATCAACACCTTGACGTTGTCTTTGTTGAGCTCGGGCACCGCCTTCGCCACGAATTCGCGCACCTCTTCGGGAGGCACCGGGGGCTTGCCCTCGCCGGGCAAATATTTGATCAACACCGACGCCGACGGCTTGGGCTTGAGCTCGGGCTGCGTCGAGTCCGCCTCGGTATCATGACGATCACTCGGGCTTCGAGCACCCCGGGTATGCGGTTGAGCGCGTTCGACGCTTCGCCACCGAGCGCTTCGATGAACATCGCGCGCTCTTCGGTCTGCGTCGGTATCATGCCCTTGGTCTGCTTGAAGACCGCGAGCCCCGCCGCCATGGGCCTGGGCAGCGAGTGCTCCTTGAGCAGCTCCGCCGCCGAGGCAATGTCGGCTTTCGGTACGCTGATCACGTACTTGGCTTCTTTGCCTTCGCCTTCTTTGATCTTGGTCGCGTCAATGCCCGCGTTCTGCAGCAGAACGTAGATTTCGTTCGCGTCTTCTTCGTTGAGGTCATGCTGCAAGGGCGTCGAGCACGCGGCGGCGACCAACAGCAGCACCGCGGGCAACAGACGCCAAACCGAGGGAGTGCGCATCGCTGCGCACATTACCCCAGATTTTCATTTCGCGATTTTTGCTTTGCGGCGGGGCCAAGCCACCTGCCGCAAACGGTCAAACTTGCGTCTTGAGGGTGTCTTTGAGGCCGCTCGTGGCCTTCTCGACGACTTTCGAAGTCAGGTCGAGTTCTTGCGAGTACTTGTACATACCCGCCTGAAGAGACAGCATTTCTTGGTTCGTGAAATTGCGGCCCTGCAGGCCACCGTTGATCAGCTTGTCGATGCTGACTTGGCTCTGTTCCATGCCCGAGAAGAACTGACCGATCATGGAGGTCGCTTTCTGCGCCTCCGACTTGGCCAACACCGGGTCTTTCGTCGCGACCTTCGCCGCGTCTTTTTGCACCTTCGTCGACTGCTCGGTCTGCTTCACCTTTTCGACCGCCGCGACCTGCTGAACCGCTTGGGCGTGCTGCGCCTTGTTCGCCAGGTCGACGGTGTGCTGCTGCGCCATGTCTTGCTGCTTCAGGCTGCGGTCAAACTTGCTTTGACCCTCCTTCTGGCCCTGTTGGGCGGCCTGGTCGGGCAGCTTCTGCTTGGCGATCTCCTGCGCCGGTATTCCTGCCAGTGGTCCTGCCATGGTCGCTCCTCGCGGTTGTCTCGAAGGTATTTTCGTCTTCTTCTTCGAGAAGTTTCTTCAGGGTCTCGACCGCCCGGGCATGCAGCCGGCTCGCCCAGCTCTTCGACTGGCCAATTTCGGCCCCTGCTTCTTCGAGCGTCTTGTTTTGAAAGTAGTAACCCTGCAGTAACTTTCGCTCTTTTTCGGGCAGGCGCTCAATCGCCGCTCTGACGCGCCGCTTCAATTGCTCCATTTGCAGCCGCTCGTCGGCAGGCAACTGCTCGTCAGAAACCTGGAGCCCTTCAGTGCCTTCGAAACTGGTGGCGAACACCATGGCCAACCCAGTGACGGCATTTGAAATGGTGTTGACGTCGTCTTCAAGCCGGCCCCCGGGCGAGTTGGTCGACGCCAGGTTGCTCAAGTACGCGTTGCTGCGCTCTCCCGCGGCGGCGTTGCCCTTGAGCACGCCCATCTTTCGCAGGCCGTCGTAAATCGCACCTTTGATGCGGTAGTGGGCAAAGGTGAGAAAATTCACACCCACTTTCGTGTCAAAGCGCTCAGCGGCTTCGAGCAAACCGATTTGGCCCCAAGCCACGAGTTCGTCCATCTCGTATTGAGAATTGAATTGCTTGCGCACCTGCGCCGCAAGCGAGCGCACGTACGAGCCGTACTTCTCGAGGATCTCTGGCTTGGTTTCCGCGAGCGGCACTGGTCGAACCTACTCTTCTTGCTCTGCGCGCTTCCAGAGCCGTTCGAGAGTCTGATTGAGCGTCGGGTCGTCTTTGAGCTGCTGAAAGACCTTGTCGCTGAGCTGTTTTGACTGCGTTCGAACTTTCTCGCGGAGAATGTCGGCCACCAACTTTTTGGTCGCCTCATCGCGGCTCTTCAGTTGGCCTTCGCGCAACTGGCGCGCCAGTTCGAGCACCTGGCCGACCACGGCGTCGGCAGCAGCCACCGAACCGGCCGCGGCTGCACCCGCCGCCCCCGAAGGCCCGACGAGCGATTCGGCCCGGTCGACTTTACCACCGAACGCTCCGCCGGCTTTGCCGGCCTTGCCCACGCCGCCGGCGCCACTCGCCCCACCGCCACCGCGTGCCCCGCCGACGCCACCTGGTTTGCCGCCACGAACTCCACGCACTGACATGCTGGCCGCCTTTCCTTACTTCTTGCCGGCTGACTTCGTGGCCTCGAGAAACATGGTGGCGATGCGCCCACCGTCGCCGTCGGGGTCGAGCGCCACCGCGCGCTGCAGGGCCGCCACGCCTTCTTCATTTTGGCCCACGGCGATGAGGCTCTTGCCGTAGTGCGCCTGGCCCAACGCGTGGTCGGGAGCGACTTTGACGACGGTCGCCATGGTCTTGAGCGCGGCATCGAAGCGCCCCAAGTCGAATTCTCGCGAGCCGACCACGATCATCAGCGCCACCGCGAAGTGGGCGCCGTCAGAACCCGGTTCGATTTCGGTGGCGGCGATGAGCTCTTTCATCGCCTCGGGAAACTTGCCCATGGCCTGCAGCGCCTCGCCGCAGTGGGCACGCGGCAGCGCCGACTTCGGCGCCAACCGCTGGGCCGCCCGAAACGACTGCAGCGCCTTGTCGTACTTCTGCTGGTTGAATTCGATGGTGCCTGCGGCGATCTGCGGCACCTCGCTCTTCGGCATGAGCACGCCGCAGCCGAGCGCCGTTTCTCGCGCTTGGTCGAACTGCCCCATTTCCATGAACAGGTAGGCGGCTTCGACCATGAGCTGCGCCTGCTGTTTTCGCAGGGGCACCAGGCTGCCCGCAATGTCTGACTCCGACATGCCACTCCTCGTCTTCTTCTTCGTGTTCTTGTGTCTGAAGCGTTGAGGGGCTGGCCAACACCAGCCCATGCCCACCCCTTGTAACACGAAGGGCGGCCACCTGGGCCGCCCTCATGCACCACGTCAGGTCGTTTGTACGACTTACCGAATGTTCGAAACCGAGTTCTTCACCGTTTCGTGCTTGGTCTTGATGACGTTTGAAATGCCCGTGTACATCAGGTTCTCTTTCTGCATTTGGTACTGCAGCTTGAGCATGTTGCTCATGTCACCGCTCATGCTGCTGACGGCCGAGTTGCCGAAGCCCACGTCGTTGCTGGTGGCGCCGTTGTTGTAGTTGATGTTGGAGGTGGTGGTGCCACCGACCACCGAGCCGACCGTCGTGCCGCTGCCGACCGTCGTGCTGACCGTCGAAGCGCCGCCCGCGCCCACCGACACCACGCCCGTCGCCGCGTAACCCGCTGAGCTGGTGCCCGCGCCGCCGAGGTGCGTGCTCACCGACGAGACCGCCGCCGAGACAATTGAAGCGCCCGGTATGGAGCCCCCGAGCAACGACGCCCCGCTGGCAATGGCGTTGGCCCCTTGCTGGAGCCCGATGTTGACCTTCTCGCCGAATGACCGGTTCTGCGTTTGGTTGCCGACCGTGAAGTTGGTCGAAATGCGCGCCGGTGAGGCACCGTCGAGATGAACTGGGTTGACTGGGTTCGCCATTGTAACCTCCAAAAAGACTGCCAAAACTGCTCGGTACGCCGTGAAGTTCGTGGGCCGCTGCAACCCACTCCCTTTCATTATCGACGGCGGCCGCAGCGGGTTGCGTGCCAATTCTCCTTTACTAAGAGAATGATTCGCAACCCGTTGATCAGCGTTTGCCCTTGCGGCCCGCCTCAAGCTTTTCGCGTACTTGAATGAGGTGGTTCAGCAGGCCTTGCGTGTGTTCAATGGCTTTGGCCACCTTCTTCCCCTGCTCGGCACGCGGCCCTTTGAGTTCGGCGAGGGCGGCAGTCACTGGTGCAAAGAGCGACGCTATTTCATCGGCAGTCGCATATTCGATGAGTGCTTCAATTGCCGGGTAGGCAGGTGTGGGCAACGGTGGTGATTGCGGAGAGTCGGCCATGGCGCGGCGCAGGTTAAGAGAGACGACGCGGCCGATCAACGCACAGTTCACGTTTCTTCATGCCGTTGGCGTAGCAGTGCGCTACCTCTGCGCCCGCCATGGCATCCATCGTTTCGATTCGTGACGTCGTCAAAGAATACGAGTTGGGTCAAACCGTCGTGCAGGCCTTGCGCGGCGTTTCACTCGAGGTCGAACAGGGCGAATTCATTTCGATTGCCGGCCCCTCGGGCAGCGGCAAAACGACCCTGCTCAACCTGATCGGCTGCGTCGACACCGCTACCCGTGGAGTCGTCGAAGTCGCGTGGAAAGACACCGCCACGCTCAAGGAGTCGCAGCTCACCGACCTGCGGCTCAACACCATTGGCTTCATTTTTCAGAGCTTCAACCTGGTCTCGGTGCTCACCCTGTTTCAGAACGTCGAGTTTCCACTGTTGCTGCAGCGCAGGCTCAACGCGAAAGAGCGTGAAAAGAAGGTCATGGAGTTGCTCGAGCAGGTCGGGCTGGCCTCGCACGCCAAGCACCGCCCCAATGAGCTGTCGGGTGGCCAACGCCAGCGCGTGGCCGTCGCCCGGGCCCTGGTCACCGACCCGAAAATCGTGCTCGCCGACGAGCCGACGGCCAACCTCGACTCGGCCACCGGCCAGCAAATCATCGACCTCATGAAGTCGCTCAATCAGCAAAAGGGCACCACCTTCATTTTCTCGACCCACGACTACAAGGTGATGGAGCACGCCAACGCCGTCATTCGCTTGGCCGACGGCAAGATCTTGGGCAAAGAAAGCCCGAAGGCGGCGGTGGCGCACGCGCTCGGCAACGCCGAACCCCAGCCCGAGGCGCGCCGTGATTGACCGGCTCAAAATGTTGGTGCTCATTGCGCTGCGCAACCTGCGCGCGAGCCCCATCAACCTCATCATCGGCATGTTGATTCTGGTCGGCACCTTCATTTTCGTGGTGCTGGGCTCGCTGCTGAGCAGCGTGAACGGGGCCATGGCGAAGTCGGTCATCGGTTCGCTCGCCGGCAACGTTCAGATCTATTCTGAGGCGTCGAAAGACGAGCTGTCGTTGTACGGGCAAATGGGGTCTGATTCTGACCTCAAGTCGGTCGACGATTTTCCGAAAATCAAAGAGTCGCTCGAGAAGGTCGAAAACGTGAAGCGGGTGGTGCCCATGGGCGCCTCGGTGGCGATCATCGCGGCGGGCAACATCGTCGACCTCACGCTCGAAAAGCTGCGCAACCTCTACAAGGCCCGCGACGGCCAGTCGACCGACCCCGCCCTCACCTCGCTCACGCCCGAACAGCTGCACGAGGCCACGGCCAGCGAAATTTCGCACGTGCGACAGATCATCAGAGTGCTGCAGGGCGACGCCGAAAAAGCGCTCCACGACCTGGTCGACGAGAAGGCGCTCGACCCCGAAGTCATGGCGACGTTGCAACGCGT
>JBGAIY010000432.1:0-6802 GCA_044225205.1 Myxococcaceae bacterium | reverse complement strand
CGAGCGACGGGTCGATGGGGGGCGGCTCGGGCGGGGGCACCGGTACGCCGTCAGAGAACCGCGCGATCGGCCGCTCGGGTTCTTGGGGCGGCACCGTCGGCTCTCTCGGCGCGGGCGGCGGGGCGGTCGGCGTTTCGGCGGTGTGGGGCACGGCGTCGTCGTTCGGGGCTTCGGCGCTACCCGCTCTGAGGTACCAGCTCGCTGCCCCGATGAGCGCGAGGGTTGCGGCTCCGACGATGATGAGCGTTCGCATGGGTTTCGTGCACTTGTGGCACATCGGTGGTCGCCAAGTACAGGCGGGCTCGTCGCCCGAACCTGTCGCAACCCCTGGTCGCGAGCGCACCGCACGGCAAGCCGGCGGCCTTGCGGCTGTGCTTACGTTCCTCTCCGCTTCGTCAGCTTTTCAAGCTCTTGGCCCAACGCGCTTGGGTCACCGGCCAGCCCGCAAGCGACTGGCGTCACCCACACGAGCGTCGAGTATTGGCGGTTTGTTATCGTCTCCTTCGGCAGCGGCCCCGGAGGCAATTCGGTGGCGTGGTCGAGGTGCTTTTCGAGCAGGTGGGTGTGCTCAAAGACGGCCAAGGGCGTCACTCGGCCAGGCTGGCCATACAGGGCCGAAACGTCGAGCAACGCGAAGCACCCCTTGGCGGCCAAGGCGTAGTTCGCCACCGTCGGGTAGTCGGCTCGGCGCGTCAAGTTCACGGGAAAGCTGGCCTTTTCGCCATTCGCGAAGGTGACCGAGACCTGGTGTGGGCCGTAACCCGGAGAAAACGGCGCCCATGTTCTGGGTGCCACGGTGAAGGTGCGACCTTCGACCGTGACGGTCGCCACCGAGTCGCTGTCGTTGAAGCAACGCACCTCGGGCCCGAGCGCGAGTTGCCAGGCGACGGCCCCGGCCACACCAGCGATCATCAGCCCGCCCACCGCACGTTTCGCATGTTGATTCATGGCCTCTCGATTTCGCCCGAAGTGAACGCCTGCCTTGCAATGAGGCTGGGCGCGCCATTTGTTGCGGCTGAGCTGCGGGCTTCGGCGGAGCGTCGGCGAACACCCTCGCTCCGACCAGCGGTGGGCGTCGTTCGACGAAGCCGAAACGATGCAATTCAATGGGGCTTGGCGTACACGCCCCGTCGACTCGGGCGCCGCTCTTTCACCTGCATTGGAGTCATCGTGTAGTACTTGCTCGACTGCCCAGACCCACCAAATGGAGAGCAAGCGCTGCTCTCGCACCGCTCAGACTCGCCGCGGCGCCGCGGGCGAGTCGGCTCACGTTTTCAGAACCCGCCGCCGCAGCCAGTGGTTGCGACGGTTCAGGCTCGCCGAGGCCAACAGCGGCATCGTCGTGCACCACACGGTTCGCAGCGCGTTGCATTCGGGCGACCTTTGAAATCAACAGCCGCGAGAAATGCACCGGCGGGTGTGCTGTTGTAGGGCACCGTGGCTCGACTCCTGTTGCTCGACGACGACGTGACCTTGGTGACGGCGCTGACGTTCGCTTTCGAAGACGCAGGGCACACGGTCACGCACGCGCTCGACGGTGAACACGGCCTGGTGCTCTTGGGGCAGCACCCCGTCGACCTCATTGTTTCTGACGTCAACATGCCGAAGCTCGACGGCTTTTCGCTGTGTCGAAAGCTGCGCGAACGGGGCTCGCAGCTGCCCATCATTTTGCTGACCTCGCGCGACAACGAAACCGACGAAGCGCTGGGCTTGGAGTTCGGCGCCGACGACTACGTGACGAAACCCTTCAGCACCCGCATTCTGTTGGCGCGCATTCAGGCCCTGTTGCGGCGCGAGCTGGCCCGGCAAGGGGCGGGGCCGGTCGTGGGCGCGGTGCAGGTGGGTGCGTTGTCATTGTCGGCCGAGCGGCTCGAAGTTCGCTGGCGCTCGAAATTGCTCGAGACGACGGTGACCGAATTCAAGCTCATCGAGGCGCTCACCCGCCGCCCAGGGGTGGTGCTCTCTCGCGACGCGCTCATCACGCAATGTCGTGGCGAAGACGCGGTCGTCGGAGACCGCTTGATCGACACGTACGTTCGTCGACTCCGGCGAAAATTCGAGGCGGTCGACCCGGCCTTCGCGGGCATCGAGGCCGTCGTCGGGGCAGGGTACCGATGGCGAGAATGACGGCGAGGCCGAGGCGTTGGTCTCTGCGCGATCGCGCGTTCGCCGTCGCCTTGTTGGTGGGCGCCGCGCCTTTTGTCTTCTTGGTCGTGCTGAGCCGCATTGAGCTGCACGAAGCTGACGTTTCGGCGGCGCGGGCGCGTGAGGCGCTCGGCCTGATTCGGGCGCGGCTCGACGCCCATCGAAGTGTCGAAGAGATCGAAGGCGAGCTGAGAGCCTCGCCGTCGGCGACGAACTTGCGCATTCGAGCGGTCGACCGAAAAGGCACCGCGCGCTTCGACGTCAACCGCTCGGTCGATGACACGTGGCCCTACCGGGTGGGCAATTTCTTTTACGGCCCGGTGGGGCCGGCGCTGTCGAGCCTCGAAGCGGGCGAGGGGGCTTTGGGGGCGCGCCCGGAGAGCGCCGGGCCGACCGGAGAAGACTCCCGGTTTGCACCCGGCGGCAACGCCTTGATTCACGTGGTGAACCAATGGTGGCACGACCCTTTGCGCGACGAAGACGTGCAGTTTCACGTGCAAGCCTATTCGCGCCGGGCGGTGTTGCCGCAATTTGCCCGCGAACGACAAATCATCAAGTGGTTGTCGGTGAGCCTCGTCATTGCGTTGGTCGCGGGTTGGCTGCTCAGCCGGCAGCTGATCAGGCCCCTCGAGCAGCTCCGCCGTGAGTTGCTCGGGCGTGCGGCCGCGGCGGTGCCGAAGACCGGGTTGACGCTCGACCGAAGCGACGAGGTGGGTGACCTGGCGAACGCGTTCAACAGCGTGCTCACGGCACTCGCCGAACGAAACAAGGCGAACGAAGCGTTTTTGACCGACTTGGCGCACGAGTTCAAAAACCCGGTCGCGGCCATTAAAACCTGCGCCGACCTGATGGCCGGAGGCACCCTCACGGCCGAGCGAACGACGAAGCTGACCGAGGTGCTCCACGCGAGCTGCGCCCAGCTCGACCGCCTGGTCACCCAATTTCTCGAGTTGAGCCGGGCCGAAGCGGGCCTGCCCGCCGAGCCCCGCGGAGCTCGTGTCGGTCGGGGCGTTGGTCGACGGGCTGTTGAGCACGTTTGCCAAAGACCCTCGGTTCGGCTCGATTTCGTGGCGAGGCGAGCGCCCGGTGACGTCGACCGATCGGGTGCTGGGCGTGCCCAGCCGGCTCGAGCGGGCGTTCAGCAACCTCCTGCTCAACGCGCTCTCGTTCGCCGGTACGACGGGGTGGGTGCAGGTCGACGTGCGACCCCTCGAAGCCGAGCGTGAAATCGAAGTCGTCGTGCGCGACAGCGGCCCGGGCATCGCCCCTGAGCAGTTGCCGCGGTTGTTCGAGCGCTTTCACACCACCCGCGGAGACGCGAAAGGCACGGGGTTGGGTTTGGCCTTGACCCGCGCCATCGTCGAAGCCCACCGCGGCCGAATCGACGTCGCTTCTGGTGACGCGGGGGGCGCGGCCTTCACGGTGCGTTTGCCGCTCGCGCCCAGCGAAGGCTGACCGGTTCACCCCATTTTCACACGACGAACGACGACATTTCACTCCGCGGTCAACGCGGTGACACGGCCTTCGACCAAGGTCTTCGGCAGTGACCACCCCGAAGGCCGGAGAACCCATGTCGCCCACGAAATACAGCCGTCGCAGCGTCTTGACCGCCACCGCTTCGAGCGCCGTGCTCGCCGCCACCGAGGCCGTGGCGGGCCGCGCCCCTTCGCCTCGCACCCCAGGCTTCGAGACGGCCCGGGTCGAACTGTGCACTCCTGCGCTCGACCCCAGGCACGACGGGCTGGTCGTCGCGCATTTGACCGACCTGCACTTGGGCCCACAAACGCCGCTGACGAGAATTCAGGCCGCCGTCGCCGCGTGCGCCGGAGCCGATGTGTTGGTGCTGACCGGTGACTTTGTCACCTATGCGCACGGCCCCATCGCGCTGTTCAAGTCGGCGTTGGGTGACCGACCGCCCATGGCGACCGTGGCCTGCCTGGGCAACCACGACCACATCGTCAGCGCGGGCGACGTGCGGCGTGACCTCGAGCGGCTCGACATGGTGGTGCTTCAGAACGAACACACCGTGCTGACGGTGAGAGGTGCGCCGCTGCAAGTCATCGGCGTCGATGACGGCACGACCCGACACGACGACGTCGCCAAGTCGTTCGCCGGCACCCGCGCCGACCAGAGCCGCTTGGTGCTGACCCACTCGCCGCCGACCGCGAAGAAGCTGCCTCGCGACGAAGGGCTCGTCTGCTTGTCGGGTCACACCCACGGCGGCGCCGTTCATTTCGGCGCCGTCACCAACGCGGTGTTTCGGTTGTTGGGCCAACCCTACGTGCGGGGCCTGTACCCGGTTGAAGGCAACCACCTTTATGTGAACCGTGGGCTGGGGTCGCCCATTCGCATTCATTCAGACCCCGAGCTCACGCTCTTCACCCTGCGGTCGACCCGGGAGGCCGCATGACCGGGCGGCGAATTCTCTATGGGGTGGTGGGCAGCGGCCTGGGCCACGCGATGCGGTCGCTGGTCGTTGCCCAACACCTCCGCGCCACCGGCCACGAGGTTCGCATCGCCAGCTCAGGTCGGGCGTTGGCGGTGTTTGCGTCGAACGGGTTCGAATGCCTGCCGATTCACGGGCTCGATTTTCGCTTCTGCGATGGCCGGTTGGCACTGGGGGCGACGCTGGGGCGCCTCGTCGAACAGGGGCCACGGGCCGTGAGAGACAATTTCGAGGCATGTCGCTCACTCGTCAAACGCTGGCGCCCGAACGTCGTGTTGACCGACTTCGAGACGGTGTCGACCGTGTTGGGTCGGTGGCTGGGGGTGCCGGTGATTTCGATTGATCACCAGCACGTGATCGACCGCTGCACGCACCCCCAAACCGTGCGCGAGCAGGTCTCTCGGTTTGGTCTGCTGCGCGCGGCTTGCGCGGCCAAAACGTGGGGGTGCACGCATTACATCGTGACGACCTTCTTTTTCCCCCACGTGGAGTCGGAGAACACGACGTTGGTCGGGCCCATTTTGCGCGCGCCCGTCGAAGCGGCGACCGGCCGCGGGGGCGACCCGTCTTCGGCTCGGGGCCACACGCTCGTGTACCAAACGAGCGCAACCGACGGGCGGCTCCTGCCGGCGCTGTTGGCCCAGCGCTCCGGCGAGCGCTTCGTGGTGTACGGGCTCGGGCGTGACGAGTCGCACGGTCACGTGCAGTTGCGCCGGTTCGACCAAGCACGGTTCATGCGCGACTTGATCTCGGCCAGGGCCGTCATCACGAACGGGGGCTACACCACCATCGCCGAGGCCCTGGCCCTGCGAAAGCCGGTCTTGGCGGTACCCCTGGGTGGCCAGCCCGAACAAGAACTGAACGCGGCTTGGCTCGACCAGCTCGGCGCCGGCCGCTCGGCGCGTCACCTGTCGGCCGAGGTGATTCGCGACTTTTTGGAGGGCTCCTTCAGCCCCGTGAATGACGCCCGGCTGGGGCGTGGCCGGGTCGACGCGCTCGGCGCGCTCAAAACCGCACTCGAGGCCGCATGAGGTTCGAGACCGAATTCTGGCCGGGGTACCGGCGTGCCCACCGTGGCCTCAAAACGAGGGTCGCTCACGCGGCCGCGACCATCGCGTGTGGCCTGGTCGTGGCGAGCGCCGTCGTCACCGGGCGGCCGTGGCTCGCGGTGCTGGGCCCGCTGCTCGATCACCTGATCGCTCAGGCCAGCCACCGTCGGTGGGGGCGAATCGCGACCCGGCCATGGCGCGCCCCGCTCCTGCACGCACGGGCCGAGCTGAGGCTGTGCGTTCGCACGTTGGGCACGCTGCTTCGACGAAGCCTGAAGACAGCGGCACGCCGTCGCAGTACGCCGTTGGGGCATGGGCGACGAAAGAACCGCGCTGGAGCTGAAGCTCACCTCTCGCGTGACGAAAACCATTCATGAATTCGGCCTGTTGCGTGACGGCGACCGGGTGATGGTGTGCCTGTCGGGCGGCAAAGACAGCTACACCCTGTTGCACCTGCTCGAGCGGGTGCGTCGCTCGTTGCCGTTTCGCGTCGAGTTGGTGGCCGTGCACCTCGACCAACAGCAGCCCGGCTACGACGGTACGCCCTTGGTGCGCTACCTCGAGTCGACCGGGGTGCGCTTCGAGATTCTGTCTGAAGACACCTACTCGGTGGTGAAAACGCGAATGGCGTCGGGCCAGACCCCATGCGCGAGCTGCAGTCGCCTGCGCCGCGGCATCTTGTACACGGCCGCTGAACGTCTCGGGGCGACGAAGGTCGCGCTCGGCCACCACCGCGATGACACGCTCGAGACCTTGCTGCTGAACCTCGTCTACACGGGCAAGTTGCAGGCCATGCCCGCGAAGTACACGACCGACGACGGGCGCTTCGAGGTGATTCGCCCCCTCATTGAACTCGCCGAAGACGACATCGCCCGCTTCGCCGAACTCCAGCGCTTTCCCATTCTCCCGTGCACGTTGTGTGGGTCGCAGCCGAACTTGAAACGCGAAGCGATGGGGCACGTGTTGTCGCAGTTGGCGCAGCTCAACCCGCACGTGCGCGAATCGATGGTGGGCGCGCTCAAGAACGTTCGCCCCACGCACTTGCTCGACGTCGAAGTCGGCCGGGCGTGGGCCGCCCGAGAGCCGTCGGGGCGCCCACCCGAGGCGCCCGAGCCGAAACCGGGTCGCTACGCCGCTTTGCCCGTGCATTCGGGGGGCGGGG
>JBGAIY010000431.1:0-6696 GCA_044225205.1 Myxococcaceae bacterium | reverse complement strand
CATTTGATCTCTGACGCGCTCCAGGTCATCGCCGGGTGCGCGCCCTCCGTCACGGAACCGTCGGGGGCGGGCGGTCGGCTGAGCCCGCCCCCACACGCCACCTCCCGAACAAGCGCCTCGGCGTCTGGCTCGGCGCCCCGTGACACCCCCAGCAGGTTGCTGAGCAACGCCCGACCGAGCCCGAATGACGAGCTGCACGCCGCGCGAAGAAGAAGCCCGGAGGAATACTTGTCGGCATTTCGAGGGCTGCTGACGATCTGGCGCCGCGAGCGCGTTTTTCAGCAGGTCGCTTGAGTCTCGCCGACTCAGCACCTGAGTCTGCCAGGCTCAGCACAACGCTCAGCCCACGCCTGGCGCTCGTGAAGCATCAAGTGCTTACCGTTCGACAGCGGAGGGCGCGCAGCTTGCACAAGCGCCGCGGGCCGTTTGCCCCTTGAAAGGACCTTCATGCCCTCGCGCCTTCGCCGCACCCTGCCCTTGCTGAGCTTCTTGGCCGCTTGCGGCCCACTGCCCACCGAGAACACCGCCGCCACGCCCGACCTCGCGACCGTGGAGCAAGGGCTGGCCGTGACCGCCACCTACGACTCGACGCGCATGGCCCCGAGGTGCGGCTCGGTGTCGTCGTCGTGTTCGTCGGGCACGCTGCTCAACGGTCGTGCCGCGTTGGGGCCAGAAACCAACGCGCCCAACACCCTCAACAAGGGGTGCGCCGACGGCACCGCCGGCTCGTACCATTCAGACGAATCACTCGATGCCCTGCGCATTTACACGGTCGATGGTACCGACCTTGCCGCCGGCAAGCAGGTTCGGGTCGAGGCCACCGTCTGGGCGTACGTCGGCTACTCCGCAGACTTCTTCGACCTCTACCAATCGACCGACGGGTCGGCGACGTGGTCGTACGTCACGACCATCACCGCCACGAAGGCCGGCTCGCAGGTCTTGACGGCCACCTTCACCTTGCCGCCGGGCGGTTCGACGCGCGCGATTCGCGGGCAGTTTCGGTACGGTGGCTCGGCCGGCAGCTGCGTCGCTGGCAGCTTCAACGACGCCGACGACCTGCTCTTCGCGGTGGCGAGCGCGGCGGTTGACGGTGGTGCGGGCTCCCCTCCCGACGCCGGCAGCGGCGTGGGCCTCGCGCTCGTGAACCCAGGCTTCGAGTCGGGGTTGACCGGCTGGTCGGTGACCGGCAGCGGCGCGACCACCGTCACCGGGGGTCACACCGGCTCGGCGCTCTCGCTCACGCTCTCAGGCTCGCTCACCGCGACCGTCAAGCAACAGGTGCAAACCACTGGGCCCGGCACGCTCACCTTGCGCGGCTGGTTTCGCAACACCTCCGTCACCAGCCCTTCGTCGCAAGGCATCACCTTGCAAGCGCAAGACGTGAACTTCGTCAGCCCTGGGTTGCAGTACCTCGACTGCAGCGGCTCACCTTCGACTTCGTGGACGCAGGTGACCTGCGACCTGACGCCGTTCGCCGGCAAGCTGATTTCAATCAACATCTACTCGCCCAACGCGGTGCTCGTCGACGACTTGGCACTGACCGCGGTGGCGTTTTCAACCGACGCCGGAGTGAGCGTCAGTGGCGGCGCGGGCGACCAACCCGTGGTGACGAATGGCGGGTTCGAAAGCGGCAGCTCGGGTTGGGCCCTCGTCGGCGACGGCGCGGTGACGAGCGGCAGCAGCCGCACCGGCACCATGAAGGCGGGCTTCACCTCGTCGTCGAGCCCCATGCCCACCTACCCTGGAGGCAACGCGGTGACCCAAGCGCTCCCCGCGTCGACGAGCCCGATCACCGTCACCGCCTACTTTCGACCCACCGTCGCCGCCACGAACAGCACCGTCACCATCACCGTCATTGAAGCCAACGGGTCGGCGGGCGGCTGCGGCTCGGTCAACGGCACCACCTCCGTGTGGACGAAGGTCACCTGCAGCTTCTTCGGGTCGACCCAAGCCCGTACCCTTCGCTTCGACGGGTACTCGACGACGGGGCAACAACTGCTCATCGACGACGTCGCCATCGAACCGCTGACCAACGGGAGCTTCGAATACGGCCAGTTGGGCTGGGGCACGGCGGGCACCGTGGCCAACGACAGCAGCGCGGGTGCCGCACTCGACGGCAGCACCGCAGAGGTGCTGCGACCCAGCTTCGGCGCCCCCGCCCTTCTCGCGCAGACGTTCACGCGAAGAGCCAACACCAACTGGCTGAGCCTCGCCTTCAAGTGGGAATCGGCTTGTCAGAGCTGCAACAATTCGTCGCTCACCATGACCTTGTCGGCCCCCGGCTACCCCAGCGTGAAGAGCCAACTGTCGAACTTGAACCTCGTCGGCTGGTACAACACGTCGCAGAGCTTGAGCAGCTTCCCCGTGGGCACGCCGGTGACCGTCACGCTGCGCGCCGACTCGGCCCTCGCACCGAACACGACCGAATTCTTCCGCGTCGACAACGTGCAGACGTACTGAAGAAGCAGCAGCACGAGCGGCCGACCGGCCCACCAGGCAATCGCGTGGTGGGCCGGCGTCGTCAGGTCGACTTGCGAAGCAACCGCTCGGGGAACGGGTGCGCGTAGGTGCCGAAGAGCTGATCCCACACGCACAGCAAGCCTCCCAAGTTGGTCGCCCAGTCGCGCTGGTCGTGGTGGTGGTGAATCGCGTGGTGACGCGGCCCAATGAGCACGAAGTCGAGCACGCCCAGGCTCATGGGTATGCGCAGGTGCGTCCACCACTGGGCGGCGATGAATACTGACGAGACCACCGCGAATTCGGCCGCACTCAAGCCGAACGCCACCCCAGTCGCGCGCAACAGCAACGCGTAGACGAACAAATGCGACCATGAATCTCGAAACGCCATCGACGCTTCGAAGTGTTTGGGAGCGTGTTGACGGCGGTGAATCGGCCACCACCAGGAGTGACACACGCGGTGAAGACCGTAGAGCACCGCGTCGAAGACCACGACGGTCACCACCACGCGCCCGTCGCGAAGCGACCCCGAATGCACTGGTGAGAACACCGCGTTGACCAGGGCGGCCACGACCGCCGACGAAACAACCGCCATGCCCAGCGACTTGAGGTCGACGACATATTCTCGTCGCTTCACGTCGCTGCGGCCGAGCGTCGCCCGTTCGACCATGAAGCACGCGGCCCCCACGCCAAACAGCACGACCGGTTCGAGCCAACGTTCCATGGTCAGTGCCCTCCCTGGCCGTACACGCCCATCGCCAGAAACAACGCCACCAGGTCTCGCGCGAGCAGCATGCGGGGCGTCAAAAGCCACCGCGTCGACCTCCGAGCAGGGAGCGATTGTTTGATCGCGCGCAGACCTCGCAGATACGGCGACGACCTCGCGACGGCACGCAGCAGAGCCAACTGCCACGACTTCGGCTTCTCAGTGAATGAGAGCGGCACGAAGCCCAACGACAATTCGCTGGCGCCTTCGGCCTCAAGGCGTTCGGCCAACAACTTCACTACGGCCGAATAGACGCTCCAGAGCTTCGTCGGGCCAATTCGAAACAGGTTGAGCAGCGCCCCGATGCCGCCGGCTTCGGCCGTGTACGGGTCGACGACGATGAAGCCCAGCATCGACCCGCGTTGAAACAGGCCGAAGGTGCGCCCCACCCGTTCGGCTGAAAATTCGCATGGGCGCGTGAGAAATCGAAGCTCGTGGGTGACTTCTTGTTTGGCGAGATACGCGGCCTGAATGGTGCGCATGGCAGGTTCGTGTACGACCAGATCGTCGGCCGAGAGTTCGACCAAGGTGAGACCGGCCTTGGTCGCCTTTCGCGCGGCCGAACGCACCGACTCCGACCACCCCCGTGCCGGCAGGTCGATGATGAAGTCTTCACCAATGGGTACGGCGTTGCCGCAGCTCGCGCAAGGCCTGAACGTGGGCCGACTGAAGGTAGAAGAAAGCTGGTACAAGGCCGGGCCTCGGTGGAATCACGGGCGACCTCGAGCAGGTGCTCGGGCGCGCACACCGGAGCGCCCAGCGTGAGCGTCGCCACCCGGGTGACGGCGCAAGCCACGCGGCCCGATGCCGTACGGTGTTGGGTCAGGCAGGGTTGCGCCAACGAGGCTTCGATCGGGTCGGTCGCCCGGGGGCGGCTGAGCGCGTTCATGACCACACCTCGAGCCCCGCGTCGACGCACCGCCGACGGCACCGGGTCAGCACCGCGTGGGCGACTTGCCGTTTGATCGGCCGCAGCACGAACAACACCGGGAGCGCGTCGAGCGTCGCCGCCAATTGGGCGTACCAGTGCCGCGCGAGCAAATCGAGATGCGCGCGCTGTTCGGCGTTCATGCCCTCTCGCAGCCTCGCCAAGCGCAAGACACCGAAGGCCACGTGGCGGCTCTCGTCACGGGCGATGCCCAGCATCGACCGAGCCACCTCAGCCAACGCCGCTCGCCACGCCCGCGGCACCCACCGAATGCCACTGAGTGCCAACAGCCGCTTCGCCACGTCGGCAAACAAGTCGTGCGCGAGCGACTCGACAATGAGGTGCGTGCCGAGCATCACGTTGGCGAGGTCGACTTGGCGCTCGGCGGTGTCGAAGAGCTGCTGGAGTGTCGGCAAGACCGGCCGGGTGACGCGCAGCTCACGTTCGGCGAGCGTGAAGTATTCGAGGTGCCGGGCTTCGTCGCGAATTTGGGTCTCGGCAAAGGCCCGAGCGTCGGCGTCGGTCTCGAGCTCGCGCAGCTTCTTCGCGCAACTCAGCGCCACCTGCTCGCCGTACTTCGCTTGGGCCATCAGGTCGGCCAAAGAAAAGCGAATGAACCAAGGCAAGTCGCCGAGCCGAGCCGAAACCGACAATTCGCTCGGCCTCGCTGAACGGGAAATCAACGTCGTCAACCGGGTGGTGGTCGTCATGCCACCGGTGCTGAGCAATTCACCCACCAAGGTGATTACGCAGCAAAATCAACGCATTCGAGGTCAGAGCGTGTGCAAACACCTGCACATGCGCAGCATCAGAGTCGCGGCACACAGACCTATTCGACGTTGAACGAGTCGAAGTGGCGAATGGTGGGAAACTCGGCGGTCCGCTGCACCCTACTCCGCGCGCATGGCGTCGACCGGGTCGAGCCGCGCGGCGCGGGCTGCCGGGTAAATGCCGAACACCACGCCGACGCCAGAGCTCATGACCAGCGACACCACGACCGCCCACACGGGCACCGCCGTGTACAGCCCGAGCGCCCACCGCCCGAGGCCGGCCAACCCCAGCCCGAGCCCCAACCCCAAGATGCCGCCGACCAACGCGAGCACGACGGCCTCGGTGGCGAACTGCACCAGAATTCGCGCCTTGCGTGCCCCGAGCGCCTTGCGCACGCCGATCTCTCGGGTTCGCTCGGTCACCGACACCAGCATGATGTTCAAAATGCCAATGCCGCCGACCAGGAGCGACAGCAGGCAGACGCCGAACGTCGCCGCGGTGATCACATTCGACAAGTCATTCAGGGTCTTCGCCATCGACTCGTTGGTCGACACTTCGAAGTCGTTCTCGACGGTGGGGCCGAGCCGGTGGCGCTGCCGCATCAGGCGCTGCACTTCGTCGGTGGCCTTTTCGGTCGACTCCTTGTCTTTCGCTTGAACGTTGATCGACACCGAACGCCGCTTGCCGTACTGCGCGAAGTACGTGCTCATCGGTATCATGACCATGTTGTCGAGGTTGAACAGGCCGAGCACCTTGCCACGCCGGGCGAGCACGCCGACCACGGTGAACGGCCGGTTTCGCAGCCGCACCTCTTGGCCGATCGGGTCGAGGGTGGGAAACAGGCGGTCGGCCACGTCGGGCCCGAGCACCACCACTTGCCGCCCGTCGAGGTCTTCTTGTTCGTTGAAGTACCGCCCCTTCGACACCACGACGCCCGAGGTGTCGGGGTATTCGACCGTGGTGCCGTTGACGAAGACGTTGGCTTGGGTCTCGGTGTGCGCGGTCTTGACCTTTTGAGCTGGCGCCCAGCCCGCCGCGCTCGTTCGACTCACCGAAGGGCAATGTTCGAGAATCGCCCGTTTGTCGTCGAGCGTCAGCACCGGCCGCTTGGCGATCTTGTTCCAATTGAGCTGGTTGCCGCCGCCAATGTGAAACCCCTGCGGCCACTTGTCGACGCGAAACACGTTCGCACCAAGCTGCGACATGTCTTTGTTGACCTTGATGCGCAGCCCCTCGAGCAGCGCCATCATCACCATGACCGTCGACACGCCGATGACGATGCCCAACAGCGTCAACATCGTGCGGAGCGGGTGCGCCACGAAGGTGCCGAAGGCCAACCGAAAATTGTCGATGGCGGCGCGAATCATTCTTGGCGTAACGCTTCAACGGGGTCGAGGTTCGCGGCGCGGGCCGCGGGCCAAATGCCGAACAACAAGCCCACGAGTGCGGCGAAGAGCACGCCGAACACCACGGTGAGCGGTTTCACGGTCGCCGCGAGCGGCGTGACGAGGCTCACGACCTTCGCGCCCCCCAAACCGACGATGGTGCCCAACAAACCGCCGACCGCCGACACGACCATCGCCTCGAGCATGAACTGCACGATGATGGTTCGCTTGCGAGCCCCCAAGGCCCGCCGCACCCCGATTTCGCGGGTTCGCTCGCGCACCGACACCAACATGATGTTCATGATGCCGATGCCGCCCACCAGCAACGTGATGAAGCCGATGCCCACCGCGACGCCAAAGAGCGCCCCCGTGAGCTTCTGGTACGTCTC
>JBGAIY010000430.1:0-6796 GCA_044225205.1 Myxococcaceae bacterium | reverse complement strand
GAAGAGGGCGAGCCCAGTCAGCACGACGCGCGCGGGGCCACACACGAGCCCCACCTCGACGCGCTGCGGGGCATCGCCGTGTTGGCGGTGGTCGCGTACCACGCCCTGCCCGCTTGGGTCGGTGGCGGCTACGTGGGGGTCGACGTCTTCTTCGTGCTGTCGGGGTACCTCATCACGGGCAACCTTTTACGTGAGGCCGACGAAGGTCGAGGGTCGTTCGCGCAGTTCTACCGCCGTCGCGTGCGTCGGCTGTTTCCCGCGTTGGTGGTGGTGCTGGTCGGCGTTTGGGAGTTGGCGCGGTGGGTGTTGCCGCGCCAGGTGGTCGGGCAGCTGCCGGCCGACGTGCTGTGCGGAGCCCTGTTCTGCAGCAACGTGCTCCAGGCGCTGACTTCGGGGTATTTCGAGCAGCAGACCGAGCTGAGGCCTTTCGCGCACCTCTGGTCGCTCGCCGTCGAAGAGCAGTTCTACCTGCTGTGGCCGGTGTTGCTGGTGGCGGCGGTGAGGTGGCGGCGTTCGTCGCTCATGCTCTGCGCGGGCTTGGCGACTGGCTCACTGGTGGCGAGCGTGTTCAGCGCGGCGTACGGCCGAACCGAGGGCTTCTTTTTACTTCACACCCGCGCGTGGGAACTGCTGGCCGGCGCTCTGGTGGCGGAGGTGCTTCGCCGGCGGGTGCTGGCGTCGATCTCGCCGGGTCAGAAAGACCGGCTGTTGCTGGCTTCGCTCTTCGGGGTATTCGTTTCGATCTTCGCGTACCGGGCCCGCATCGACTACCCGGGGTTTTGGGCGGTGCTGCCGGTGGTTTCGACGTGTGGCGCCATCGCCTCGGGCTCGGGGCGGTTGGGGGCCGTCGTGCTGCGCTCCAGAGCGCTTCGCCTGGCGGGAGCGATCAGCTACCCGCTGTACCTGTGGCATTGGCCGCTGCTGGTGATTGTTCGGTACCGGGCCCTCGGCAACCCGTCGGTGGGCGCCAAGGCGCTGGCGGTGGGCGCGGCGTTCACCCTGTCGGTGCTGACCTGGCGCTTCGTCGAAAGACCCATTCGCCAGGTGCGGTGGCCGCGCTGGGCGGGCGCCATTGACGCGGCGCTGGTGGCCGCGGTGGGCACCGTGGCGGTGGTGGCCGCCGTCGCCTGGTTCGCCGAAAAACCGAAGCGTCAGCCGCTGTTGCACCACGTCGACGTCAAAGACCTGAAAGCGGCGTGGCGCGAAGGCCGCTGTTTTTTGCAGGCCACCCAAACCGAGCCACGATTTGCCGACGAGTGCCTCGACACCGAGCCCGCCGGCGGCCCGGTGGTGCTGCTGTGGGGCGACTCGCACGCAGCCCACGTTCGACCCGGCCTGTTGGTGCTGCAAGAAGCGCGCGGCCACGACTTTCGAATCGCCCAATATACGTCGAGCCACTGTGGGCCATGGCTCGACGTGAAAGAAGAGGGCCACCAGGGCTGCCCAGAAATCAACGCCGACGTGTTTCGCCGCATTTCAGAATTGACGCCGCACACGGTGGTGCTGGGGTTCTCGTGGAGAAACCACCGCGCGGTCGACGTGCAACCCCGGCTCGAGCGCACGGTGTCGCTGCTCAAGACGCTGGGGGTCAAGCACATCACCTTGGTCGGCCCGACCCCCAACTGGTCGCTGAGCCTCCCCACGCTGGTGGCGATCAAGACCTTGGCCGACGAAGAGCTGCCCGAGCGCATTGAAGAGCCGTCGAGCGCCACGACCGACGTGAATGAATGGGCGCGCCACAAGGCCGCTTCGCTGGGCATCGACTACGTGTCACCACACGACGAGCTGTGTGATGCGTCGGGGTGTTTGACCCAGGCGCCGAACACGAATTCGCCGGTGCAGGCTACGACGAATCACCCACAAAACGGCGGCTCGAAGTTCGTCTTTCGACACCTGGGTGAACACGTGGGCTTGCCGGCGCCCCAGTGACAGGGCTGAACTGGAAACCAACTGAAGTCTTTGTTTAACCCGCGTCGGTCCCCGCGTCGTCTCCGAGGCCGGCGTCGACGTCACCACCGCCGTCGGCGACACGCCCGCGTCGGCCGGCCCTGTCGCCGCCCGCATCGACCGGGCCGCCGGCGTCGACTTCGCCGCCCGCGTCAACCGGGCCGCCGGCGTCGACCGGGCCGCCCGCGTCGACCGGCCCACCAGCATCAGCGGGGCCACCGGCGTCGCTCCCTGAACCAGCGTCGTTGCCGGGAGTGCCCGAGTCGACCGGAGGCGTGCCCGAGTCGGTGGGCAGGCCGCTGTCGACGCCACCTCCGGCGTCGGGTCGACCGGCGTCGGGGCGGCCGGCGTCGGGGCGGCCCGCGTCAGGTATGGGAGGAATTTCGATGACGCCGGAGTCTTTGACGCCGCTGTCGATGTCGACCGGGAGCCCGCCGTCGGGCAAACGGTCGGCCCGCAACACGACGAAGGGCGACAAGTGTTTCGTTTGCCCGGTGATTTCACCCCGCACCCGGTCGAGAAACGGAGCGTCGAGGGCGACCCATTCTTTCGTCTCGGGGTCTCGGGTGTAGATGCGCAGCAGGTTGTCGTTGGGTACGTTGTTGGCGTCGACGATGTCGGTCTTGATGGTGACGGTGGCGGCCACCGCGAACGTCACGGGCTTGCCGCTCGAAGCCGAAATGTCGAACGCTTCACTCAACGCCGCCGGTGGAGCGTCAGACCCGTTGGCGACTCGAATGACGACCTGCTCGGTCAGCGCCTTGGGAGGAATGTTGATGCAGATCTTTCGATCGCCGAGGCAGACCTCGCCACCGGTGGGGTCAACGATTTGTTCGGTGCCACTGCCGCCGCACGAAACACCAACCGCGAGGAGGGCGGCGGCGACGCCGGCGAGAATCGACCAATGAAAGGAGCGCACAGAGGCGCAGCATACACAGTTTGCTTCGTCGCACTGAAGCTTGACGCGGCCCCGAAGCGCGCCAAAGTACAGCGCTTTCTCATTTTTGCCCTGGAGCTTCACATGAAACACCTCTTGGCGGTTCTCACCTCGCTCGCGCTGGTCGCCTCAGCGTGCGCCAGCAACAAAGACGAAAACAAAGACGGCATCGCCGACGGCGTGGTGGCGGCCACGAGCGTGACGAAAGTGGCGCCCTCGAACCCGGTCGGCACGGTGTCGGGCACCGTCATGACGACGGTCTTCAAGGGCCTCGACGGCGCCGACGTGACCATGGTGCTCGGAGGCCAAGGTGACGCGTCGGGCGTGTTCAAGGCGCAGACCGACGCCGACGGCAATTTCTCGTTCAAAAACGTGCCGGCGGGTTCGAGCGCGCAGATCACCATTTCAAAAGCCGGCTACGGCACCGTGCGCACCCCCATCAACGTACCGGGCGCGGTGGGCAACGTGCCGCTCAACGACGGCAATGGCAACGTCGGCGTCATTCTGCTCGAAGCGCTGAGCGCGTCGGTGAAGTTCAACGTCTTCACCCGCACCGGCAAGCCGGCGAAGGGCGTGCGTGGGCTGCTCGAAGTGTCTCCCGCGGGCTTTGTGGGTGCAGGTACGGTGGGCACCTACGGTACCGCGACCGGGGTCGTCAGCGTGCAAGCGACGGTCGACGAGAACGGCGTGGCGACGTTTGACAACGTGCCCGACCCGGCCGAACTGTCGCGGGTGTCGACGGCCTCGAACTTCACCTTGGTGTTGAGCAGCTTCGACGAAGACAACGACGGTCGGGTCGACTTCTTGGGCAGCGTGAACACCTACGGCGGCCGAGACCTGTTCACCCTGGGGCAGCAGACCATTCTGTTGGCCGACGCGCGCACGAACCAGGCGCTGAACATTCAGGCGACGAACGTCGAAAGCCTGCGCTCGGGGGTGACCTCGCCGTTGCGCAACATGCTGAAGACGAACGACAAGATCTACGTGCTGTTCAACCAGCCCGTGCTCGACGGTGCGTCATTGGTGGCCAAGATCGTTCAAGAAGACTGCGCGACGTCAGCGGCGATGACCTACGCGTTGAGCGCGCAGGGCACGTTGCTCACCATCACTCCCGGAGCCGGCTGGGCGGCGGGCGTGAAATACGCCATCGTCATTCGCGCGACGCCGGTCGAGACCAGCACCGTGGCCAACACGACCGCCTTCAACGGCTACTTTTTCGGCGGAGACGAGACGACGCCCAAGCCAGTCGCGGCGGCGACGTTCAAGGGCGTCAAGGCCCCGGGCAGCCAGGGGTCGGCGACGGCCCTGTTGACGGGCGACACGCTCTACGTGAACTTCGACACGCCCATTCGCAACATCGGCGGCGCTTCGGCGCGGGTGTTCTTCAACTTCGACCTCAACAACAACGGCACGACCGGCGGCATGGGCGACGTGGGCGAATACGGCGGTGCGTTCAACACGGGCCTCACCATCGTCGCGGCCGAACCGGCGACCGACTCGGCCAACACCTTCTCGTGTTCGGCGTCGGGCTACACGACGCGCTGGGCGGTCAACCTCCCGGCCCTGCCGCTCAATGGCGTGCCGTCGGGCACTCCGGTGAAGGTGGTCTTCTCGAAAGACACGAGCACCAGCGACGGGTACCAGACGGTCTGGGGGGTGCCCGTGCTGCCGACGAATTCTGAATTGGCGGGCACCCTGGCCGTCAGCAACTGACGCGAGCCTTCAAAAACCCAAGGAGTTCAACGGTGTGGAGTGTGGCCGTCATGATGTTGTTGGGGGCGGAGCTGAGCCTCCAACCGGGCGCGGGGCGGCCGGGCGACGCGGTGTTGGTGACCGTGCGCCCGACCGAAGACGCCCCCGCCCCACCCGCTCCAACGGGCACCATCGGCCCGTGGGAATTGACGTTTTTGCCCGCGGGCGACGGCTTCGAGGCGTTGTTGCCGCTCTCGGTCGACGCCAAGGCCGGCTCGTACGTGGTGTCGGTGGTCTTCGGCAAAGGCGCCCACAAGGAGCTGTTGACCGGGGAGTTCACCGTGCTGCCGGGCAACTTTCGCAAAAGCGAGCTGACGGTCTCGAAGAAGTTCACGAACCCTTCGAAGAAAGAACAGCAGTGGTCGGCCGCCGACCAGAAGGCCTTCAACGAGGCCTTCGACGTCGACTTCGAGCCGTGGCTCTTCGACGACAATTTCGCCTGGCCGCGACCGAACGTGGTGACGGCGCCGTTCGGTGACCGGCGCATGTTCAACGGCCAGCAAAAGAGCCAGCACTACGGGCTCGACCTCGACGGAGACACCGGCGACTCCATTTTTGCGTCGAACGCCGGAGAAGTGGTGATGGTGCGCGAGTGCTTTGGGTCGGGCAACACCGTGCTCATTCACCACGGGGGGCGGCTGTTCACGGCGTATTTTCACCTGTCGAAATTCGAAGTCGCGTCGGGCACGCGCGTCGCGCGGGGGCAGCTGATCGGCCGGGTGGGCAAGACCGGCCGGGTGACGGGGCCGCACCTGCACTTTGGCGTGAAGCTCGACGGCAAGTGGGTGAACCCGGCGAGTCTGTTGGCGCTCGACTTCGCCCTGGGGCCCCCTGCTCCGCCGCTGCATGCCGAGACGCCAGCGCCCGAGGCGACACCTGCCGCCGAGGCGACGACCCACGACGCTGGCCGCTGAGCGCAAAGCCACGGCCCGCCTGAAGGCCGACCACCGAGCGCGTCGGGCCGAGCACGCCCCATCACCCGAACAATGGTAGTGAAGCACCGTCATGTCACAGGCACTCCTCGATGCCATTCGCGCTGAAGCCAAGTCGGCCCTGTGGGCCAATGGCGTGAAGTTGAACCGCGCCGGCGCCGTCGCGCTCGAGAAGCTGCAGGAGGGGGGCGAGTACCTCTTTCGCGTCAAGCCCCCCAACCGCCCGGTGGCCTACTCGGTCTACCTGACCCCCGACGATGCCTGGGAGTGTTCTTGCGACGGAGCCTTCGACCCCTGTGAGCACGTGGTGGCCGCGGCCATCACCTTGGCGCAAGGCTTGAGCCAGGTCGCGACCACGGCTCAAACGTGGTCGAGGTTGGTCTACCGTTTCACCAAGCACGGCGACGGGCTCACGGTGACGCGCGAGCTTCTCCACGCCGACGGCAAGGTCGAGCCCCTGCCCGCTTCTCTGCAGTCGATGATCGCCAACGGCCAAGCCAGCAAGCTTCAGCTCGAAAACGGCGACCTCTTGGCCGACCGAATTCTCGAGCGGCCCTGGCGCGGCGCACTGAGCCCTGACCGCCTCGAAGCGCTGCTGGGGTTGCTCGAGCAGTCGCGCACCATATTGCTCGAAGGCCAGCCGGTGGCCTTCAGCCCCGAGGTGGTGCTGCCGCGGGCACGCGTTGAAGACGAGGGCGACGAGGTGGTGGTCACCGTCGAAGCCGACAAACGCGTTTCTGAAGTCGTCAGTGCGGGGGTTGCCCGGTGCGGCGACGTGGTGTGTCGCCTCGGCGAAGTGGCGCTCACCGGCCCATTCTTGCACCTGCTGCCCAGCGTGCGGCGCTACCCAGCGACGCGGTTGGGCGAGTTCATGGGTACCGTGCTGCCCGAGCTCGCCAAGCGCTTTCCAGTCGTGGTCACGTCGAAGCGACTGCCGCGCATCGACCGAACCCTCGTGCCCCGCATCGAGCTGCAGCTGGCCCAAATCGACACCGGGCTCAACGTGTTGCCGCTGTTGGTGTACGGCACCCCGCCGAACGCTCGAATCGACAACGGCTCGCTGGTGCACCTGCAGGGCCCTCTGCCCGTACGCAACGAGAAAGCCGAGGCGCAGCTGACCGCCACGCTGCGCGAAACCATGGGGTTGGTACCGGGCCGGCGTACGGTGTTCAGCGGGCCCGAGCTGGCCCGCTTCGTCGACCAACTGAAGACCTTTCGGGGCGGTCTG
>JBGAIY010000429.1:0-6582 GCA_044225205.1 Myxococcaceae bacterium | reverse complement strand
GACGGCTCGTTGCCGCTCGTGTACCTCTTTGGAGGCCCCGACATCATCAGCGTCGACGTCATCTACCCCGACGCTCCCGTGTACGTGCTCGCCGGGCTCGAACGCGTCGGGGTCATGCCCTCGCTCATCAAGTTGTCGCCCAAAGAACTCGAGGCCGCGCTCGACGGGCTCCGCGCCACCATTCGCACGACCATCGACCAGAGTTTTTTCATCACCAGTGAAGTCGGGCCGAACCTGAAGCGCTCGAAGCTCACCGGCGTGTTGCCGGTGATGCTGCTCATGCTCGCCCGTCACGGAGACCAGGTGCTGTCGGCCGAGACCATTGTGCTCGACGAGCAGGGCACCGCCACCGTCGTCGACCCGGGCGCGCCCGTCGGCAAGCACGTCGTGCCGGGGTGGCGCGTGCGCTTCTCGCGCTCAGGCAAGGTGCGCGAACTCTACTACTTCAGCCAAGACCTCGAGAATTCGGCCATACCGGCTCGGCCGGGCCTCTTCCCGTTTCTGAAGGCGCTCGGGCCGTTCAACAGCTTCTTGAAGGCCGCCTCGTTCAAATTGCACGACCGCCATTTTTCGACGACCCGGCAAGCCTTGCTCGACCAGGCCCGCTCGGTGCTGCAAGACGACAGCGGGTTGCCCTACAAGAGCTTGAGTGAAAAGCCGTGGCAGGTGACGTTCTTTGGTGAATTCACCCGCGCGACCGGCAGCTTCGCCGACCACTACCAAGCCGACCTCAAAGCCGCGTGGGACACCGCGACCGTTCGGCCGCTCCCGTTTCGCACCGGCTACAAACGCCAGCACGGCTCGACCATGATGCTCGGGGTCAAAGTACCCGACGTCGACGCGGGCGTGCCGTAACGCATTGAAATCAATTCTATTTTTGCCCCGGAGATCGCCCAGGCGGGTGACGCGTTCAAGGGAGCACCGTGACGGCGTTTCGACAGGTCAGCCAGGTCTTCTCGTGGTTTCGCTGGCTGTTCATGCCGCTGGGGCTCTTGGCGTTGGTCGCCGTTGGGGTGCACGCCGCGGCCGACGTCTTTGACGACCACCTGTTGACGCTCGTCGAGCGGCTCGACGCGTGGGCCGACGCGTGGCTGGCGCAGAGCGAGCGCTTCGCGCCGTGGGTCAACCGCATCGACGCGCGGGAGCGTACCCAAATCGCCCGTGGCCTCGCCGTCACGTGGGAACTGCTCGTCGACCTCGCGGTCGCGTTGCCGGGCTTGGGCTACGACGAAGACGACGGCCTGCGCGGCACGCTCAAGACGTTGCTCGTTCGGCTCAATCAGAAGCCCACGCCCATGCGGGTGCTGCGGCCGGTGTTGACGGGCGTGTTCGCGGTGGGCGGTGCGTACGCGGTCTCGCGCTTGGTCGAGAGCACGCTGTTCGTCGGCCTCGTACCCGACGTGGCGACCACCGACGTGGCGTTGGTGGTCGCGCGCGTCGCGGGCGGGCTGGCCATGGTGACCGTGCTCGCCAGCCACGGGTGGCGCGCGGTCGTGCTCTCGCTCCAGCACGCCGACGACGTGTGTGAGGCGCGCAAACGGCGCGCGTGGCTCGCCGGCAGTTGGGGCACCTTGCTCGCGTTGCCGTTGGCGGTGGCCCTCGCGGCGCAGGCGCGGGCGCTGTTGTCGTTCGTGCTCTAGACGCCATGTTCGCCCGTTCGCCCCGCGGAGTTTTCGACTTCACCGCCGCCGCGCTCTGCGTGTGGGCGGCCGCGTACCACACGCCGGCGGGCGCGCTCGTTCGGGGCGTCGCCGCGCGCGTCACCCATTCGACGACCACGGTGCGCCCGCTGCTCGCCTATTACTCGGGCGGTGTCTACGACGCGCAAGAAGTCGAGACCCCGTCGACGCCGACGCCCGCGCTGCCCGCCGACGTCAGCACGTGGGCCGCGCAGGTGCCCCCCGGAGCCGCGTTGGGGCGCGGCGTCTTCGCCACGCTCAGCCGGCTGGGGCCTTCGAGCCAGCTCACCGCCGACGCCGTCGCCCAACGGTATGCCCTCAAGAGCCCAGCGTCTCCCGACGAGGTGACCGCGTTGCTCGAGCGGGTGAAGGGCGACCTGCCGTCAGACGAGGCCGCGGTGTTGTCGCTCTTCGTCGGCTACGACGTGGCGGCGTACGCGGTGCAGCGTGCTCGCGCCGAAGGCCGGCCGTTGACGCTCGAATCGCTCGTCGACCAGTTGCCGCCGTCGCGCCAGGCGTCGTCGCAAGCGGCGTCGGCGTCGCTCGCGCTCGGCACGGCGTATTCGCTCGCGTGGCCCCTGCGGGTCAGAGCACCGGTGACTTCGCCCTTCGGGTACCGCATGCACCCCATCACCGGGCAACAGCAGTTTCATTCAGGCGTCGACCTCGCGGTGCCGAGAGGCACCGAGGTGCACGCCGTCGCCGACGGCGTTGTTCGCCGCGCGAGTGAAGACGCCCTCAACGGCCGCGTCGTCATCATCGACCACGGGCACGGTGTGTCGACCGCGTATTGCCACAACGAAGAGCTGCTCGTGGCGACCGGTCAGCGCATCTCCGCGGGGCAGGTCATCGCCCAGTCGGGCACCACCGGGCGTTCGACCGGGCCGCACGTGCACTACCAACTCGAGCTCGCCCACAAGCCGACAGACCCGTTCGCGTTTCGGTCGGCTCAGTTGGGTGACGTGCCGCTGCCGTTGCCACCGCCCGGCGCGGTCGTGCCCCGCGCTCCGACGCAAGGGCCCGCTCGGCCGTCGGGGGCTGGCCCGTCGGCCGCGCTCAAGTCGGCCTTCGACCAGGTGCAGCGGGCGCCGAAAGACTCGGCCGAGCCGACGTTTGGCCTGGGGCCGACCGAAACCGGGCCGTAGCCCTCGTCACGGCCCGTAGACGATGCGGCCGTCGTGCAGGCCGCTGCGGCAGCGCGGGGTGTGCGAGGGGTGCGACTTCATCGCGGCTTCGAGCGCCTCGCCGGCGCGCTCGGGCACGTCCGTCTGGTACAGCCAGACCTCCCACAACGTGCGAAGGCGCCGCAGGGGTTTGACGTCTTTGACGGCCGTGTTTTCGACGCTCAAGAACTCGAGGGCGCGAAAAGCGGCCAGGTCGTTCAACTTCGTGATGCGCGTGCCGTTGAGTGAGAGCCGGTACAGGCGGGGCAGGGCGGCGAGCGGCTTCAGGTCGCTGACCGCCGTGCCGTTGAGCGACAGCTCTTCGAGTCGCTCGAGCTTCGAGAGTGGCTCGAGGCCGTTGACTTTCTTCGCTCCCGAAAGGTCGAGCACCCGGAGCGACCGCAGGCCCGACAGCACCGACAAGTCGGCGACCCGAGTGTTTTTGAGCGTGAGCTCTTCGACGAACGCCGCGTCTTCGTCGCCCAGCAGCCCAAGGCCCGCTTCGACCAAGGGCGCTGGCCAGTCGAGCATGCCGACCGAGCGCAGCAGGCCCCACCGAAACAGGAGCTGCGAAGATGACCAGTTGACGATGCCGTCGGCCGACGGCTGACGAAGGCCTTTGTTCCACGAGCGAAATCGGTCGGCCAGGGCAGGGTACTTCGGCGCCCAATGCTGCTCGATGTGCTCGTCGAGCAGCTTCTTGGCTCGCGCTTTGAGTCGGCGCGCCTTGGGGGGTTCGGCGGCGGCCGAGAGCTGGCTTTCGATGACGTCTCCCCGAGGGTCACCTTGGCTTTTGAGCCAGTCGGCGTAGACCAGGTGCGCCTTCGGGTCGTCGGGCCGGGCCTGAACGAGCCGTTCCAACTCGAGGTTTCTCGGCATGGGGAGCCGAACTCAGCTTTCAATTCACCGACCGTCAACCCGGCCGTTCACCCGTCGCACCCGAAGTGCTACAGCCACCGCATGAGCCACTCGGTCAACGTTCAAGTTCAGCGCCTCCGCTCTTCGAATTTGCCGTTGCCCGCGTACCAAACCCCCCTGTCGGCCGGTATGGACTTGCTGGCCGACCTCGAGGGCGAACTCACCCTTCACCCGATGGAGCGGGCGCTGGTGCCGACGGGCCTGGCCATTGCGCTGCCCCCTGGTTTCGAAGCGCAAATTCGCCCGCGTTCGGGGCTCGCGCTGAAGCAAGGCCTCACGTGCCTCAATTCGCCCGGCACCATCGACGCCGACTACCGCGGAGAGGTGAAGGTGCTGCTCGTCAACCTCTCCAAAGAGCCCGTGACGCTGCGCCACGCCGACCGAATTGCCCAGCTCGTGGTCGCCCCGGTCGCCAGGGCGGCGTTGATCGAAGTCGCCTCGCTCGACCAGACTGCCCGTGGTTCTGGGGGTTTTGGCTCGACCGGCGTATCGTCGGGCCCTGCCCAAAGCGTCGGGAACCAGGTGGGCAGTGCCAACCGTTGAAGAAGAGGTGTTTTCTCGGTAAAAAGCCGAGTTTGTTTCAGCATTTACGTCGTCGTGTGCTGGGTTGTGGTCCAACCACTCCTTCTTGAGGTCTCGCGTTGCTCTGTTACCGCTGCGGCAGCCACGTTCCCGATGACGTCGAGACGTGTCCCGCGTGCGGGCAGAAATTGGCCGGAGGCGGCCTGCGCCAAGCGACCGGTACGTTCTCTCGGCGCCGCGCCACGACGGGCAACATCGAAGGCGCGCCGTACAAGGTGCAAGACCTCGTCGCCGACCGGTACCTGGTCAAAGACATTGTCGGCCAGGGGCCCCTGGGCCACGTCTTTCGCGCGCACGACAAAGAAATCGACGTCGAAGTCGCCCTGAAGGTCATCAACCCGCGGCTCGTGCAGACGCCCGACGAGCGCAAACAGTTTTCGAAGGTGATGCGCACGGCGCGCAAGCTCTCGCACCCCAACCTCGTGCGCGTGTACGAAGAAGGCGAAGACGCCGACCGCCCGTACTTCACCTCGCAATTTCTCGACGGGCTGACGCTGCGAAAGATCATCGACCTGCGGTTGCAAAAAGGTCAGTTCTTCGCGCTGCACGAAATCGAGCCGATTTTGGCGCAGGTCTGCGCCGCGCTCGAAGGTGCCCACAAGGTCGGCGCGCACACCGACCTCAAGCCCGACAACGTGCTGGTCTTGCCCGACCTGCTCAAGGTCACCGACTTTGGCCTCGGCATCGCCATGCCGCGCCCGCCTTTCGTGCAGGCGATGAAGGCGCGCAAAGCCGACCGGTACCTCGCGCCCGAGCTCATCGACGGCAACGAAGTCGACATTCGGTGCGACGTGTATTCGGTCGGGGTGATTCTGGGCGAAATGCTCTCGGGCCTCACTCCCGACGGCTCGCTGCCCGAGTTGGGCCGTCGCAACCCCGACGTGCCGGTGGCGGTCGAAGGGCTGTACCGCAAGGCCCTGAACGCCAACCCCAACGCGCGCTTCAAGACCGCCGAAGAATTCATCACCGAATTCGTCGAGCTGGCTCGCAAAGCCGCGCCCGCGCCGCTGCCGCCGCCGAGGCCCGAAGCCGCGACCGGCACGCCGCCGCCCATTCGGCGCACCACGACGGGCATGCTGCAGCTGCAGCCGCGCAAAGCGGGTACGCCCGAGCTGCCGCTGGCCCTGCCGCCGCCGCCGCCTCCGGCTTCGGGCGAGACGATGTTGCCTGACGCGACCCAGCCGGTTGACCCCGACATGCTGAAGATCGCGCTCGAGCGCCCGCTGCGAAACGGCCAGCTCGACTTCAGCCCCGTCGCCGAGAACCGCGAAGAGACCGCCGTCATCGACTCGGGGCCGTTCGTCGCCGCGCTCGAGGCCGAAGACAACGCGCAGACCAAGGCCGTGCTCGAGCCGGTGTTCGCGAACTTCGCCGAAGAGCCGCGCGGCGCCCGCACCTGGTTGTTCGTGCTGCTGCTCGTCGTGTTGGGTGTCGGCGTCGGCGCCACCGGAGGCTTCATGTGGATCGAGCGCCAGCGCGCCGAAGCCGAGGCCCACAAGCGGCAAGAAGCCGAGGCCAAGGCTCGCGCCGAAGCCGAAGCCCAGAAGCTGCGCGACGAACAGGCCCGCGAGGCCGCCGAACAGGCCGCGAAGGCCGCCGCCGCGGCTCCGAAGAACAACGACACCCCGGTCGACCCCAAGAACCCGACCGCGCCCGACAACAAAGACAAGGCCGCCGCCGAGAAGGCCGCGAAAGAGAAAGCCGCCGCCGAGAAGGCCGCCGCCGACAAGGCCGAGAAAGACAAGCAAGCCAAGGCCGCCGCCGAAAAGGCCGCCGCTGAGAAGGCCGCCCGAGAGAAAGCCGCGGCGGCCGCGGTCGCCGTGCCCAACAAGGCCAACGACAGCGGGTGCCCCGACAACATGCGCGCCGTCGCATCGGGGCCGTTCAAAATGGGCACCTCGCGCGACGATTCAATGATGGGCTTCGACGAGAAGCCGCTCGCCGTGGTCGACGTGCCCAGCTACTGCATCGACGTGTACGAGTACCCGAACAAGCGCGGCGTCGGGCCCATGGTGTCGGTCGGCTGGGCCGACGCCAAGCGCCAGTGCGAAGCCCAAAACAAGCGCCTGTGCACCGAAGCGGAGTGGGAAAAAGCGTGCAAAGGCCCGAACCAGGCCCGCTGGCCGTACGGCAACGCGTTCGATGCGACCATGTGCAACACCGAAGACGACAGCGGCGACGCGCGCAGCATTACCGTCGCGGGCAAGTTCACCAAGTGTCGTTCGGGGTACGGCGTGGTC
>JBGAIY010000428.1:0-6595 GCA_044225205.1 Myxococcaceae bacterium | reverse complement strand
CCCCGGAGGCGCGAACTGATGCGCGCGGCAGCCGTGGTCTTGGTGGTGGGCCTGTTGTTGGCGCCCTCGGTGTCACTCGGGCTGCCGAGCGGCAAAAAGTGGAGCCTCGAGTCGTGCGGCACCTGTGCCTCGAACAAGCAATGCCTGTCGGGTCGGTGCGTGCCGGTGTTCAAGTTCGCGAACACGGTGCAGAACACCGGCGGCACCACCGTAAACGGCGCCCAGAAGCTCGCCTACTCGACCGTGGTCTCGCGCATGGCCGAGGCCTTCAAGAACTGGACGAGCGCCCGCGTGACGACCTGCCAGACGTCATGGTCGAGCGTCTTCGGGGGGTCGTTTTCGTCTCCCGCGGGCACGGCGGCGGTGGTCGGCACCGACATGACGAACAACGTCATTTGGCTGGGCGGGGCTTACTGGCGGTACTCGTCGGCGACCCTGGCGTTGACGACGACGACGTTCACGACGTCGACCGGCGAAATCGTCGACGCCGACATGGAGATCAACAACAACCTCGACTGGTCTGACACGAGCGCGGCCGGCACCTACGACGTCGAGAGCACGGTGTTGCACGAAGCGGGGCACTTCTTGGGGCTCGACCACACCCCCGGCAACGCGCTCTCGGTCATGTACCCGACCATCGCGCAGGGCACGACGAAGCGGTCGCTCGCCCCGACCGACACGACCGACCTGTGCACGGTCTACCCTGGGGCCGCGGGCAGCCAGGGGTCGATTTGTCTGACGAGCACCGAATGCACGGGCGGCCGGGTGTGTGAAGGAGCCGACGGAGCGAGCTCGAAAATCTGCACCGCCGATTGCACGGGGCCGACCGACACGAGTTGCCCCACCGGGTACACCTGCCAGGGTTCGAGTTCAGGGTACGCCTGCTTGACCCAGCTGGGCTCGAACGACCTGTGCCAGTTCTGCACCACCGGCAGCGACTGCGCGACGGGCGTGTGCGTGACCGACCGCAAGTCGCTGTGGTGCTCGGCGTCGTGTTCGAACGACGACCAATGCGGTTCAGGCTTCAAGTGCGACACGAGCAACTTTTGCGTGCCCAACACCTCGTGCACGAACCAATGCACGGGCAGCGGCCAGGCGAACTGCGCGGTGGGTTTCGAATGCGTGGGGGGCACCTGCGTACCCACGGGCAAGCTGGGAGACCGCTGCGAGGTGCTCGGGCTGTGCGCGGCCTGCACGACGTGCGTTTCCGACGCGGTCGATACCAGCATTGCCTATTGCCGAGCCTGTTGTGACGGCCAAGCGTCTGACGGGTTCTGCAAGGGCTGCGCGCCGGCCACGTGTGATTCGAGCATGGCGTGCGTGGGGCTCGCGAACGGCAAAGACAAGGTGTGCATACCTTCGAGCGGCGCGGCGGTGTGCCAGGCGTGCGGCACCGGCAACCCCTGCCAGGCGGGGTTGACCTGCATGTCTGGGCGGTGCCACTCGACGTGCAACCCGTTCGCTCCAGGCAACTGTTCGGCGTGCTTCGACTTCGGCAACGGCGACGGGCTCTGTTCGTGCGACGACGAAGTGGCCCACGTGGCCGAACCGTGCGGCCAGTCGCCCACGTCGCTCCGGGCGTGCGACAACGGGCTCGAGTGCGTCGCGAGCCCGACGCCGTTTTGCCGAGTGCCCTGCACGCTCACTGACCCCAACGCCTGCCGCTCGGGCGAGACCTGCACGCCGTTGTCGAGCAAGGCCGTGTGCCTGCCCAGCACCGCGGGCAACCAGTGCACCGCCTGCACTTCGGGAGGCACTTGCGGCAACAGCCAGCTGAGCTGCTACGCGACCCGCTGCTACTTGACCTGCAACGTCAACACGTCGGGCCGGTGCGCGAACTGCGTGCAAATTGACGGCACGGGCAATGGGCTGTGTGCCTGCCCTGACCAACTCGTGGGCCCCGGTGAAAATTGTGGCCTGCCCGACATTCACTTTTGCCAAATGGGCACGTTGTGCGTCGATTCGATTTGCCGGGCCGAGTGTGACCCGAAGCTGCCCATTTCGCCCTGCGCCATTGGCAGTGAGTGCAAGCCGTACGCGGGCAGCAACTACTGTCTCCCGGTTACCGGCGGTGGAGCCGGTGGCGGCACCGGCGGAGGCGCGAGCGGTGGGGGCAGCGGCGGCGGCGGCGGGTTTGTCGGCCTCAAAGACGGGGGCACCGGAGGCGGTGGCATCACCCAACCGACCCTCTGCGGCTGTTCGTCGCTCGGCCAGGCGGCGGTGTACGCTCCGCTCATGCTGCTGGCCTGGGTGGGGCGCCGCAAGCGGCGCGTGACCCAAACGTGACGCCCCAGTTGCAGACGATTCACCCCGTCGTGCGCCGCCTGTTGCGTTGACGCCGCAAGCTCTCCCGTGACTCGAACCACGGGAGACACACATGGCTGCGCTGAGCTGGCTGTTCTGGGTGGCCGCCGTCGCCGGCTTGGTGGCGCTGGCGGTGCAGCGTTGGGCGGTCAGCCGCTTTCTCAACACGAAACGCCCGGCACGCGCGGGCGTGCGGGCACCGTTCTCGGTGCTCAAACCGCTCTGCGGTCTCGACGACGCGCTCGAAGAGAACCTGCGTTCGTTCACGCGGCTCGCGTACCCGTCGTACGAAGTGCTGCTCGGCGTCAAAGACGTTGATGACCCCGCGTACCCGGTGGCCCGGCGCTTGGCCGCCGAACACCCCGGGTGCTTTCGAGTCGTGCTGCAACAGGGCACTCCCGGGCTCAACCCGAAGGTCAACCAGCTCGTCACCCTCGCCCGCGCCGCCCGACACGAATGGCTCGCGGTGAGCGACTCGAACGCGACCTGGCCACCGGGCGCGCTGGCCGAAATGGCCGACTTGTTCGCCGATGAGCGCGTGGGCTGCATCACCAGCCCCGTGACGGGCTCGGGGCACGAAACGCTGGGCGCGCTGCTCGACAACCTGCACCTGGCCTCGGCGATTGGGCCCGGTCAAATCGGCGCGAAGGTCGTGGCCCGACAAGACCTGGTCGTGGGCAAGTCAATGGCCCTGCGGCGCCGGGCCCTCGACGCGGTGGGCGGCTTCACGGCTTTTGCCGACGTGCTCGCCGAAGACTACGTCATCGGTCAGGCCTTGCGACGCCAAGGGTACCGAATCGGCTTGGCGCAACTGCCGGTCACCAACGTGGCGATCGCACGGCCGGTGCGGGCATTCTTCGCGCGGTACCTGCGGTGGAGTGTCATTCACCGCACCGCGGTTTCAGCGCCGACCTATTGGGCGCAGGCGTTGCTCAACCCGTGGCCGCTCGCGGTGGTGGCGGCCACGCTCACGGGGTCGGTGGGTGGGGCCGTTGCGGCGAGCGCGGTGTTCTGCGCCAAGTGCGTGCTCGACGCTTCGGCCGCCCGCGCGCTCGGGTGTCGACCGCTGCGCCCCGGTCTTCGGCTCGCGTGGGCGGTGGCGCTCAAAGACGCCCTGCTCTTCGCGGCCTGGTGCCATGGGCTTGTGTCGCGAACAGTGGTGTGGCGCGGTCACCCGCTGCGGGTCGGGCCGGGGTCTCGGCTGTCGGGGCGACCGGGCGTGACGGCCTTGTCGGTGGCCGAAGCGAACGGGGTGGCGCGGTGAGGCGCACCTTCGAGCGGGTCGAATTCGCCATTGCGTGCGCGATGGTGTCGTTGGCCGTACGCACGGCGGGTTGGTGGTCGCGCCCGAGGGCGAACGGAGCGACCACGTGACGACCTTCGCGCACCTCTCCGACTTGCATTTGGGGCAGTCGCCCGCGCACCAACAGGCCGCGGCACGCCTGGTCGAGGCGATTGTCGACGCGCAAATCGACCACGTCGTGTTGTCGGGTGACGTGACGCATTCGGGGCGAATCGACGAATACGAGTTGTACTTGGCGGTGTTTCGGCCGCTCTTGCGGGCGAAGAGGCTGACCGTCATACCGGGCAACCACGACCGGAGTGGCGAAGACGTGGCCGAACTCTTGAGTGACGGGCTTCGGGTGTCGGTCGACGCCCGGCCCGGGCTGTTCATGGTATGCGTCGACTCGACGGCGCCGCACAACCGCAAGACCTTTCGCAGTCACGGCGCCTTGTGCCGCCACACGCTCGACTCGGTCGACCGCGCGCTCGACTTGGCCCCGGTCGCGTCGGTGACGGCGGTGGTGCTGCACCACCACGTGCTGCCCTTGCCAGTCGAGGGGGTCGGAGAATGGTTCGCCGAGCGCTTCGGTTGGCCCCACGCGTCAGAACTGCCGCTGGGGCGTGAGCTGTTGCAAAGAGTTCAAGGCCGGTGCGACGTGGTCTTGCATGGGCACCGACACACCCCGCGCCAGGTACGCCTGGCGGGCGAGCGGCCCCTGTCGGTGTACAACGCGGGCAGCAGCACCGAGCTGGGGGCATTTCGGGTTTTCGAGCACGACGGCGGTCGGTTGCGCGAGCCACGGTGGCACGCGGTGCGGCCGTTCGCCGAGAGCGCACTTCTCGAACCACATGGGCGGCACTCGGCCAACTGACCGGAAACGATTTCGCGACGACCGCGCCTTCACCCGCGAGCCAAGTTCACCAGAGCGGAGCTGGTTGCCTGCGCGAACGAAATGCCGATCGCCCAATCGACCTGAACGAAGCGCAAGTCGGGCAGCCCGGGGCAGCCGAACGTTCGGTTGCTCCGAAGTTCAGCGCCTGGTCTGCGTTTCGCTCGAGAAGCGGCACAGGTTCGGTCACGAGGCGGCGAGCGGAGATTGCGGGGCTTAGCGTCTGACGTGAGCGACGAGCGTCTTGCCGAACACGTCGCGAAACAGGCCTGCTTCGTGCTCGACGTCCCACAGCTCGAGGTCGGCCGACTGGCGGGCGCGCAGCTGCATCACGACGGTACGGCCTTTGACCGACGCCGAGACCTTGCTCACGGGCTGGTGGTGGCTGCGGTCGAGCGAATCAGCGACTCGCAGCAAGGTGGCGCACTTGCGAATGGTGCGCACTTCGGTGGCGGTGAAGCCTTGGAGCGCCTCGTGGTTGGGGTTGGGCGGGCTGCGGCGATGAAAGCGGGCAATGGCCGCGACGATGGCGCGCTCGCGTTCAGAAAACCCAGGCAGGTCGACGTTTTGAATGAGGTACTGGGTGTGTTTGTGGTGCCGCTGGTAGTTCACGGCGTGCCCAATGTCGTGGAGCAGCGCCGCCACTTCGAGCGACGGCCGGGCGGCGGCGGGCAGTTGGTGCAAAGCGGCGAGCTGGTCGAACAGTGAGAGCGCCAACGCCGACACGTGCCGAGCGTGGCTTTCAGAAAAGCCGAAGCGGCGGCCGATGAGCACCGCGGCGTCGCTCAGCGAATGGTCGTCAGACCCGAGCCGGTGGCGACGCACCAAGTCGAGCAGCACGCCTTCGCGAAGCCCGCGGTCGACGGCGGTGATGGTCTGAACGCGCAGGTGCTTGAGCACCGCCTCGAGAATGACGGCGCCCGCCACGACGATGTCGGCCCGCCGTGGGTCAAAGCGCTTGCGGCGCTTTTCTGAGTTCATGTCGGCCAGCGCGTCGACCGCGCGGGTAATTTCGGCGAGCGTGGCGTGACCCACGCCTTCAGATCGCGCGAAGCCGACAATGGCGCCGATCGTGCCGCTGCTGCCAATGGCGTGGGTGGGCAGGCCGGTCACGGTGTTCGACATGGCTTCGGCCATGGCGTCTTTCGCGAAGTCGCGCAGCAACGCGAGTCGCTTGTGCGACACTTCTTCTTTGACCGAGAACAACTCGGTCAGCCGCACGGCTCCGACGTCGACGCTCCACAGTTCTTTGGGGGTGTCGCCTTGGGCGTAAATGATTTCGGTGCTGCCGCCGCCCAAGTCAATGCACAGCGCCTTCTGCGTCGGGGGCTTGCCGTGGAGCACTCCCAGGCAAATGAGCCGCGCTTCTTCGCGGCCCGAGACGACGTCGAGCGACAACCCCGCCTCACGCCTGACCCTTTTGACCACGTCGTCGCGGTTTTTGGCTTCACGTAACGCACTTGTTGCAACCGCCCGAACGCGGGCGCCGTATCGTTTGCAGAGCGCGGCGTATCGACGCAGCGTGGCAACCAGGCGGTCGGCGACTGACTTTTGCAGAATACCCGAGGTGAACAGGCCTTCGCCGGGGCGAACGGGGTCTCGTTCGGTGTGCAACGTCTCGAGCGAACCATCGGGAAAGACACGGGCGAGTTCGAGCCTGACGGCATTGGTGCCGACGTCGATCGCTGCAAGAATGTCTTCAAGTTTCTCGGGTCTGGCGCGGCGCGGCATGATGGAGTGGTTTCAACGATAGCCGCACTCGAGCTGGCAGATGAGTACTTTCGTGATTGGGGCGCACACGTGGTGGAGCAGACAGGAGACCGTCACCTTTTCATCAACCGCGAGATGTCGTGGCTCGCGTTCAACGAGCGGGTGTTGGCCGAGGCCCGCAACGGCACGCTGCCCATTCTCGAACGCATCAAGTTCTTGTCGATTGCGGTGAGCAACCTCGACGAATTCTTCATGGTGCGGGTCGCGGGTTTGCGCCAGCAGGCCCAGGGCGGCGTGGCCGAGCTGCCGGCCGACGGCATGCTGCCGTCCGAGCAGCTGACCGCGATTGCCGAGCGCACCCACCTGATGGTGACCGAGGCGTACCGGGTCTGGGGCCGCGAGCTGAT
>JBGAIY010000427.1:0-6618 GCA_044225205.1 Myxococcaceae bacterium | reverse complement strand
GCCTTCGACGTAGTCGCGGCGCGCGTCGATGGTTTGAAACCGAGTTCGCGCGTACGGGTTCATTTCGGCGAAACGTTGAACGAGCTCGCCTTCAGTGACCGCGTCGTTCGCGAACTTCGCGACCACGGCGCCGTGGTCGGTGCCCGCGGGCTTCACCCGGCGAAAATTGACCTGCGCGGTGGTGCCGTCGGTACACGCGCACGCCACGAGCGCGACGCTCGACCCCAAGACCCAACGAAACGTGATGTTCACCTGGGGCCGTGTACACCG
This sequence comes from Myxococcaceae bacterium, assembly GCA_044225205.1. Classification (GTDB taxonomy): domain Bacteria; phylum Myxococcota; class Myxococcia; order Myxococcales; family Myxococcaceae; genus JAEUJT01. The sequence goes on along the minus strand of JBGAIY010000427.1, from coordinate 6,348 downwards.
GGTCGAACGTCGCGTCACCGGCCCTGAGCACGCTCAGACCTACAATGCGGTATGCGGCTCGCACGATGAGACTCTTGGCGACGTTGGTGCTGCTCGGCGGTTGCGTGGCGGCCACGAAAGAGACCCCGGTCGCACCGGTGTCGAAAGTGCCGCTGCCCACGCCTACGGCGGTGCTCGAGTCGGTGCACCGCTTGCCCGCCTTCACCTTCACGCCCGACGGCCCAGTTTCGGGCGCGCGAGTGCCCGGCGGCCCATGGCGAAGTCAGCCCCTTCAAGGCTTCTCGGGTTTGGTGGCCGAGCCCCACGTCGACGGGGGCGTCGTGCTGCTCGCCGTCAGCGACAATGGCTACGGAGCTGCAGAAAACTCTGACGACTTCGTCTTGCGCGTCGTCGAGCTGCACGAGCGCGACGACGGCACCCTGACGGCGGCGACCCGCTTCGTCTTGAGCGACCCCGACCGACGCCTGCCTTTTCCCGTCGTCAATGCGTTGGCGTCACCTTCGACGCGCGTACTCACCGGAGCCGACCTCGACCCCGAGTCGTTTGTTCGAGCGCCCGACGGCACCTTCTGGTTCGGCGACGAATTCGGCCCGTTCTTGGTGCACACCGACGCGCAGGGCCGGGTGCTCGAAGCGCCCTTCTCGGTGCCCGGGCTCGACGGTGGCGTGCTGCGAGGCCCCGACGCCCCCGTGGCGCCGGCGAACCTGGCGCTCCGCTCGCTGCAAGCGTTGCGGGCCCACACCGGTACCCGCGTCGTCTCACCCGACGCGACGTGGCTGACGTCGGCCGAGCAGGTTCGCCAATGGCAGCGCGCGGGCTTCGCCGTCATTCCGTGGACGGTGAATGACCCCGAGCGCATTCGTGAATTGCTGGCCTGGCACGTCGACGGGCTGATCAGCGACCGCCCCGACCTCGTGCTCGCGGCCGTGCCCGACGGAGGAACGTTCGACGTGCAGGGCCACCGGGGGGCCCGCGGGCTGCGGCCTGAAAACACCCTGCCCGCGTTCGAAGCCGCGCTCGAACTGGGGGTGACGACGCTCGAACTCGACCTCACCGCGACCCGCGACGGAGCGGTCGTGTGGCACGACCCCACCTTGAGCGCCCCCAAGTGCCGCGAGGCCCTCGCTCTGGCGCAGACCACGTCGGCCCAGCTGCACCGAGCCCGGTGCGACGGCGTGAACCCCTCCCAATACCCCGACCAACGCGTGGGCCCCGTCGGCCCCGTCACGCTCGACTTCGTGAAGCGAGGCGTGGTCAGCAACCCCTACGCCCCCCTGGCGCTCAAGACCCTGCTCGACTTCGTCGCGCGCTTCGAGACCCTGCACCCCGAGCGAAAACGGGTGCGGCTCAACGTCGAAACGAAAATCAACGCGCCCCAAGACGTCGTCTCGCTCACCCGCCACGTCGGCCAGACCGTCGCCGCGCTCGGCCCAGACTGGCAAGAGCGCGTCACCCTCCAGAGCTTCGACTGGGCGAGCCTCGAGCTGGCCGCGCGCGAGTTTCCCTGGTTGGCGACGGTGGCCCTCATCGAACCAAGCGCCCCCGACGAGGCCCGCCGCCGACACCTCGGCTTGCCCTGGCCAGTGCAGACCGAAACCGCCGGCCCCGACGTTCGCCGCAGCGGCGGTTTCGAGAACCTCGCCATGTCACCCGACGGCAACACCCTGTACGCCATGCTCGAGAAGCCGCTCGCCGGCTCGGCCGCCCGCGAACTGCTGGCCTTTGCCTTCGACCTGGGTCACCACGAATTTCACGAAGGGGTGGCGTTTCGGTTCGCCCTGCACCCGCGAGCCACCGCGGTCGGCGACTTCACGCTGATCAGCCCAAGCACCGGGTACGCCCTCGAACGCGACGACTCCGACGGCGCGCTCGACGGGTACAAGCACTTGATTCAATTCACGCTTTCGCCAACCGCGGGCCAAGCAGCCCGCCGCACCGGCGACGTCGACCTCCTGCGCTTGCCCCAGACCGACGGAGGCACCTTCGCCTTTCCCTACTTCTGCATCGAGGGCGTCACCTCACTCGGCCCAGGTCACCTGGCTGTCGTGAATGACAACAACTTCCCCTTTGGGCGTGGCCGACACCCAGACAGTGGCGTGCCTGACGACACCGAATTGATACACCTCAGAACGGTTGATGATGACCCCATCAAATTCACGCCGCCCCCATAGACAACGGCCACGACGCACTGCAGCATTCGCACGTGGCAAGCGGCACGGCACTCCCTTTTGGTCGGTACTTGCTGGGAGCACGACTCGGCGTCGGTGGCATGGGCGAGGTGTTTCTGGCGGTGCAGACCGGCATCGGCCGGTTCGAGAAGCCGCTCGCGTTGAAGCTGTTGTTGCCGCACCTGTCGAGCCGCGAGCGCGCGGTGCGCATGTTTCTCGACGAGGCCCGCCTCGCGGCGCGAATGAACCACCCGAACGTCACCAGCATCTTCGACGTGGGCATGGTCGACGGGCGCTACTTCATGGCCATGGAGCTGGTGCAGGGCATTTCGCTCTCGCGCCTGATTGAGGCGCTCAAAGAAAAGAACGAACGGCCCGACGTGGGGCTTTTGGCAGCGGTCGGAGCGGCCCTGTGCGACGGGCTGCACCACGCCCACGAGCAGCGCGGGTCTGACGGCAAGGCCTTGGGGCTGGTGCACCGAGACGTGACTCCCCAGAACGTGCTCATTTCGCTCGACGGCGTGGTGAAGCTCGCCGACTTCGGCATTGCCCGAGCCAATGACACGGCCGACGAATCGGCCCAACCGCGGCTTTTGGGCAAGTTGGCGTACCTGCCCCCCGAGCAGCTCGACGGCCACGCGGTCGACCGGCGGGCCGACTTGTACGCCGCGGGGTTGACCCTGCTGCACTTCGCCACGCTGGCGCAGCCGCTCGAAAAAGGCACGCGGGAGGCGACGCTCGCAGCGGTGCTCCAGGGCACCGCGCCGCTGACCGAAGGCGTGCCCGACCCCCTGCGCCCCGCCATCGACGCGGCGTTGAAAAGAGACCCCGCGCAACGGCCTCCCGACGCGCGCTCGCTCAAGGCGTTGCTGCCACCGGTGCCGGCCGACGCCACGACCCGGCTGGCAGAGCTGGTACAGCATTCATTCGCCGAAGAATTGCGCGCGCTCTCAGAACACACCACCCACACGCTCGACTTGGCCCGGGGCTCAGGCTCGACGCCGCCCGCCGCGGGGTCGAGCAACAACCGTGACGCCCAGAGCACGCAAACCATGCCCGGCGCGGCGAAGGGGCGTCGCCCCGCCCGGGTGGTGGGAGCGGTGGTGGCCACTTTGCTCGTCGTCGCCTTCGCTGGCGCCGCGCTCTCGGGAGCCCTGCAGCCGAAGCCCGCGCTCGAACCGCCCGCGCCCACGGCCACCTCGACCGGCCCCGTGGCGGTGGTGACGGCCCCCCGCATCGCCTACCTCACGATTGACGCCGAGCCCTGGGCCGATGTGTACGTCAAAGGCCAGTTGCTGGGCGAAACGCCGCTGTCTCAATTTCCAGTCGAGAGCGGTGAGGTGGTGGTCGAACTGCGAAACCCCGAGACCGGGCGCCGGGTCTTCAAGACGTTGCACCTGGCTCCAGGCGAGAAGGCTTTCGTGAAGGAGCGTTTGCGGTGAGCGTTACCGAAGGCGTCACGCCCGACGACGGGGCCCTCGAGCCCGTGTGGGTCGAGGTGGTCACCGGCTCGTCGGCGGGGGTGAAGCGGCGCCTCGACCGGGGCACGCTGTTCGTCGGCAGCGGCCCTGAAGCCGACTTGGTGCTCGACGACCGGGCCGTTTCGCGGCGACACGTGAGCTTCGAGTTGTTGTCGGGGCGGGTGCGGGTTCGCGACTTGGGCAGCCGCAATGGCACCACGTACTTGGGCGCCCGGGTGGCCGAAGCGGTGGTACCGCTGGGCGCCAGCGTCGTGGTCGGCCGCTCGACGTTGGCCATTCGCGCGGTGACGGCCCACGACGTCGAACCCAGCACGTCGGCGACGTTCGGGAGCCTTTTGGGGCGTTCGGTCGTGATGCGCCGGGTGTTCGCGAAGCTCGAGCGGCTGGCGAACACCGACGCGACGGTGCTCTTCGTCGGCGAAAACGGTACGGGCAAAGAAGCGGCCGCGCGCGCGCTCCACGACGCGTCGGTTCGCGCGGGCAAACCCTTCGTGGTGTTCGAGTGCGCCGCCGCGAGCCCCGAATTGTTCGAAAGCAAGCTCTTCGGCCACGTGCGGGGCGCGTTCACCGGCGCCGAGCGAGACCAACCCGGGTTGATTGAAGCCGCGCACGACGGCACCCTCTTGCTCGACGAGGTGGGCGCGCTGCCGCCCGAGCTGCAGCCGCGCCTGCTGCGGGTGCTCGAGTCGCGCGAATACCTTCGCGTCGGAGACTCGGTTCGCCGCAAGACGACGACGCGCTTCTTGGCCAGCACCCAGCGCGACCTGGGCGAGGCTGTGCGAGCGGGCACGTACCGCCAAGACTTGTACTACCGCTTGGCCGTCGCCGAAGTTCGGTTGCCCCCCCTGCGAGAGCGACGCGACGACATACCGATGCTGGTCGACCACTTCGCCTCGGCGTTTCGGGGCATCGCCATGAATTGCTCGAACGCGACCCTCGAGACGCTCCAGCTCGAGGCCTGGCCGGGCAACGTGCGCGAGCTGCGCAACGCCGTCACCCGCGCGCTCGCCCTGGGAGAATGGAAGTCGGCGGCGGCCAGCGACGTACCCAGCACGTTTCAAGACGCGCGGCAGCGGGTGCTCGACGCGTTCGAACGTGAATACGTTCGCGCCCTGCTCGAGCGGCACGAGGGCAACGTGTCGGCCGCGGCCCGAGAGGCGGGGTTGGCTCGCAGTGCGTTCTACCGGCTCCTCGGCCGCCACCAGCTGGCGTCGGGTGAATGAAGCGGGCTCTTCGCGTTTTCAGCGCCGGCCGCGCACGTTCAGGTAGTCGAGCGCTTCGGGTATGAGCTGGTGGTAGTCGGCCTCGAGTTCGCGGGCGTAGCGAATCAACCGAACCGACCGCTCGTCGGTTGCGTCGAGCAGGTACTCCGACACCGCGACGGCCGTCTTGCCCATTTCTTCGTACCGTGAAAGCGGTGCGCTGCCCCGGTCGACCTTGTCGGCCACTTCGACCAAGAACTCGTACAACTCGGCGAGGTCGGGGGGTATTTGACGCTCCGCGAAAAAGCGCTGACTGACTTTGGCGTCGACTCGATTCACCTTGTCGACCAGCGGGTGCGTGGCGGTCTCGGTCGCTTTGATGCGCCGGCCCCAATGCACCACCAAGTCGTCGGCCAACGGCTTGTCGAGCCCGTGTTCGCTCAAAAATTCGGGGGTATCGTTCGTCTTCGCGGCGTCATGCAACGAAGCAAAAGCGTCGAGCACGTCGGGGTCGACTTGCGCAAACTCGTCTGGGTAGCGGCGCCGCAGTTCGGCCGCGAGCAGCCGCACTCGCGCGACGTGCAGCTTGGTGGCCAGCACGAATTCGCTGGGAGTCGTCACCGACAGCACGCAGGTGATGCCTCGCGCCGCCGCGGCCGCTTGCAGGTCGGCGTGCGAAACGAAGCTCGAAGCCGCCGAGGTGGTGAGCTTCACCACCGTGACACCCGTCGCGTGCGTGACCGCGAACGTCTTCGGGCGTTCGGTGGCAAGTCGCAAAGAAGGCATCGTCAGCTTCACTGAAGAGCAGGCGAATACAACTTGGGCGAGTTGACAAGATGAGCACGACAGTGGGCACCGACTCGGCGCACCGCATTGTCGCGAGTTGAGAAGAAACTGCGGGCTGCGCCCCTCACCCCAACTGGTTGATCAACGCCCGCCGAGGCCCACCGGGCCCAGCGCGAGCAGCGGAGCCCAACTGGGCGGGCGCCCGCTCGACAGCGCCAACAGCGCCGCGGTCAACCCCGCCGTTCCGAACTGCAATTCGAGGGGCAACTCGTCGAGGTTGACCTTTTCGAGCTCGTCGACCAAGCGTTTCGCGACGACCTGCGTGGCGTCGGCCAAGAGCGGGTCGCCGCTGAGCGCGGCGTGGCTCGCGAAACATTGCAGCACGCCACCCAAGCCACAGCAGAGGTCGAGTCGTTCGGGCAGGCCGGGGCGTTCGCCGCTCAGCACCCGCCGGGCCAGGCTGTGGGCCAATTCGAGCGCCAAGGTCGCGTGCGCCTCGTCACCCGCGATGCGCGCGGCGAACCAACTGCCGAACGCCACGCCCGCGTCACCAGTGCACCAAGTGAAGACGTTCAACACCCTCGGTCGACCGTTGAGCGTCATCATCCCGAAGCGGTTGGCTTGGGGTGTCGTCGAACTCCCGACCCAGCGCCACCCCTCGGTCACGGGCACCGGGCTCGCTGGGCCCAGGTGGGCGAGCCACACGGCCAC
>JBGAIY010000426.1:0-8238 GCA_044225205.1 Myxococcaceae bacterium | reverse complement strand
CTGCCCGGTCGAGTCGTGCATCACCATGGCCCCGGTGAACAACGGCTTCGCCCCCGCCACGTGGAACCAGCACGTCAACGAAGGCGCCACGCTGCGACCGAAGAAGGGCGCGCACTGAGCCCGACGGGTCACGAGGCGAATCGGCGCACCGCTTCGCGAAACCGAATGAGCGGGGCGTCGACGTAACCGTCGCCTCGCTTCGGCCCCGTCGGGTCGACGAAGAGTTGATTCATGCCTTCGGCGGGGTGGCGGTAGTTCTTTTCGGGGTCGATGTCGGCGACCGGTACGTCGAATGACACCGACAGCTCGCTGACCCCTTCGAACCAGTGAACGTTGTCGCGCCCATCAGACATCGACACGGTCTGGCCCGGCCCCACCACCCGATCTGTTCTGGGGTCGAGCAAGAGCGAGTCTTCGAGGTCTTGAACCCGGTCGAAGGTGCGAACCCGAATGTTGCCCTGAAGTACCAGGTGCGCAGAAACCAGGTGGTTGTGCGCATGCGGGGGCGTGCACGCGCCTTTGCGGTACACGAAGAGCTTGTGGCCAAAGTGACTGGCCCCGGGCCCGGCCCCCGGCAGGGCGACGTCGTGAACGGCGCCGAGCTTGTCTGTGGGGTGCTTGATGCCTTTCACGATGGTCGCCACGTCGAGCGCGCTCACGAGTTCTTCGAGCGGTATTCTCGAATGGAGCGCTTCGATCGCGCTCTGCCAGGCTTCTCCAGACCGTCGCCCGGCCTTGACCTCCAGCGCGAGCGACTCAAGTTCTTGAGACCATTGCGCCGCCGTCAGCGACAGCCCACGGCCCCAGGCCGACCTGCTCGCCCCGAGAAAGAGCACTCCGTACCATGCGGCCAGTCGCGCCGAACCGAGCAGAAACCGCCGCCGGGGGTCGTTCATGCCGCGGTTTTCGCCCAACGGCCCGCCTTCAGTCGAGCAGCAACTTCGGCAGCACCGCCAACAGCGCCGCGCCCCGAGCGACCGAGGTCTGGGGGTCGGCCTCGAGGTTGAGCGCTTGGTTGAACGTGTTCGCCACGAGGTTGCGCACCTGCGGCACGAAGGTGGTGCCGCCGATCATGAAAATGCCGCCCAAGTCGCGCGGCCCGAGGCCGGCCCGCACCACCGTCTCGGCGGTGACTTTGAGCGAACGCTTGTTGTGGTCGCGCCACACGGGCTCGAGCTGCTGGCGCCGCACCGGCAGGTCGAGCGGTCGCTTTCTCCCGGCCGACGACAACGCGTCGGGCACCGTGAACCGGGCGTTGTCTTTCGACGACAGCGCCCGCTTCACCAATTCGCACTGGCGCTGAATGCGGTCGGCCAGAATCACGTCTTTGGTGACGTCGACCTGAAATTGCCCCCACACGCCCGCGCCGACCCACTTCGCGAACGCGGTGTCGAAGTCGTCTCCGCCCAAACAGTCGTCGCCGCCCGCCGCCAACACCCGAATCGCTTCTCCTTCGCGCTGCACCACGCTCGCGTCGAGCGTGCCGCCGCCGAAGTCGTACACGAGCATCGGCTGGGGTGACGCGCTCGCTCCGCCCAACCCGCGCGCCAACGCCCCCGCGACCGGCTCGGTGATGACGCGTTCGACGTCGAGGCCCGCCATGCGACCGATGCGCACCATGGCCTCTCGCACCTGCTCGGTCGCAGCCACGGGCACCGTCATCACCGCGCGGCTGAAGGGCCGGGCGAAGCGGGCTTCGGCTCGTTCTTTGAGGTGCCTGACGATGAGCGAGGCCACCTCGCTCGCGGAGTACTCCCCCGTGCGCGTCTGCACCGTCACTTCTTGCGTGCCCAAGCCCTTCATTCGAAACGCCGACGCCGCGTCGAGCAGCCGGGCGGGCGGAGAGTCGATGGCCCGGGCGATGACCCGCTTGATGCCGAAGACCGTGTTGACCGGGTCGCTCGCCCGCATTCGGTCGGCCTCCACGCCCACCACCGGAGCCCCCACCTTGGGAAAATGCACCACACTCGGTACGCACGCCTCGCCACGAGCGTCGAGCGCGTACTGAAACTTGCCGTCGATGACGGTCGCCGCGGTCGAAAACGTCGTCCCCAGGTCGATGCCGAGTATCAACTCCGTGCCCACTCGCATTCTGTAACCGGTCGCCCACGGTCAGGCGCGCCAGCCTTTTGACACTGCCCAGACGCGAGGAACCATCGCGTCGTTGTGGGTGTTTGACACACGTCTGCCCATGAATCGCTCTTCTTCTCCGACGGCTGTGTCTCGATGGTGGTTGTGGTGTCTCGCGGTGTGGCCGCTGGCCTGTGGCTCACCGGCCGCGGTCATCGACGGCGGGTTGACCGACGCCGACGCGGGCGCCCCGGGCCGCGTTGACGCTGGCTCGGGCGTCGATGGGGGCCTGGTGGGTGGTGACGGGGGGCAGGGCCCATTTGCTCCCACGTCGGTAGCCTACTCGAGCGCGAACCTCAGTTGTTTGGTGGGCGACTCGTGTTCGGCCAATGCGCCGACGGTGCGCGGCGGGCGAGGCACCTTCAGCGTGTCACCCGGCCTGCCCGACGGGCTCGCGCTCGACCCTTCGAGTGGAGCGATTTCTGGAACGGCGAGCGTGCCAGCCGCGCGCAGCGACTTCGAGGTGCGGGTCGCGAATTCAGCGGGGTCGGCTTCGACGACGTTGTCCATTGAAGTTCGCCAGCGGCCTCCAGCAGGGCTCGCGTACCCGTCGAGCAGCCTCGCGTGCACCATGGGGCGCGCCTGTTCGTTCGGGCCTCCGACCGCGGTCGGCGGGGCCATTCGCTCGTTTTCTGTGTCGCCGTCGCTGCCGCTCGGCCTGTCGCTCGACCCGGCGACGGGAGTCGTGTCAGGCGTGCCGACGGTGTTGGCCGCGGCCTCGCTCTTCACCTTCACCGCCGAAAACGCGGGCGGCGTCTCGAACGCGCTCATCACCGTCTCGGTGGTCGACGAGCCTCCGACCGGCCTGACCTACCCGACCGTGTCGTTGAGCTGCTTCAAAGGGGTGCCCTGCACGTCGGCACGCCCTCGGTCACCGGCAGGTCGATTCATTTTTCAGTCTCGCCCCGCCTGCCCAACGGGCTCACCGTCGCGGCGAACGGCGGCATCGAGGGCACCCCAACGGTGGCGGCGGCCAGCTGACCCACACCCTCCGCGCCCGCAACACCGGAGGCGAGAGCACCTTCGTCATGACCCTCGGCGTGTTGGCGTTGGCCACCGTGCCCGCGACCATCGACGTCTCGTCGCTCAGCCGGTTGAACGTCACCGTCGGTGGCACGGGGCTGACGCGCTACCGTTCGAAGGTCGTCGCCACCGCCGCCGAGTGTGCTGACCCCGCTGGCTACTCGGCCGAGGCGCCGCTCACCACCCCCATCACCGATTCGGTCGTCGACATCGTCGACGCGACGTACACCCTGTGCGTCGTGGGGGCTGACGGTACGACCTGGGCTCCCTTTTCGGTCGCGAGCACAGCCCGGCTGGTCGACGCGACCCATATTCTCGACGGCGTGCTGCCGTCGTCGAACCTCACCTTGCACCGAGTGCCCGAGGCCGACGCGGGGGCGCTGGCCTCTGGTCGAGCCCGCGTGTTTTTTTCAAGCGCGCTCGACGCCGGTACCCGCGTTTCGGCGGTGTGCACCAACTGCGAGGCTTCGGTCGACAATGGCGTCACGTGGGCGCCCGGCGTCGCCGACGCGGGGCCCGGCCTCGTCGTCTGGGTTCGCCACGAAGCGGCGTCGACCGCCAACACCCAGAACTCGACCGTCTTGACCTGGTCGACCGGCGCCAAGTGGACACTCCTGTCGCTCACGAAATCAGCGCCGCCTCGCCAGTGACAAGCGCCTGTTCTTGAGCGCACGCACCACGACCGGCCACCTGGCCACGTCCACCACCGCAGACGAGCTCTGTCAGGCCGACGCCACCGAAGCCGGGCTGGGTGGCACTTGGGCGGCTGCGCTGTCGAACGGCACCAGTGCGCTCAGCATGCTCAGCACCGGTCTCTACTGCTCGCTCGAAGGCCGAGAACTCGTCGTCAACCGGGCTTTCGTCGCCCCGCTTGTGACCGACGTCAAAGGCTCGCGGTTGAACTCCGGGTACTCTTCGGGCGCGGCCTCTGTGCCCGTCAAGCCACGGGAGGCCACCATGCTCTGGGTCGGTGGCACCGACTACACGTGCAACGGGTGGTCGTCTGCGCAGTCGGCCGACTATGGTCGAATTGGTGCGATCAGTGCCGTCGACCCGACCTGGGGCTGGTACCAACTGATGACGGGCGGCGCCGGCGTCTCCAACTGCGCCAGCAGCTTGCGGCTGTTGTGCTACGAGAAGTGATTTGGCCTTCGTAAGTCATTGAAATGACATGTTGATTTGGCCTTGGTGAGCCGTTGGGCTGTGGTCGGGTATCACAGAGTTCCATCAATGCGCATCGCCACCCAGACCAGTCATTTGGTGAGCCTCGACCCGAGCGAACTCGACTCGCTCGAGTCGCTGCTGGGGCGGCTTCGCGCCAAGGCGCCGGGCGCCGCCGCTCAATTCTTCGACCGGTACGAGCGCCAGGTGAATCAACTCGTCTGGGCCTTGCTCGGAGCCGACGTCGACCACGACGACTTGGTCAGCACGGCCTTCGAGGCGATGTTTCGCCAGGTCGGCTCGGTGCGTTCGGCCCACGCGCTCAAGGGGTGGGTGCGCACCGTCACCATCAACGTGGTGCGCCTCGAATTGCGGCGCCGGCGCTGGCGTCGGCTCTTCACCGGAGGTGAGCCCGAAGCCCTCGCCGCGCCCGACTTGCGGGTCGGAGACGCCGCGCAGCGTGAGCGTGCCCGTGACGTTTACCGCGCGCTGGGGCGCCTGTCGGGAGACGACCGGGTCATCGTCGTGCTTCGGCACGTCGAAGAGTACGAATTGACCGAAGTCGCCGCGGCGATGAATTGCTCGCTCGCCACCATCAAACGTCGGTTGGTTCGAGCCGAGGCCAAGCTCGAAACCTTGTTAGGAGGTGCGTAAATGAGCGCGCCGAATTGGCCAGAACTGCGCCGCACTCTCGAAGAAGCCGGCCCTTCGGCTGAGCGCCGGGCGGCTCAACGGGCCAAGGTGCTCGCGCGCACCCAGGCCCGCCCGCTGCCGGTGCTGCGGCTCGCCGCGGCCTTCGCCCTCAGCGCTGGGTTCGCGTTGGCCGTCGGCGCCCTGGTGCTCCGCCGAGAAGCGCCCCTCGCGGTCGACCCGGTGGGCGGCGCGATCTCCGCCGGTGTCGTCGCCCAGGCCCCGACCACGTGGCGCTTTCACGAACAGAGCGAAGCCACCGTCGGCCCGCGCACCACCGTGCGCCTGTCGGCCCTCGACTCGAAACACGTCGAGTTCGAGCTGGCCCAGGGCCGGCTCGACCTGAACGTGACGCACGGCACGGGCCGCACCTGGCGGGTGCACGCCGGTCAGCATGAAATTCGCGTCGTGGGCACGGTGCTCCACGTCGCCTTCGCCCAAGAACGGGTCGAGGTCGGGGTCAGCCAGGGCGTCGTCGAAGTCGTCGGCCCCGACGCGGTGGTTCACCGGGTGGTCGCCGGCGAAACCTGGCTGAGCCCGAGCAGCCTCGCTGCGGGCGACGCAGCCGCGGCGCCTCGTGACGGGCACGCTGAAGCCGACCAGGCTCCGCGCCCGAGCCTGACGTGGTCGTCGTCGAACCGGCCGCGCCCGTTCGTCCACCTCCGAGCCCCCGAGTGACGAAGGCTCCCGCCGCGCCCGCGCCCGCGCCCGCTGCCGTCGAGCCACCGTCGTGGCGGTCGGCGTTCGACCGCGGCGACTACGCACTCGCTTGGGCGACAGCGAAGGAGCAGCACGTGGTGTCACGGGTCGACGCGCTGTCGGCCTCCGACCTGATGGCGCTGGCTTCGTCGGCCCGCTTGGCCCAAGCGACCGACGACGCCGTGCCCTTGCTGCAACGGTGCATCGAACGAGAAGGGCCCCAGCGCGCCGAGGCCGCGTTTCTGTTGGGCCGCATCGAAGCCCAAAAGGGCCACCGGGCGCTCGCCGCCCGTGCCTTCGAACGTCGGTGCACCTGGCCCCGGCGGGAGCGCTCGGCGAAGGGCGTGGAGCCGGTTGTTCGAGGTGCTCTCCGAGGTCAACGGAGCCCAGAGCGCACCCAGCGCCTCGCCCGCGAATACCTCGAGCATTTTCCACTCGGGGCGTCGGCGGCGCGCGCCCGGGCGGTGCTCGACCCGTGACGTGGTTGTGGTTGGTCGCCGTCGCTCAGGTCGGTGCGCCGCCCGCGCCCCGCGGCCTCTCGCTGGGCGTCGCCGGCCCCTGCGACAAAGCCCTCGTCACGGCCGTTCAAGCCGAACTCGCCGAAGCCTCGTTTTCGGTGCACCCCGACCCTCGCCCCAGCGACGCGGCGGCGGTGACGCTGGCCTGCGCGCCGACCCCGTCGAAGTCGCCCCTCGCACTCAAGGCGCACGTCGAGGCCTTGGCCGCGGCGATGACCGTCGACCGCGAATTTGCCGAGAGCGGGCGCGAAGTGCTGGCCGTCAAACTCAGCGAGTTCATTCGCGCCATGGTGCTCGCGGCCGAGGCGTCGAGAGCGGCCCCCGACGAGTCGGCGGGCGAGCCGTTTCTCGACACCGACATGCCCCACGACGGGCCGGCCCCGGTGCCGCCGCCCGCAGCGAGCCAGTGGTACGGCGGGGTCGCCGTGTCGGCGTTCATCGAACCCACCTTCGGCGTGACCGCCGGCCTGGGCGCGCACGTGGCCCGCATCATCGACGCGTGGGAAGTCGGGGCGCTCGCGCAAGGCGGGCTCACCTTTTCGAAGCTGCGTGTCAGCGGGGGCAGCGTCGACTTGACCCTCGTGCTCGTGGGCCTGACGGTCGCCCGACGTTTCAGCCCGACGCCCAGACTCAACGTACGCGTGCTCGCGGGCCCCGGTGGGGTGGCCCTGTTTTCTCAAGGCTCGGCCGATTCGGGCGCGTTTTTGGGCAACTTCGCCGCGGGCCTCGCCTTCGCGGCCTTGCTGGGCGTCGCGGCCGACTATGAAGTCGCCAATTCGCTGAGCGTCTTCACCCGGGTCACCACGTCGTGGACGATACCTCGCCCGATATTGCGGCTGCCCGAGGGCGACCGCTCGGTCACCGAGCCCCTGGTGACCCTGTCGGCCGGAGTGCTGTTTCAATGAGCCGCCGCTTGCGCCCAGCGCATCTGGGCCGCACTCATTTCATTCAGGAGCTGTTCATGATGCGTCTTCGCTCTGTCGTCGCGGCGGTTGGGGGGCTGTTCTGCGCCTGCGTATCAACGACGCTCGAGCCTTTGGTCGGCCGGCAGGCGGTGCCACTGACCGTTACCGAGGCCGCACCCGCTCGGGTCGTCTGGGTGCTCGACAACTCAGGGTCGATGGAAACGCCCCACGAACCGGCCGCCGCGTCGTGCGGCTCCTGCGGGCCGGCGACGGCGCCGTGCCCCGTCGACTGCCCGACGCGAAAAGCCTGGTTGGTCGACTGGCTCGAACAACAATCGCTCGGGTCGAGCCAGCACGCGGCGCTCCTGTACCCCGACACCAGCCAAGGCAACCTCTGCGGCGGCCCCTCGTCGCTCTCGTGGAAAACGTCGATTCACGACGTCGCCGACGAATGGCGCGCGCACGTCAACAAAGGGGGCACGCCGACGGCGGCCGCGCTCAACTTTCTGGTCGACACGGTGAGCGCCAACGAACTCACCGACACGTACGTGGTGCTCGTGACCGACGGCGTGCCCAACTGCAACCCCGAGAACCCCAACACCTGCGCCGCGCCCGCAGCATGTCGCTGCACCATCTCCGCTTGCTCCCTGAGCTATTGCACCCTCGGGTGCCTCGACGACCAAGGCCTGCTCGCGGCTTCGGCCCGGCTGAGTGCCGCGTCGTTTCGCTTGTTGGTCGTCGGCACCGGTACCGGTGATACGCCCGACGGCCTTCGCTCGGCCCCTGGGCTCTTGTCGCAAATGAACATCGACCTGCCGCCCGTTTGCACCAGCGACGCCGAGTGCGCCGAAGGCACTGCGTGCGACCTGTCGACCCAGAAATGCGCGCAGCGGTACTACCTGGCGACGAACGCCGCGGTGTTGACCCAAGTGTCGAAGCGGCTGACCGACGCTGTCTCCGCGACGCAGGCCTGCGTCTTCTCTCTCACCGGCTCGAACAACATCGCGAGCGACCCACTCGTCGTGAAGCTGGGCGGCGTGACGTTGCAGACCTCAGACTTTCGGCTCGAACTCGGCCGCCGGCTGCGGCTGCTTGGCTCGGCCTGCGACCGG
>JBGAIY010000425.1:0-6664 GCA_044225205.1 Myxococcaceae bacterium | reverse complement strand
GACGGGCCCGCCACCGCGCTCGCCCTCGAACGCTCGAGCCTCGTCGAAGCGAACCTCTCGGCCGACCCCGCCAAAGCCGACGAAGACTGGTACGTGCTCAAGGCGCCCCTGCCCAAGACCGTCGACCTCACGGTCAGCTGCCCTCCGGGCGCCGACGTCGCCCTCGAAGTGGTCGACGAGACACGCGCGGTGTTGACCGCCGTGAACGCCGCCGGGGTGGGCGCCGCCGAGCGCTACCCCAACCTCGACGTGTCGGGGCGAGTCTTCGTGCGCGTGGTGGGGCTCAAGAAAGGCACGGGCGGCGCTTACGTGCTCACCGCCCAATTTCATGACCGAAGCCCGGGTTTCGAGCTCGAGCCCAACGATCGCAAAGTCGACGCCACCAACGTGCCGCTCGGCCAAGCCGTTTCGGGCTTCGTCGCCCACGGGCAAGACCAAGACTGGTTTCGCTTTGAATTGGCGGCCGACGCGCCCGACGCAGGGGCGACCGACCTCGCCGCCGGCGACGCAAACGACGTCGACGCCGACGCCGGGGTCGCCGAAGCCCTGGCCGACGCGGGCGCGTTCGACGCGGGGGCCGTACCCGAAAAGCGCCTGGCCCTGCGCATCGACATTTCGCCCATTGACGGGGTCGCGTACGAACTGCAGCTGCTCACCGAAGCCGAGGCCGTGCTGTTCTCGGCGAAGTCGGCCGAAGGCGCCGGTCTGTCGCTTCGCAACATTGGCGTGCGGGCGAACGACCGGGTGCTGTACGTGACGGTGAAGCCGACCGGCAAAAAGGGGTTCAGCGCGAGCACCTACTACACCCTCACCGTCGCTCCCGAAGAGACCAACGGCAGCACCGAGCTCGAGCCCAACGACGAACCCGCGAAAGCCACCGACCTGCCGGCCAACAGCGCTCGGCTCGGGTTCATTTCACCGAAGGGCGACGTCGACTACTACCGCCTCGTCACCGAAGGCCCGTCGATTGCGCGCTTGCAGCTCACCGGCGTCGAAAAGCTCGACCTCGTGCTGTCGGTCGTTCGCGCGGTCGACGGCAAGCCCGAAGAAGTGGTGCTGCGCGCCAACGAGGGGGGCCTCAAAGAACCCGAGCAGCTCAACGACGTGTTCTGCAGTGGGTCGTGCCTCATCAGGGTTGAAACTCCGGCCAAGAAGGTCGACGGCAAGTGGGTGCGCGACGACGAAAACGCCGACCAACCGTACAAGCTGTCAGCGCAAGTCGCCCCCGACGACGGCAGCGAAGAACGAGAACCCAACAACGCCGCCGCCCAAGCCACCACCCTCACCCTGGGCAAGCCCATTCGGGGTACCGTCTTTCCCAAAAAAGACGTCGACTCCTTCTCGCTCGACCTCCGCGACAAGCCGGTCAAAACGGCCATCACCGCGACATTGCTGGGCATTTTGAAGGTCGACGTGGGGCTGTACCTCCACCGCGTCGAAGCCGACGGCAAGCTGACGCTCGTGCAAACCAGCGACGGCGCCAAGGGCGAAAAAACCGAAACGATTCGGTATTCGGCTGAACCTGGGCAGTACGTCTTCGAAGTGCGCGACGCGAAAAACCGCGAGGCCAACTTTCAAGACAGTTACCAACTCTTGGTAGAAGAGGCGGCCGAGTAGCCGTTTCGCTTCGACCGTTTTCACCATTTTTTACCGACCAAGCGCGTTAGACCAAGGCCATGGGCATCGACTTCGAGAGCGAAATTGTTCGGCTCAAGAAAGACCTCAACGCGGTCATTCTGGCGCACTACTACCAAGAGAGTGAAATTCAAGACGTCGCCGACTTCGTCGGTGACTCGCTCGCGCTGGCCCAACAAGCCGAGAAAACCAAAGCCGACGTCATCGTCTTTTGCGGCGTGCACTTCATGGCCGAGACGGCCAAAATCTTGAACCCGCAGAAGCTGGTGCTGCTGCCCGACTTGGCGGCGGGCTGCTCGCTGTCAGACCGCTGCCCTCCTGACCGGTTCAAGGAATTCACCAAGAAGTACCCCGACCACTTCGTCGTGACCTACGTGAACTCGTCGGCGGCGGTCAAAGCCATGAGCGACGTCATCGTCACCAGCTCGAACGCGGTCAAGATCGTCTCGAAAATACCGAAAGACCGCCCCATCGTCTTCGCGCCCGACCAGCACCTGGGTCGCTACGTGGCCAAGCAAACCGGCCGCGACATGGTGTTGTGGCCAGGCAGCTGCATGGTGCACGAAATTTTCAGCGAAAAGAAACTGGTGCAACTGAAGGTCGAACACCCCGACGCGCTCGTCATTGCCCACCCCGAATGCGAAGCCCCGGTGCTCGCCCACGCCGACTTCATTGGTTCGACGAAACAGTTGCTCGACTTCGCGGTGTCGAACGCGGCGACGAAGTTCATCGTCGTGACCGAGGCCGGCATTCTTCACCAGATGCAGCTGCGGGCGCCGGCCAAGACCTTCATTCCCGCTCCGCCCGACAATGGTTGCGCATGCAACGAATGCCCGCACATGCGCCTCAACACGCTCGAAAAGCTGTACCGCTGCATGAAAGACCGAACGCCGAAGTTGGAGATGCCCCCCGGCTTGGGCGAAGCCGCCCTCAAACCGTTGAAGTTGATGCTCGAGTGGAGCTGACGATGTTGCGATTCTATTCAGTGCCCGCGTGGCAGTTGCTGGAGCCCAAGAAAGGCGAGGCCACGCCGCCGCCCGAAGAACCGCTGCGACCCACGCTCGAAGTGCCCGACGACTTGATGCAGCAGGCGTTGGCCGGGGTCGAATACCGCGGTCACAAGCTCTACGAGCACGCTCGAGAGACGGTGGCGGGCAAGGCGGCCGTCACCTTCGCCAAACCGCCGAACGACTTGCCGGCGCTGTTGCGCACGGCCGACCAGTTGCTCGTCTTCAGCCAGCGCGAAGCCGGTGAGCGCGCGAAAGTATGGCGGTGCGAATGCGGTACCCGGTACGCGGTGCCGGCGTCGCTCATGCGACCCGTCGCGATCAAGTGCGAGCGCTGCGGCCGCACGCTCGACCTCGACCCCGCGCGGAGCACGGGTGAGTCGCACCTGGTCGACCCCAAGCAAGCCGAAGTCAACGGCGCACGAGAAGCGCTGTCGACCTTCTTTCGTGAAGCCATGGCCCGCGGGTGGCCCGTGCTGATTTCTCACCAAGACGACGCCGCCTGACATGCGACGGTCGACGCTCGACGCGGTGCGCTGCCCCAAGTGCCTGGCAGGCAGCCTCATACCCGAAGCCGACGTGAGCGAGCCCGCGCTCATTTTCGGGCCCGTGCGCTGCTTGGGCTGTTCGAGCCGCTTTCCGGTCAACGAGGGGCTGATCGACTTCGTCAGCGAGCGGGGCGACGTGTCACCGCTGCAGCAAGCACTCGACCTGCCCTGGGTCGCCCGCTCCTGGGACCGCTACTTGCGCCCCGTGGTCGACACCGTGCTCTCGCGCAGCATGGTCGACCGCGAGGCCGAATACCAAACCACCAAGACCATGTTGGGCAAAGTGCGTGGCACCGTCGCCGACCTCGGCTGCGGCTCGGGGGCCTTTCTGCGACGACTCGCGCGCGACTTTCCTGAAGCGAGGGTGGTGGGGGTCGACCTGTCGCGCCCCATGATCGAAGAAGCGATGGAACTCGCGCGCGAAAACGCCGTCGGCGCCGACTTCGTGCGCGCCGAAGTGCCGCCCCTGCCGTTTCTCGACCATTCGCTCAGCGCCACCGTGGCCACCGGCATCGTGCATTTCGTGGCCGACATCGACCCGCTGCTCAAAGAGGTCGCCCGAACGCTCAAGCCGCAGGGCCGCTTCATCGCCAGCACCTACGCCAAGCCGGTCGACGTGAAGCCCTTGCGGCAGACCGCCGGCCTCGCCCCGCGAAGCGAAAACGAGCTGCGCGACGCCGTCACCCGAGCCGGGTTGATTCGGTTCGAACGCGTCAAAGCCGGCCCATTTCTGGTGTGGAAGTGCGAGGCCCCGTGAGCCGCGCGAACACGTTTGGAGAAATTTTAGATCAGCACGCCGCCGCGCGCGTCGTCAGAGCGAGCGGTGTCGGGCAGCTGGGTGTTCTCTTGAGCGCCTTTGAGCGACTCGATGATCACCCGCTTGACGCCGTGGCCGCACGACTTGCACTTGCACTGCCCCTTGGGGCACGTGCAGTCTGACTGGCCCTTGCACTTGCAGGTCGCGTGCGGCGACGCCGCCTCGGGCAACACCGCCAACGGGTCGTTCTTCTCGACCACCGCGCCGAACGCCATTGACGCCGAGAACAGCGCCCCCACCGCAACTGATTTGATGACTGAGGTGTGCATGGCTGGCCCCTTGGCGCTCGTTCGACACCGGCCTCCTACTCCAGCCCACAACTGCTTGCCAAGCGCCACCGGTCGAACCATGGTGCGCGGCTTTCAGTGAGACCACCGAAGCTCGAGCACGTCGCCTGGGGCATTGCCCTGCTTTGCGCAGTCAGCCCCTTGTGGGTGTCGCACGCGCTGCCCTTGGTCGACCTGCCCCAGCACCTTCACCTCATTTCGGTTTTGCACCGCCTTGACGACGCAACCACCTTATTTCCCGAGGTTTTTGCCCGTCGACCGGTGCTGACCCCGTACCTTGGGTACTACTACGTCGTCTCGACGCTCAACTGGCTCATGCCCTTGGAGCTGGCGAACACGCTGTTTCTCACCGCGTATGTCGCCGGGCTGCCGGCCTCCCTCGCGTTTCTGCTCAAGAGCCTGAAGCGGCCCACCTGGCCGGCGCTGCTGGCGGTGCCGTTCGCCTACGGCGACAGCTTCGCCTGGGGCTTCGTGAACTACTGCAGCGCCTTGCCGCTCGCGTTTCTCACCTGTGGCTTCTTCGTTCGCGCGCTCGAAGACCCGCCCAACCGCAAGCGGTGGGCAGGCGCTTTGGCGGCGAGCTTGGTCGCGGTGTTGCTCTTTCACGTGCAGGTCTTCGCGTGGCTCGGCGTGGCGTTGCCCTTGTTGCTGTTGCTGACGACGCCCCCTGAAGGCCCGCGGGCCTGGCGGGCCCGGGTACCCGCGTTGTTGGGGGTGTTGCCGGGAGTGGGGCTCTTCGTGGCCTGGGTGGGGCTGCGGGTCGGCCAGCCGGCCGAAATCGCGCCCGGCCAACCGTGGAAGTCGTGGGGCCCCATGCTCTCGCCACAGAACCTCGCGTGGAAAACGTTCGAACAGAACCGAGACGAATTTCTGCCCAAGCTCGCCGGCATGGTGCCCTCGGGCGACGACCAGCTCGCCGTCAAAGTCGCGTTCGGCCTCGCCGGCTTGGCGCTGCTGGCCGCGGTCGTCATGGCGCCCAAGCGCAGTCAGCTGATCATGGCCGGAGTCGTGGGCGGCGTCGTTCTGCTCTGGGCCACTCGCCTGGCCAGCCCCCCCGTCGCTGGGCTCGTCGCGCTCGGAGGCTTCGTCGCCGTCGCCGGTTTCGCGAGTCATTCGGGCGAAGAAGCCACGCTCGCGAGGTTTCGGCTGCCGGGTTTGGCGGCGCTCGCCGTCATTCTCTTCTTCGCGCTCCCGTTCGATATTCGCGGCTACATGTACTACCTCAACACCCGCTACGCGCACCTGGCGGCGGCGTTGCTGGTGGCGTGCGTGCCGGCCGCCTTCGCCGTGAACTGGCACAAGCTGCTCGTGTGGGCCGGCGTCGGCGTCGCAGCGATGACCGCCGTGCCGCTCGCGCAGGCATTTCGGGCGTTCGACGAAGACGAAAAGCACCTCGAAGCGCTCGCCGAATTCGCGAAAGCCAAACCGCGCGTCATGGGCCTGGTCTTCGCGACCGGGTCACCGGCCTCGCCGTACCCGGTGTTTCTGCACGCGTCGACGGTGCTCGCCCGGCTTCGCGGCGGGCTCACCAATTTCAGTTTCGCGCTGACGCCCCATTCGCCGCTCATGTACCGCGGCGAGTCACCGCCCACGTTCGCCAGCGAGTGGCACCCCGAACAAATGAATTGGCAGACCCAGGGCCGCGCGTACGATCACTTCGTCGTGCGGGGCGTACACCCCCGGCAGCTGTTCGGCCCCCTCTTCGACACCGAAGTCGAAATCGCCGGGCAGTCGGGCGACTGGTTCTTGGTACGCAAACGCTAACCCCCAGGTGCACATGGCCGACCCGCTCTCAATGTCAGTCGCTCAAGTCGAGTCACTCGCAGCGCCACAGGCCGCCGTGGTGTTGGCGGCCTGGGTGCAAGCGAAGCGAACCGAACTGCCACTCGCGCTCAGCACCTCGTCGTCGAAGGTGCACGCCCGCTTGGCGAAAAAAGCGCTCTACCAGCTGCGCTCGGTCGGCGTCGCGACCGGCGACGTCGCTCCGCCTGCGCCCGAACCCGTGCCGGCGGCCCCGACCCCGGCGAGCGACGACGGGCTCTTGGGCGTACTCACCACCGTCGTCGGCAACGGCGAGCGGGGCGTGCTCTTCGCCCGGCCCCTGCGTGGCGGCGGCGTCGAAGTGTACGAAGCCCTGGTGCAAGACGAACAAGGCCTCATTTCTCTCGAGCGCGGCGAGACCTCGCGGGGTGCGTACCGCGAACGGCTCAAGGCCCTGCGCCAGAGCGAAAACCGCGTGCTCTTGGTGCCCTTCGAGCGCATTCGCGAAGAGCTGGGGCGGGCGCTCGTGCACAACGCACCTTCAAAAATACCCGTCTCGCTCGACGCCCAGGCCGCCCTCGCGCGCCTCGAAGTCACGGTCGTGAAGAG
>JBGAIY010000424.1:0-6766 GCA_044225205.1 Myxococcaceae bacterium | reverse complement strand
GCCAAACCTCGACGCCGGGGCAGACGCTGGCGTGGGCGGCGGTACAGATGCCGGCGGTACAGATGCCGGCGGTGCAGATGCCGGTGGTGCTGATGCCGGTGGTGCTGACGCCGGTGGTGCTGATGCGGGGCGCACGGATGCTGGTCGCCCAGATGGTGGCGGTTCGAACCCGACCGGTTCACTCGCGGAGGTACTGGCGGGAGATCGGGGCTCGAGCGGCACCATCACCTGGCTGGGCACGAGCACCTTGGAAACCGCGGTCGGCCCTGACCCCGACAAACGCTTTCAACTGCCCAAGGTGGTCGCGGCGTGGGGCACGGCGGCGCTCTCGCTCATCAAGAACGACGGGGGCCAAATCGTCGACGCCCTGTACGTCGTTCACGGAGGAGGCCATGGCGACACCGGCTACGACGGGGTGTTGGCGTACTCCTTTCGAAACAAGCAGTGGTCAGAAGTGCAGGCGCCCACGGTGCTCTTCCCCCAGTTGAACAACGAATTCGATACGACGTACGGCGAGAACTTCGCGGGCACGCACGTGGTGTCAGACCATGGGTACAACTCGCTCATCGGCATCGACAGCGACGAACCCGGAGGGCCCGCCATCATCAAGACCCAAGGCGGCGCAACGGGTCAACTCGCCATTGGCATCAAACAGGCGCATCGCTTCAACCTCGTCACGAACAGTTGGTCTCGGTTCGGTGGGCAAGGCCAGATTTTCGGGGTCTCACCGGTGACGGTGAAAGACACGAAACGCCACCTGATTCGTCGGTTCGGCTACGCGGGCAATTGGAACGAAATCGACTACGCGGCTTCGCCGACGACGTCGTGGGTCGAGGGCACGCAGCCCTCGCCCAATCGCGGGTGGTCGAACGTGCCAACGCCGTGCGGCGTCTATGACCCCGTTCGCGACCTCTACATCGGAGGAATCATGATGGCGGCTCCGAACGTGATGGTCGTGCTGGCGGCGGGTGACCCGACGGCCGCCTGGGTCGAGCTCAAGACCTCTGGCGAGCCACTGCCCACCACCATGGTCTCGACCCCGTGGCATTACCGCTCGGCCACCGACACCTTCGTCTTCGTCGACACCCGCACGGTGCCCCCAACGGGCGTGTTCGAGGTCACGCCGCCGGCGACCGACCCGCTCACCAACCCGTGGAGCGTGGCTCGCCGGAGCTTCACGGGCACGAGTCGCTACGTTCGGCGCTACGGCGAATCAGACGAAGACTTTCATCGGTGGCAATACGTGCCCGCGCTCGATGCGCTGGTCACCAACCCGCTGACGACCGAACCGATGGAAGTGTGGTGGTTGTAAGTTCGAGCTGGTGAAACGGCCTGCGGGCTGATTCGTAGAGCCTCCACCACGGCTCGCCCCTGAGTCGTTCACTCGAGAAAGCCATGTCCTTTCAGGGTTTTGCCAACGTATGGTCACCCGCGCTGTTGTCGAAGCAGGTCAAGCAGAAGCCGGTTTCGCTCTGGTTGGGTGGCGAGCGGCTGGTGATGTTTCGTGGGCGCGACGGTCAGGTGGCGACGCTCTTCGACCGGTGCCCGCACCGCGGGGTGCGGCTGTCGCTGGGCCGGGTGACCGAGACGGGCTGCCTCGAGTGCCCCTTTCACGCCTGGCAGTTCGACGGGGCGGGCCAGGCGACGCACGTGCCGCTCAACCCCGACGCGAAGCGAGAGCGCCTGTTCGCCCGGGCGCTGCCGACGCGCGAAATCAACGGGCTCATTTGGGTGTACACGGCCGCGGTGGCCCAGGCTCCGAGCGAGCCCGTGGTACCCGATTCGCTGGCTCGCACCGACCTGGCGCGCACCTATTTGCAGACCGAGTGGCACGCCCACTGGACCCGAGCGATGGAAAACATGCTCGACTCGCCGCACGTGCCGTTCGTGCACCGCAAGACCATTGGGCGCTTCACCCGCAGGTACCTCAAGGCCGATTCGCGAATGGAAATCGAGTGGCACGACACGCCGTACGGCGGGCGCACGACGGCGCGGCTCGACGACCGCGAAGAAGCCGCTTGGCTCGACTTCTACAAGCCGAACATGATGGTGCTGAACATACCCATACCGAATCAGGTGTTTCGCATGCACGCCATCTGCGTGCCCATGACGGCCGACTCGGTGCGAATGATCGTGGTGGGTTCTCGCAGCTTCGCGACTTCGCGGTTGTTGAACCCGTTCTTCGCGTTGAGCAACCGCCGAATCGTCAATGAAGACCGCGCGGTCGTCGAGTCTTCGTACCCGCTCGAAATACCCCCGGCGGCGGAGGAACTGAGTGTGCGCACCGACCGCGCAACGCTGCAGTTTCGAAAGTACTATTTCGAGACCCTCCGAAGTTCGGTGGCGGCGTGAGCGTCGTGGCGTGGGTCGCGGCGTTGCTGGTGGCGGGCCAAGCGGTGGCGACCGCTCCAGGGCCATTCGAGCCCAGCCGGGTCGCCGGCACCTGGTACGAGTGGGCACGCTTCGACACCTTCTTTCAACGCGGCTGTGTGGCCACCGAATCGACCTACACGAGGCAGCCTGACGGAGCGTGGCGGGTCGTCAACCGGTGCCGCAAAGACACGCTCGAGGGCCCGACGAGCGTGGCCGAGGGCAAGGCGTGGGTGCCGAACCCGCAAGACCCCACCAAGTGGAAGGTGCAGTTCTTTTGGCCATTTTCGGGTGACTTGTGGTGGCTCGAGGTGGGGCCCGACGCGCAGTGGGCGCTGGTGGGCAACCCGAAGAAGACGACGTGCTGGGTGCTCAGCCGCAGTCGGGTGGTCGACGAGGCGCTCTACGCCGAGCTGGTGGCCAAGCTCCATGCCCGAGGGTTCGACACGTCGGCGCTGCGGCGGGTGGCCCAGCCGCTACCACCGGCCGACGTCAAAGAGTGACGGTGGGGCTTCACGGAGCCGGGCCCGAGCGTGGGCCTGGGCCCGGGGGTCGGCGCCGCGTTCGACTCGGCGCCACAGCTCGACGAAGGCGTCGCCCATGCCGTCGAGCGCCTCGCGGGGCACTCCGCGCGCGACGAGCGCGGCCCACAACTGGGGCCACGTCGCGGTGTTGGCGAGGCCACCCGGGCAGGCGCCGCCCGGCCCCGCTCGGCCGATGAGGCCGTTGGAGTCGCTGCCCAGCATCAGCGAGGTGGCGGGCACGACCGACGCCAAGTGCACCCAGTGGGCGGCGACGTCGTCGCACGTGCCGCGGTGGTGATTGGGGGTTTCGAATTCGGGCGGGGTCGACGTTTGGCCTGTGTTGAGGTTGACGCCGATGAGGCCACCGTGCGCGGCGATGCGCTGGGCCAGCGCGTCGCTCACGTTTCGTTCGAGCGGGAGGAGCGCGCGGGCCCCGGTGTGCGAGACGATGACGGGCACCCCGCGGGCCTCGGTGAGGTCGAGCACGTCGCGCGCGGTCGCGTCGGAGGCATGCGCGAGGTCGATGATGATGCCCAGGTCGAGCATTCGGTTGACGACGGCGCGGCCGAATTCAGACAGCCCCTCGGCCGTGACCCCTTGGGGCGAAGCGCCGAACAGGAGGCGTTGCACTTGGCCCGCGGCTGCGCCGCCCACCCCAGAGCTGACGAAGTGAACGAGCGTGACGCAGCGCACCCCCGCGGCGTACCAACGGTCGACGTCGTCGACCCGGGTCAGGCCCTCGGCGCCTTCGACTTGGGCGAGTACGGCCAAGCGGTGCTGGGCGAGCACGGCGGCCACCGCGGCCGAGTCGCGCACCGTGGCGAACTCGGGGTGACGAGCGACGAAATCATCGAGCAAGTCGACTTGGTGGAGCGCCTCGTCAAAGGCCGTACGGCCGGGCCGCACGTTGAAGGGCGGCCACAGGGCGGCGACGACGAGCTGCCCCCCGGCGGCGTGCAGCTGCACGGGGTCGACCTGGTTGGTGAGCCGTGCGCTGGGGGAGGTCGTGGGTGCTCCCAGCCCCGGCTCACCGACGAACAGCGGCTTGGCGGCGCCGCGCATGGTGAGGTGCGAATGGGCGTCGAGGGCGAAACGGGGCACGTGCACCGGCTCCGACGCCCACGAGGCGGCGGCCACCAGAACGAACGACGCGGCTTTCATGCGAGAGGTCTACACGGCTTGCCCGCCCACCGGCTGAACTTCGTCTTCGCGCGACCTCCGCCCAGAGGCCGGGCTATACGGCCGTCGCATGCAGCTTAAAAACCGCACGGCGCCCGAATGGCTGGCCCTGGCGCTGCGCGAATTCGACGCGGTGCTCATCGACCATGCGCACTGTGAAAAGAAGGCGGCGGCGAACGCCTTGTCGCTGTTGCAGTCGTACCCCGAGGTGCCGGGGCTGCCGGCGCACATGGCTCGGCTCGCGCGCGAAGAGAGCGCGCACTTGGCCAAGGTGCTCCAGGTGATGGAAACGCGGGGCCTCACCTTGAGCCGCGACGGCGGAGACCCCTACGCCAAGGGCTTGCAGGTACTGGTTCGAACGGGAGCGAAGGAGCGGCGCCTCGACCGGCTGTTGGTGGCGGGCATCATCGAAGCGCGCAGCCACGAGCGCCTGGCGCTTTTGGCCGAAGGCCTGGCCGACCCCGAGCTGCGGAGGCTCTACGACGAGTTGGCGCAGAGCGAAGACGGGCACCAAAAGCTGTTCGTGCGGTTGGCGAAGGCCGTCGAAGCCGAAGCGGTGGTCGACGCTCGGCTCGACGCCCTGCTCGAGGGAGAGGCCCGGTTGGTGGCTGAATTGCCGCTGCGGGCCGCCATTCACTGATGCGCGACGGGGCCGTTCGGCGAGCCGTGAAGTGGCTGGGCCGGGTGGCGGCGGGGCTCGACCTTCGCGTGGCGCGGGCGCTGGGCCCCAAGCCTCGGTACCGGCTCACGGGCGTCTGCAACGGGTGTGGGCGGTGCTGCGAGGCGCCGACCCTGCAGGTGGGCCGGCTGACCTGGCGGTGGCCGGCGCTCCGAGCGGCGGCGCTGTGGTGGCAACGGGTCGTCAACGGCTTCGAATTCGTGAGCCAAGACGCGCGGTTTCGCACCTTCACGTTTCGCTGCTCCCACTACGAGCCCCAGACCAAGCGGTGTGACTCCTACGAGAGTCGGCCGCTGTCGTGCCGAGACTACCCAGTGAACGTGACCCACGAGGCCAACCCGGTGCTCTTCGACGAGTGCAGCCACCGGGTCGTCGACGTCAAAGCCGGGGCGCTGCGAGCCGCGCTCTTGGCCGCGAAGCTGCCACCCGAGAAGCTGGCCGAGCTCGAAGAGAAACTGCACCTGCGCGACGAAGACCCGCCCTGACGGACGTTTTAGAACTCGCCCGAGAGCACGGCAAAGGCGCCACCGCTGGTCGGGGTGACGGCGACCTTCACTTCGCGGTAGGCGCGGTACCGGCCTGGGTCGTCAGACACCAAGAACAGGGCGGTGGCCCCAATGGCGCCGGCGGCCGCCGCCCCCACGCCAATCCACGAAACGGTTTGCAGGGTGGCGATCTGCGCTTTGGCGGCTCCGGCGAGCGTGCGGTAATTCTTGCCGTCTTCTTCTTCGATGCCGGCGAGCAACTTCGAGCGATAGAGCACGAACCCCTTGTTCGCGTCGCCGTACGCTTGGGTGGCGAGCACCTGGGTGATGATCGCGGTGGCGACGCCGGCGACGCCGAGCCCCGTCGCGGCGTACGCGCCAATGCGGAGCTTCGTTTGCTTCGACTCCCACGCGGCGATGGTGTCAGGGCTGGGCACCAAGCGGGCCGCCTCTTCGGCGACGCCGCCGGCTTCGACGCGCACCTCTTTTTGCCAGGTGACGAACCCGTCTTTTTCGACGCGCACGATGTGGGGCCCGCCCGCGACCGTGGCCTTGCCGTCGAGCGGGGTCGCGCCGATGACGGCGTCGTCGACCTTCACCGTCGCGGCGGGTTCGCTCGAGGTGAGCACCAGGCTGCCCGACCGCTCGCGCAACAGGGCCTGCACCAACTTCACGACCGCGGGGGTGACGTTGAAAATCAGCTCTTGCTCGGTCTTGCCGGTGACGGTTTCACCCCGCTCGCGCTTGCCGCTCTTCACCGAGATGAGCTGCAAGTCGAGGCTGAAGCTCGAAGCGGTGCCCGTGCCCTTGAGCTTGGTGAGCTGGCCCGTCACCAGAAAGTCTTGGCTCACCGCGGCGGCGAAGCTCGAAGAACACGCGTCGTTGACGCACCCCAGCAGTTGCTGTTGCCGGTCGTACCCCAACAGGGTTCGCATTTGCTCGGCGGTCGACACTTCGAAGGCGCCGAGCCGCTGCAGTTCATTGGCGACGAGGCTGTTGGCCGCGGCCGCCACCGGCTGCGCTTCTTTGGGTGCACTGAAGTCAGAAATGCCCAAGCGAGGGCGAGCCGGGTCGACTGACAGCAACAGCAACAACAACGCAGGTGTTGTCATGACGGGCGAAGCTACCTCAAACGCGGCGCCGCCCGGCGCGGAGTTTTGTTCGCCAGACCCACACTTCCCTCCATCTCTGGCACACTGCGGTCATGTGGTGGTGTTTCATTGGTACGGCGCTCGCGGTGGCGTCGCCCGACAGCGGGCTCGGTGACGCGGGGGTCTTCGAAGCGCTCGACGCGGGCCTGACCGACGCGGGGGTCGCCGACGCGGGTGCTGCGAAGCCGGCGCGCAAGACGCCCGACGCCGGCACCCTGCTCGACCGAGCGGTCGACGAAGCGCGGGTGACGCGGGTCTACGAGTCGCTCGACACGCGCGGCCGGGTGGGCCAGCTGCTGTTGGCGTACCCCCAAATCGACAAGACGACTCCGGTCGAAGTGGGAGGGGTGCTCTTCGTCGGCAACCTTTTGCGCCGGC